>DYDH01000460.1:539-1899 GCA_020717985.1 Herpetosiphon sp. | reverse complement strand
TATTCGGGATGAATTACTGCTCCTGAGCAGTATGGTTGAAACCGCCATGGTCGAATCTGTTTCCGCGCTAAAAGATCACAACATGGAAAGTTCGCGCATTATTTATGAAAATGATGTACAGATCAATGCAAAACGTTTCGACCTGGAAGGGCAGATTATCATCTCCATCGCCACGCAGGCTCCTGTTTTATTTGACCTGCGATTCCTGGCTTCCGCGCTGAATATTTACACCGAACTGGAAAGAATCGGCGATTACGCCAAAACGATCGCGCGCGTTAATTTGATGTCGGAAGGCATTAGTGTTCCACGTCTTTTGCGTATGACCTATGAGATGGGGGTCAAAACGTCTGACATGCTTCACCGCTCCATGACCGCGTTCATCCACACCAATGTACCGTCCGCCGTCCGTATCATCTCTGATGATGATATGATTGATGCAATGTATAACAATCTCTATTCTGAAGTGATGGAGTTTGTGATTCGCGGTGCGCGCAACATTGAACGCGCCAATTACCTGTTTTGGGTGGCGCATAATTTGGAACGGGCAGCGGATCGCGTGACGAATATTTGTGAGCGTACAATTTATGTTGAGACAGGCGAACTCAGTGACATGATGTTATCCAATCCCCGCCTGTCAAAATAAAGAACGGACCCATGCAAATTATTGCCGCAATTGATGTTGGCTCCAATGCCATGCGTATGGTCGTCGGGCGGATCGTTTACGACGGGAAGGTTGAAGTAGTTGAAAATCTTCGTCTGCCAGTGCGCCTGGGACAGGATGCCTTTACAACTGGCGTCCTCAGCGAGGAAACCACACAGCAAGCTCTGGATGCATTTGCCCGTTTTCGCAGAACCGCAGACGATCATGGCGTTGAGAAGATCCGCGCGATTGCCACCAGCGCCATGCGCGAGATGACCAATGGCGATCTCCTAATTGACCGCATCGCACGCGCCACAGATATTGCCATCGAAACCATTAGCGGGGAAGAGGAAGCGCGGCTTATTCATTTGGCTGTGGCTCAGTCTGTAAACCTCAGGAACAAACATGCATTGGTAATCGATATTGGGGGCGGCAGTGTGGAAGTCACTCTTTCACAAAACGGGAATATTCTTTCGACTGAAAGTTACAACATGGGGACCGTGCGCCTGCTTGAAAAATTGAGCGGCGAAAAAAGCTCTGCGATGCCTTTTCATAAACTGGTGCGGGAATATGCCGAAGCGGCGCGTCACCGCATTGACCGTGAGCTCGGTTCCAAAAAAATAGACATTTGCGTCGGGACGGGGGGCAACATCGAAGAGATGGGCAGCTTGCGCCAGAAACTTTTCAAACGCGACAGCGACCGCGCCATCACTCTCGAAG
>DYDH01000460.1:0-482 GCA_020717985.1 Herpetosiphon sp. | reverse complement strand
AATTCAAGTTAAAGCCCGACCGCGCAGATGTCATCCTGCCCGCATCCATCGTCCTACAAATGATCGCGCACGAGGCAAAGATCAAGGAAGTGACCATTCCCAATGTTGGCTTGAAAGACGGCGTGCTGTGGGATATGGCATACAGTTTGCAGGAGACTGCGCGTGTTTCGCCGCGCGAGCAGGTGTGGACTTCCGCCCTGCGCCTCGGAGAAAAATACCATTTTGATGCGGAACACGCGAAGGTAGTTGCACATCACGCGGCAGGTTTATTCGACCAGTCTCATGATTTACACAACCTTGGCGAAGAAATTAAATTATTGCTGGAAGTTGCCGCGCTATTACATGATATTGGTCATTTTATTAATAAAGTAGACCACAACGAACACGGTTATTACATTCTGAAAGCCAGCCCGCTGGTTGGGTTATCTGAAGCCCAGCAAAACATTGTTGCCAATATCATTCAATACCATAGCAAGTCAACG
>DYDH01000459.1 GCA_020717985.1 Herpetosiphon sp. | reverse complement strand
GACAGGGTACTAGTGACCTGATGCCTAAATTCTGCAATGAATGATTTGCCGGATTCGACCGCTTATGCTAGGGTAAACTATCCCCCGATACCAAACGGAGAGATAAGGCATGCCCGGTCGCAATCCCGACAAATTCGTATTGAAACGGAAAGACAAACTCTTCTTGCAAGAACTGTTGCGAGACGGTCAGACGCCACTCAAAGCCGCCCGCCGTGCCGAGATCCTGCTCGGCCGAACCGACAAACACCAACAGGTGATCCAGCTGAGCGACCAAGTCCAGCGCGATGTAACTACCATCTGGCGTGTCTGCGAGCGCTATCGCCAAAGTGGTTTGGATGCGGCTCTGTACGATGCGCCACGTTCCGGTCACCCACGGATTTTTTCCCTCCGACGAACGCGCCGCAATTGAAGCGTTGGCTTGTCAATCGCCGGACAGTGTTGGTTGGAAAGTAACGCATTGGTCACAACGGAGTCTGGCTCAGGCTGCCAGCGAATTGGACGCGGAGCGTGTAGACAGCATTCACCAGACGACCATTCGAGACATTTTGTCTGCGGCGGATTTGCAACCGCATCGCGTGCGCTCCTGGAAAACGACGATTTGGGATGACGAGGCCGTCGAGCGCGCATTAAAAATCCTCTGGTATTACGAGCGAATTGAGAGTTTTTGGCAACGTGGCGAAGTGATCATCTGCGCTGACGAGAAACCCAACATCCAAGTTCTGGAGCGGGCGATGCCCACTCAACCAATGCGCCCGGGTCAGATTGAACGTCAGGAATTTGAATACAAACGACACGGCACGGTGAATCTCTTCGCAGGCTTGATTGTGTACAACGGACGCATGTGGGCCGAATGCTTGGACAAGAATGATGGCGCGCATTTTCGTCCTGCCTTGTGTCGGATGTTACATCCCTATGGCTGGGCGAAACGCATCCACCTGATTATCGATAATGGGTCCAGTCACATCAGTGACGACACCACCACGTTCTTTCGCGATCTATCGCCGCGCATCCATGTTTTGTTCACACCGGTCGATGGGTCTTGGTTGAATCAGGCAGAATCTTTGCTGGAAGCATTCAGCGAGCGATACCTGTTGCGCGGAAGCTGGAATGACCGCAACCGGATCATCCAACACATTCGAGACAGTCAATTGGACTACAACCAGCGTTTTGCCCATCCCTTTCAATGGGAATGGTCGTGTCGGCAATTTCGCTACTGGCTCAACAACACGCCTGGTTTAATTCGTTGCAAAACTTAGGCATCAGGTCACTAGTACCGTGTCTCATAAGTTTTCCGACGGTCGTCAGACCGCCAACGGCAATCCCTTGTACGTCCAGCGATAGGGATGCGCCCAACGCCGATTGTATGTGCGGATGAAAGTGAGGATGTGTCGCTGCAACTCGGCATAACTGCGCCACGAGCCGTGTGCCAGACATTTCCGTTGGAGTACACTGAACCAAATCTCAATCTGATTCAACCACGACGCATGCGTTGGCAAAAAGTGCCACTTGATCCGCCCCGGGTGTTCCTCCATCCACGCGCGCGTCGCGGGCGCGGTACGCGTTTTCAAATTATCGCTGACGAGATGTAACACACCATATTCCGAAGCAGGCAATACGCGATCCAGATAGTCCAGAAACTCAACGAGTTCAAGCGCGCGATGCTGTGCATAACAACGGCCATACACCCAACCTGTGCGCACATCCAAGGCGGCGAACAAATCCAAGGTCCCATGGCGCACATACCCAAATTCCTGCCGTGCGATCCGCCCAGGCCACACCGGCAGGGCGCGTGCCACACGTTCTAAAATTTGGATGCCGGGCTTTTCATCCAGGCACAACAGGGTGCCATCGGTGGGCGGATGGTGATACAAGCGGCAAATCCCACG
>DYDH01000458.1 GCA_020717985.1 Herpetosiphon sp. | reverse complement strand
GCCCTCGGCGGGGTGGATCGGTTGGATACGTTACTTTTTTATTTCCCGGCCCTGTTCATCCTGTTCTGGCAAAGTCCGAATAAGATCAAAACTCTTGTCACACTTGGACTTGGATTCCTGCCGTTGATCGCATGGGAATTGTTTTCGCTTTTCTATTATGGCTTTCCCTTTCCGAACACGGCGTACGCGAAGATCAATACCGGCATCCCCGCTTCGAGCCTGATCGCACAGGGATTTTATTATTATAAAAATTCCCTGCGCATGGACCCGATCACCCTGCTGACGATTTTCACGGTTTGCGCTGTGGGGTTGGTCAACAAAAACAACAAACACAGGATCGTCATTGCGGGCGTGATTCTTTATTTGCTGTACACGGTTTACATCGGCGGCGATTTCATGAGCGGACGGTATTTCTCCACGCCGCTGTTGGCTTGCGTTGCGCTGCTTTCGACGCTGGAGTTCAAGTCGCCAAAAATGTATGGTGTGGCAATTGGGCTTGTCCTGCTTGTGGGCATTGCGCCGATCTTTTTAATCACCGAACGCAATCCGTCCTTTGGAGTTGTCGAGGATGGCGATCATCGCATTTATATTGACGAACACGAAATTTCGGATGAGCGCATTGTTTATTTGGGACTTGGATTTTTTGAGCGGCTGAGAAAGAAGGAGTCGCCATCCGCAGGTTATGCCCGTGATAAATGGGTCTATCTTCCAGGTGAACCTGTGCGGGTCAAGTTGGTGGGTCCGCTGGGATTGAACTCGATGACGATGGGGCCCAACTTCCACATGATCGACATGAACTCGCTGGCAGACCCGCTGATGACTCGGATGCCGCTTTACGATGTGAACAAATGGCGCATCGGTCACTTTCGGCATGTCATCCCCAAGGGTTACATGGAAACGCTCAAGGCAGGCGAAAATTTGATCGAGGATAAAAATATCGCCCTGTATTACGACAAACTTACAATCGTCGTCAGGGGCGATCTATGGAACTCGCAGAGAATTGCGGAGATATGGAATTTGAATACCGGCAAATATAATTATCTGCTGGAAGGTATCACCCCCGATAGTTAACGTAGGTCACGTTTTCAACGTGACTGCTTTACGAGATAAAGAACGGGAACAAGCATTGGCTTGTTCCCGTTTTACTTTTAGAAACCTTCGAGCTTGCTCAGGTCTGCCATGCCTTTGGACAAACCAGCAATTTGTCCCACCAGCGCCAGACGATTTTGCTTCACCTTTTCATCCTCCGCCATGACCAGCACTTTGTCGAAGAATGCGGTGATGGACGGGACGAGTTTGGCGACGATCTCGAGGAAGTCATTGACGGTGGACGGTTGACCGTGGACGGAGGATTGAATCGCTTTGAACAAAGCCTTCTCTTCCGCATCCACAAACTTGCTCTCATCCACTGTCCACTGTCCACTGTCCACTGTCTGACTTCTTAGGATGCGGACACAGCGGGCGAAGCCATCCAGGATGGACGACCAATCTTCGCGCCCCACCCACGCTGAAAGTTGATTCACGGCCCGAACAGTTCCCGCAGGGTTGGTGGACTGTGCCGCAAGCACGGCATCCACGACATCATGTTTGAATCCCATGTCACCGAGTACCACCTTCAAACGCCCTGCGATAAATTCAAGGATCTGTTTTTGTGCTTCGGCACTGACTTCAATCGGCTGTGTCTTCGCGGATTCTTTTACAGCTTTGGCGAGATCAAAATCAAGGTCATGTTCGATCAACGGTTGGACAACGCCAATCGCGGCGCGGCGCAGACCGAACGGGTCTTTCGCGCCCGTGGGAGCAAGTCCCGCCGCGAAAAGTCCGACGAGAGAATCAAGGCGGTCTGAGAGTGCAAGCGCCACACCGGCCTTTGTGGATGGGACAGTTTGATATTGTTCGGCAATCGCCTGT
>DYDH01000457.1:375-1886 GCA_020717985.1 Herpetosiphon sp. | reverse complement strand
CGAGACTTCGTATTACTACGAGATTTCGCGTGTTTCAAGCGCCGATCACCGCTGGCGAGAACGGGAACGAGCGCGATTGCGATGAGAGCGATAGGCGGCCCGATTGCGCCATTGGCGATAATCGATCAGGGCAACGATGTCGATGGCTTCGCCGTCGTCTTGGATCGCTTGAGCAATCAGCCGCCGCGACTGGGCTATCGTCAGGGCTGGACTTTTTTTTAAACACCAACCGTAACCGCGTCAGAAACAGATGCGCCATGAACGTCTGTGCCATGTGATGATGCCAACCCAACCAAGTGCGTGTTTCGTAATGATCCATTCCGACTTCGCCTTTGCCTTCCTTGAGCGCGGTTTCAACCGGCCAGCGCAAGCCACTCACGCGCACCAGTGTATCGGGCGCACAGCGCGCGGGCGCATTGCTCAAATAAAACTTCGTCTCGGCTGGCTCGGCCAAGTTTCGGCGAAGAACCAACCACTGGCGCGGACCGGGCAAGTTTTGTTGCACCGGGGCGACGCGCAGAAAGGCGAAGTCGGCCAGCAACGGCCCTTTGCTTCCTTCTTTGATCGTGTAACGCTTCCACATCGAGCGTGGCAATTCTTTCGCCAGCAGGTCAACACGCTCCGGCGGTGGCGCAGTCTTGACCACGCGGGAATGCAATCGGGGTCGTCCCAACGGGCCGCATCCGGGCGGCTCGACTTGTGGCGTGCGTTTCCAAACGCGGGTGTCGGCGGGCATTTCGGCCAGATACCATTTGCCCAACGCCGAAATCCCCTGCAAAAAGGCTGGATTCTGCCCAAAATGCTCATCGGCGGTAACCCAACGAAATGGAACGACAGCTTGGCGCGCCAGCCCGCTGATCATCTCCAGCGCCAATTCCGGCTCGGTGCAGAAGACCACCTCGTTGGGAATGCCGCATCTCTGCCAGCGTTGACGATGATCATCGCCGAACCAACTCTCAGGCAGATACAGACGCTCATCCAGAAACGTGAAACCGTGTCGGCTGGCGTATACCAGAAAAACTCCTTCCTGACAATTGGCGACTTTTCCCAAATGACCGCAGTATTGACGCGCCACGCCGACCGAATCCGCACCCTGTTTGGGAAAGCCGCTTCCGTCGACAATGACCACACCGTCACTTTCGCCCAACCACGTCGCTGCCAACTGTTGACAACGCACAATCATCGCTTCGGCAGACCACAAACTTTGTCCGATGAAGTGTTGCAGAGCCCGCACCGCTTTCGTGTCCGGCCCGTACAACCCCAACACCATCGGCTCAATCGTCTTGCGAGTCAGGTTAGCCAGCTGCCCGCACAGATAAAAGACCGACCAGTGTTGCTGTTCACGGCGGTCAAACACGCTAACAAACTGCCGAGTGTATGCTGTGAACTCTTCGACGCTTCTGATGACATCACACGCTGTCAGTTTGCCCGAAGGCTCGCGCCCGCTGGCTGGCGGCACGTTTAACGGCCGCTTCGTCCGTTTGCTGTTCTTTCTCATGGCAATCTCCTTG
>DYDH01000457.1:0-358 GCA_020717985.1 Herpetosiphon sp. | reverse complement strand
GAGTCTAACTGTTAAAATCTCGTAGTAATGCGAAATCTCGTTGTAATACTAGGTGGCGGTTATGCAGTTTATGCGGGTATTGCTGAAGGATTACGTAGTGACAAACTATTATCAGAGAAATACAAGGGCTTGGCCTTCGTAGATTATAGGGGTTTTGATTTGACAGTGGAAGACATTGTAGGTCTAGGACTCGGCGGCACAAAGACAACATCAGTGTCAGATCGAAAGCTGAAGACATATAGCGGATATGTTAGCGTAAGTGGTGGAATTGGTCTTCCACTTGTTGATGTTGGCTTTGGATTTGTCAATTACACACTATCAGGCTATGACAGTATCTATGGACCGGATGAACTAGGAA
>DYDH01000155.1 GCA_020717985.1 Herpetosiphon sp. | reverse complement strand
CCAGGATAAAGACACTGCGCGGATAATTCTCGAAGTAACCAAGAGAATATCCCGCCAGGATAATCCCCGCTATGACAATGGAACCAACTGTGACAGAGATCAAAACAGGGCGAACAAACTGCGTGAGGGTGCCGTAAAAATTGGCGGGGTTTAGCGCATTGAACCCAACAGAGAAAACTGTGCGCAGGATGAACGCAGACCAGAACATCAACAAGGACATTGAACGATAGGATGCGTACTCACGCTTCACGTCAAAGCGCAGGCGGAAGGAAAGGTAAACCGAAAGCGCAATGATCGCAAGGTCCAAAATGAGAAGTGGCAGACTTATGCGCTGTAAAATCTTCTTGAGCCAGTTGCGAAGCGGCTGGTCTATGTAATAATGAATAAGCAATCCTGACCCGATCATCAAGGGCAGGAATGTGTAATCAAAAATAAGCTGGGAATTTGCCAATGATGAGTTTTCCAGAGCACGCTGGTAAATCCAGATAAAAGGCACATGCAGGATATATAATCCGTAAGATGTTTCCCCCAAAGCAACCAATGCGGAATAATTAAAGAGTTTGGAAAGACGCGATTTGTCCAATGCAAGGGCAACAATGATGACGGTCAATACAGGGGCTAGAAGTCCCGTCATTAATTCAAGATGATTGGGAAACCGGGTGAATTTACCACTTAGAATAATATAAGCAGATGCAAGGAGCACGCCTCCCCAAAAAACCAGCAAAATGTTGCGCGGCTTGACAACCTGTCCGCGCCCCTCGCGCAGAAACCAAATTCCACCGACTGCGCCCAGAATAAATGAACTTAAATGGAAAGGCGGGAAATAGACAAGAAAGTTTACGCTTTCAGGGTAATAGCCGACCCAAAGGATATTATGGACCACCTGGTTGACAACCCACAAAATAATGGAAACCAAGATCATTTTTTTGGTGGACTGACGATAAGCCCACATGATAAAGAACGGAAATACGGCGTAAAAGAAAAACTCAACGGTCATTGACCATGACGCATAATTAAAAGACTGGGCATAGGGCGGCCACCAGGCTTGCAGTACAAAGACATTCGCAAGTATCTTTTGCGGCTTTATTTTGGCAATGTAATCAACATAGTAATAACAAACCAGCAAAAATGAAATAATATAGAGCGGATAAAGACGCAGGATTCGCGAAGTCCAATACTGGCCGACGGCAAACTTCTCTTGCGGACGATAATAGACCAGTGACATCACAAAACCCGAAAGCACATATAAATAGGTCACGCTCGTTGTGGCAGACAGCAAAAGCGCGGAAGGCAGGAACGCACTTAATGCCTGGTAATACACCCCCCCACTGCCATGAAAAAACAATACGATGATGATCGCAATAAAGCGTGTAAAAGTTAATTGATCGATTCTTTTCATCTAATCCTCATGGCTATTTTACTGGGAATCGAGTTTACCCTTTTTGCTGCCCAGCCATGCACCAATGCCTGCGGCAACCAACGCAATCAAAACAATGGCGCCGACCGCCGTCTGCCCGTTTTGACGGGATGTCGGCGCGACAGGTAACGGCGTGGCGGTGGCAGTGACCGTCGGTGTGATCGGATGTGTAGCCGTGGAAGTTGGGATCCCAAACGTGGCGGTCGGCAGGGTTGTCGGCGTGGCTGTCTTTACTTCAGGTGTCCGGACAAGCAACTTCTGTCCCTCATATATGTCATTGGATGGAAGACGATTCAAAAATTTGAGATTTTCAACTGTTGTGTTGTAGTTGAGCGCAATGCTCCACAAAGCCTCATTCGCCCGCACCTGATGATAGACCGTGCCATCTTCCAACGGTGTGCTGATGGATATAACAGCAGGTTGCGTACCGGGTGTTGATGTGGACGTGATAGAGATGTTTGATGATGCGCCCACGTCCAGCACATAATAGGTCACGCCGCCCGCAACTGCCACGCCAGCGCCAACATCTTTCAACTCCTCCGAGATCATGGTCTGCAAATCTTCATTATCATCCTGCCAAACACCGACAATGCCGGAAGCTGTCAGTCCTGTGCCTGAACCGATATTCTCAAAAAACACCCCACCTTGCGAAAGGTCGCCTGCGACGGAATACCCCGCTGAAATGGCGCGTTGATAAGGCGCTGCGCCCTTTGCGTCAAAATGCGTCATCACGCCAGTTCTGGCAATGTAATCCGCGTGAGATTGGGCAATAGTCATCAGGATGGAATTCGTTTTGTAGGGCGGCAAATTTTCAGCGGCGCGCAAGTCATTCACTTCTGTGAGTAATTCCAGCGCGGAAAGGCTGGGAGAAAAATGCACCGGACGCGCACCCGCCCGTTCGGACGGAAGCAGGTTCAAGGTCAAAAAAAGAAGCGGAATTAATATCCAAAAACGTCTCATCCCAAAATTATACCGTTATGTTTTGTGAAGCAGTGGTGACATTAGTTACCTTTTCAAAAGTCATTGATTTGTGTAGAATTATATATTATATATAATTCTACAGGAGTCATCCTATGCCCATCTTCACCCCAGGACGTCGCTGGCAGCCCCCATTCATCCCATTCAAAAAAGATTCATTCAACAGGCGCGCGCTCGCAAAAATCGAAGCCACGGTCAAGGGTCCGTTATTTGGCTGCCGCATGTGCGGTAACTGTCTCCTGCAAGAGACCGCCTTCATCTGCCCAATGGAATGTCCGAAAGGTTTGCGGAACGGTCCCTGCGGCGGATCAACTCCCGAAAAATGCTACGTGGATGAAACCCGTCCCTGCATCTGGTACAAAATCTTCGAACGCTCCTTCAAAATGGGGCGCGAGGAAATGCTGCTCGAAGTTTTGCCGCCCTTGGATTGGGAGAAGGCTGGAACAGAAACATGGGGCGATATCGTCGATCAGGCGAAAAAAGTGGGGGTAAAAACCATCATCAGTGGATTGACCAACCGTGAAGAGGGTTCTGTTTCGAAGACACTGGATTCCATCTTTAGGCCTGTCCGCCAGCCCAATTGGTGGCAGGGCGACTCGGAATATCACGCCCCGAACACTTCCCGCGAACCCGCCTCGGAACTGGAGCGCAGGTTGAAGGCGGGCGAATTCGTCGTCGCAGCCGAAGTTGCCCCTCCCATTTCGATCAAAACCGATAAATTAAAACAGAATATCGAAATGATCAAGCCCTATGTAACGGCGATCAATTTCACAGACAATCCCTCCGCAACTCCGCGCATGTCTTCACTGGCTTGCAGCAAACTGGCAGTGGATATGGGAGCGGAGCCCGTTATGCAGGTGGCGGCGCGTGACCGCACCCGTGTGGGGATGCAGTCCGAGGTGATCGGCGCATCAGCTTTGGGAATGCGGAATATCCTGTGCATCACCGGTGACAGCATGGCGCTCGGTCCCTGTCCGCGCGGACAGATGGGCATCCTCGACATGGACTCGGTGCAGATGTTGTGGATCCTGCGTCGGCTGCGTGACGAAGCAAAATATCTCGATGGGCGCGAGATCAAGAGTCCCCCGCAATACTTCCTAGGCGCGGCGGCTTCCCCGTTTTCATCCAATATGAAATTTCAGGCGTTGCGCGAAGAGAAGAAGGTCAACGCGGGCGCGCAGTTCTTCCAGACCAACGTGGTGCTGGATGCAGACGCGCTGGACGAATGGCTGAACGAAATCGCCAAGCGCAACCTCCTTGACAAGGTCTACATCATGATCGGGCTGACTCCGCTCAAGAATTATAAGACCACCGCCTACATGCACAGCAAAGTACCGGGCGTATTCGTCCCTGAGAAAATCCTCAAGCGCATGGAAATCGCAAAAGAGAAAGGCAACGAACAGGAGGAAGGTGTGCAAATCACGCTTGAGTTGATCGAAAAGATCAAGACCAAACAGGGTGTCCATGGGCTCCACATCATGGCGGTCGGCTGGGAGGAAATCGTGCCGAGGATCGTCACAGAAGCAGGGTTGATCAATACCATCCCACAGGCTTAGGCACAGGATTGCGTTTTTCATTTCATAGAAACCTGCGGGGAATTTTCCAATGATAAACAACTCCCCCAAATCTTCTTTTGATTTGGGGGAGTAAAAACTACTTCTTCGACTTGTCTTCTTTCTTCTTTTTCTTCTTCTTATCCTTGTCTTTTCCTTTTCCTTGTTCCTTGTTCGCCATTTTTAGCTCCTTTCCAATGATTTTTTGGATGAAATATTTTTATCTTCGCGCAAGCAATACCCAGCGCTGGGACACCAGCAGAACATCAAACAATACAAATTATATCACCAGCATGGCAATCTCATTTAGTGTGTTTCATTTCAGTTGAAACTGTCCCGAAGGTTGGCTAAAATAACCAAATTTCTCAAGAAAACCTTCTGGGGTACGGCTACACCTAAATGTGCTTTACGGTAATTTTCGCCGATCTAAAACCAATTCGCGCAGATTTGCGAAGATTAGCGGATTATTTTTTATCTGTAAAGAACTTCCACTTTGATCTATGGGGAACTTTAGACGGCGCGTAACATCCGAGATTATTTTAAGACATTTCACATGCAAAAAAAGTGACATGTTCAGACCTGTTAGCTGTTTTTCGGAAGTATAATCATTTTGCCTTGTGCTTGTTTTCACAAGACAAACCCATTGTTATTATTTCAACCGCCAAGCGAGCGGTACATAAAAAGGATAACGTTATGACATTAGCATCTACCCCCAAACCAGAAGCATGGTCGCGCCTTGACCCTTCTCAAGACATCTATCAATATACAGCAAATCCCCTCAAGAGCATCTTTGCCCCCAAGAACGTAGCCGTCATCGGCGCAACTGAAAAAGAAGGCAGCGTTGGTCGCACTATTCTATGGAACTTGATCAGCAGCCCGTTCGGCGGCGCCGTTTTCCCGATCAATCCCAAACGCCCCAGCCTGCTGGGAATCAAAGCCTACCCCAGCATCAAAGACGTTCCCGATCAAATTGACTTGGCTGTCATTGTCACCCCTGCCACCAGCATTCCCGACTTGATCACTGAGTGCGTGGAAGCTGGCGTGAAGGGCGCCATCGTCATTTCGGCGGGCTTCAAGGAAACCGGACCCGAAGGCGTGGAACTCGAACGACGAATGCTTGAAAACGCCCGCAAAGGCGGCATCCGTATCGTAGGACCAAACTGCCTGGGCGTGATGAGTCCCATCAGTGGGATCAACGCCACCTTCGCCGCCGGCATGGCTCGCAAAGGAAACGTGGCCTTCATCAGCCAATCTGGCGCGCTCTGCACCGCCGTGCTCGACTGGTCGTTCAAGGAAGATGTAGGCTTTTCGCATTTTGTCTCCGTCGGCTCGATGCTCGATGTGGACTGGGGCGATCTCATCTATTATCTGGGCGATGACCCGCACACCGAAAGCATCGTCATTTACATGGAAACCATTGGCGATGCGCGCTCGTTCATTTCTGCCGCGCGCGAAGTAGCCTTGACCAAACCGATCATCGTCATCAAGCCGGGACGCACCGAAGGCGCCGCCCGTGCGGCTGCTTCGCACACCGGTTCCTTGACCGGCTCCGACGAAGTTTTGGAAGCCGCTTTCCGCCGCGCCGGCGTTTTGCGCGTGGAACGCATCAGCGAAATCTTCTCGATGGCTGAAGTGCTTGGACGCCAGCCCCGCCCCAAAGGCCCGCGCCTGACCATCCTCACCAACGCCGGCGGACCTGGTGTGCTCGCCACCGACACCCTGCTGACCACCGGCGGCGAACTTGCCGAAATCTCACAGGAAACCATGGACAAACTCAGCGAGTTCCTGCCCGCTTCCTGGAGTCACAACAACCCCATCGACATCATCGGCGACGCCAGCCCCGACCGCTACGCCAAATCTTTGGAAGTGGCCGCGCAAGACCCCAACAGCGATGGTCTGCTCGTCATCCTCACCCCGCAAGCCATGACCGATCCCACCGCTACGGCGGAGGCGCTCAAGGCGTACGCCAAATCCTACGACAAGCCGATCCTCGCCTCCTGGTCGGGCGGTAAAGAAGTCGCCGCGGGCGAAGCCATCCTCAACAAGGTCGGCATCCCCACTTTCGAATATCCCGACGATGCCGCGCAAGCCTTCACCTACATGTGGCATTCGATGTCCAACTTGAAGACGCTCTATGAAACCCCCAGCCTGCCAGATGACGACGGCGCCGGCCCGGACCGCGAGAAAGCACAGGCGATCATTAACCATGTGCGCGAAACCGGTCGTGACCTGTTGACGGAAGCCGAATCCAAGCAGTTGCTGGCGGCCTATGGCATTCCCACTACCCCCACCCTGATCGCCACCTCCGCAAAGGAAGCCGGCAAAATGGCTGCAGAACTTGGCTTCCCGGTTGTCGTAAAACTTCACTCCGAAACCGTCACCCACAAGACCGATGTCGGCGGCGTAAAACTCAACTTGCAGGATTCAGCCGCGGTCGAAACCGCTTTCAAAGAAATCAAAAAATCGGTCACTGAATTGGCCGGCGCGGAACATTTCCTGGGAGTCACCGTCCAGCCCATGATCAAGGTCGAAGGCTACGAACTCATCATCGGCTCCAGCATCGACCCGCAATTTGGACCCGTTCTGCTCTTCGGAACCGGCGGACAGTTGGTGGAAGTCTTCAAAGACCGCGCGCTGGCTCTGCCTCCGCTCAACACCACCCTCGCCCGACGCATGATCGAACGCACCAAGATTTACACCGCCCTGAAAGGTGTCCGCGGCCGCAAGCCCGTGGATCTGGACGCGCTCGAAAAGTTGCTGGTGCGTTTCAGTCAGTTGGTCGTGGAACAACGCTGGATCAAGGAACTGGATATCAACCCGTTGATCGCCTCTCCCGATGGTTTGATGGCGCTCGATGGCCGCGTGGTTTTGCATCCCGTTGGCATGGCTGAAAGTGAATTGCCGAAACTCGCCATTCGCCCCTATCCAAATCGCTACGTCTCACACTGGACAACCAAGAAGGGACAGGATGTGGTCATTCGCCCGATCCGCGCGGAAGACGAACCCCTGATGCAACGTTTCCACGCAACGCTTTCAGACCGTTCCGTGTACCTGCGCTACCTCTCCCCCATGCTCCTCAGCGAGCGTGTGACGCACGAACGTCTCTCACGCGTCTGTCACAGCGATTACTCACGCGAAATTGTTTTGGTGGTCGAAGCGGAAATGAACGGCGAACGCGCGATTACCGCTGTCGGCCGCTTGAGCAAATTCCGCGGCGAAGATGAGGAAGCCCGTCTCAGTCTGTTGGTCAGCGATAAATTCCAAGGTCAAGGTATTGGGCTGGAACTGGTCAAACGTTTGATCGAGGTTGCCAAACGCGAGAAGATCAAGACCATCATCGCGGTCATGTCGCCGGAAAACGAAACCATGAAAGTGTTGTGCCAGAAGACCGGCTTCTCTGGATTTACAACGAATGCAAAGACCGAAATGGTCGAAGCCTCCATTACCCTGTAAGATTTAATGGATTTTGAAAAGTGGACGGGTTGGAAAACGACCCGTCCACTTTTTGATTCATGGATGCAGTCAAACCAAACATATTAAGGTGGGACATTTCGGCGATTGTCACCTTGAACAGCAGCATGGTAATATCCAGAAAATTTCAAATAACCACACACAAAGGAGAAATCATGTTTACATCCATTCCATACGACGTGGCCGGTCCAGGAGCGTTGGTTGCGTTAGCGGCATTTAGCATCGGCGCTTTGATCGTTCTGACATTGGTCATTTCCATCGTTGAATCAATCGTGATGCTTGTAATTAAGTGGGGCAGGTTTGGTCGAAGCTTGTGGGCTTCTTTGCTTATGAACGTGACTTCCACAATTTTCGGCGGCGCGTTGACTGCCGTGATTGCCGTGAGTTCGTTGGGTGACACGTATATTTGGCTCGCGGCTGCATTTGTGCTATCCGTGTTGATCGAAGGCGGTGTATTGATGTTGATGAAACGCGGCGCGGCGCGTCAAAATTGGATCGCCAGCCTGATCGCCAACCTCGTGAGTTATTTATTTATCATTCTGCCGATTGTCCTGCTGGGCACGTTATGAAACAGCTCAGCCTGCCTTTATTGACCGGACTCGCCCACGGCGTCTCGGACGCTGTGGCAGGGTTTCTGGTCATGCAGGTATTGATGCTGAACTCGCTCCCCGCCATTGATTACATCCTGCTTTACAACGCGCTCGCGTTTGGATTGCAACCCGTGGCCGGTTTGCTGTTGGACACATTTAATGTGCCGCGCCGCGCCGCTGCGATCGGACTGCTGCTCTCTGCTCTTTCCCTAGCCTTGACCTGGTTCAGCCTAACCGGGGGGATTCTGCTTGCCGGGCTGGGTTCTGCCCTTTTCCATGCCGGCGGCGGGTCCATCTCACTGATCAGCGCCCCAAACCGCGCCGCAGGACCCGGAGTTTTTACGGCATTTGGCGAGGTCGGATTGGCGCTCGGTTCACAACTGGGCTTTTATTTTTCAGCCACCACGACCACTTTATTCGTTCTCGCATTGATAATTCTGTCCTCTGCGCTTTGGTTTTTTCCCATTCCATCAACGATATCATCGCAACCCGATTCTGTTCCAAGTGGATTGAATATTGAATTGCTGGCATTCGGGCTTGTTCTGGCAGTTGCCCTGCGCTCCCTCGTTTGGACAGTCATTCAATCCGACGTGGCGGGATACAGCCAACTTGCGCTTTCGATTGCGCTGGCCGCCGGACTTGGAAAACTGATCGGCGGCTTTCTCGCAGACCAATTTGGCTGGCGTATGTATGCGCTCATCGCAGTCGTAACAAGCGCGTTCCTATTGGCTTTTCGCGGCGAGGCACACTGGGCAATGCTGGCAGGCATCTTCTTTCTGCAATCGGTTACGCCCCTCTCTCTTGCCGCCTTGGGACGCCTGATGCCATCATCGCCTGCACTGGCGGCAAGTTTGGTATTGGGAATCGGGGCACTGTTGGGCGGTCTGCTTTTGGCCATCGCGAGTCCCGTCTGGGTATCAGGTCCCTTGGGAATTATTGTGGTGTTGTTTGCTTCCGGCGGTTTTTATTGGTTTACACTGCGAAGAATATAATTTCGACTCTTTCGTTTAAGGTAGACAAAACTTTAGTCACATTATCAGGAGACAAGCCATAATAAATTGATTTCATCAATACGTTATTAAACATTTAGCAGTCACGTTATAAACGTGATCTACATTTTCACTCCTACGGAAGTTTTTGTACTTCGGGGGTTCTCATTAAAACAATGCGTGAAAGAATCAACGAGCAGACCGCAAACAAAGTCATGGCGATGCTCAGTCCCATCTTTTCGCCGAGAAAACCGATCAGCAGGTTTCCAAATGGCGCAAAGCCAAAGAAGGTGATGGTGTAAAGTCCCATGACACGCCCGCGGAATTCATCATCCACGCGGGTTTGGAGCAAAGTGTTAATCGTTGTGAATTGCACCATGAAGCCCATGCCCAATCCATACGCCAGCGCCAGCGAAAGCGGATACAAGGTCGTGAAAGAAAAAGCGATGAGGATCAAGGGAAAGGCGATATTGGTCAAGACTAGCAATTGTCCGCGCCTGCCGTTGCTGACTTGATGTGCCAATAAAAATGCGCCGGTGACCGCTCCCAGTCCGGAGGCGGCGTTCACCCAGCCATAAGCCATGGCTCCCTGATGAAGAACCTTCTCCACGAAGGCCGGCATCACCGTGAAATAAGAAATGCCGAAAATGCTAAAGACCAGCGAGAGCAGGATCAAGGAAGAAATTTCCCGGTTTTTCGCCGCATATTTCACGCCGCTGACCAATTGTTGCCAGGGGGAATCATTGTGCTGAACCCTGCGATGCGGCGGCAATTTCATCAGCCACAATCCCACAATGACGGCTAAAAAGGAAATCCCGTTGATCGTGAAACACCAGGCCGCGCCGACCACTGCCAGCATCATCCCAGCGATTGCCGGTCCAACAACGCGCGCGCTGTTGAACATGATCGAGTTCAACGCGATGGCATTGGGCAGGTCTTTTTTTCCAACCATCTCAGGGACAAAAGCCTGACGCGCCGGAGCGTCAAAAGCGTTGACCACTCCCAGCAAAGCGGCCAGCACGATCACATGCCATTCCTTTACGACATTCGTAAAAGTTAATATAGCCAGAACAAATGCCAAAAGCATCGCGCCTGCCTGAGTCATGACCAGCAGATTGCGACGGGAGACTCGGTCCACCACCACCCCACCCCACGGGGAGATGACCAGCGTGGGAATTGCCGAAGCGAAGGCGACCAAGCCCAGAGTCAATTCTGAATGGCCGATCTGATACACCACCCAGGCCTGCGCGATGATCTGCATCCACGTGCCAATGTTGGAAATTAATTGTCCGCCGAAATACAATTGGAAGTTGCGATGGCGCATGGCAACAAAAGTTGTTTCCCCGCCCGCGTGGGGCGGCGGAAGACTTGACTCGATCGGTTTAATGGGTTCGATGGGTTGTTCAACGGTAATTTTTTTCATAATTTCAGCCGTTTCACTCGTTGGCAAAGCTCCGGTGAAGGGATCCTGTAAGTATACCCGACGCTGTATTAACTAAAATTTTGTTGTCTTAAGTGGCTATACGCTTAAAGCAAAGACCCGCTATTTCTAGCGGGTCTAGCTGGGGAACCTGGATTCGAACCAAGATACCATCCTCCAGAGGGACGTGTACTGCCGTTGTACGATTCCCCAAGACGGCGGTCATTTTACCATCCTTTTCTTTCTTTGTGTGCAATTTTACGATGGCAATTCTGGAGTGGGACGGCTTGCCGTCCCTTTTTATGGGCAATAGCTGTCTCAGTTAGAAAAATTCGCGCCCGAAATTGGGAACCAATCCATCAGCAAGCTGATGGATTCCAGAACAAAAATGCAGGCGAGTTATTTTCGCGCGGCGCGGCGGGTATTGTCTTCCATGTCC
>DYDH01000456.1:237-1939 GCA_020717985.1 Herpetosiphon sp. | reverse complement strand
CACTATGAAACGCAACGCGTTACGGAGAACTCGTCACTGTTGAGTGACTTACAATACAAAATATTTTTATTTCAGGGGGTTGACAAAGTGTATGTCCTGAATCAGTGACGGCAAAGGCCGTCACTGAGATTTTCATCCGGTATGTTAATTGTGGCACGAACCACCGCCGGATTTTTCGATGGCCACACTTTTTTTACTCCGTTTCAACCCAATTTCATACTCTGGTTAAATGCTACCCCCCCCCTTCCGGCATGTCAACGCCGATTCTTACTGTTTTTCGACAGACCCCTCCCGTCATTAAAATCACAGATCACACACCCATTCCCTATAAGCGCGCATACAAAACTTCCACCGTGCTCAACCAACGGGAATTTCGATTGAACTTCAAAAAATACTGGCGCCCGCGCCGAACATATTTGCATGCCAGATACATGATGTCTTGCAATACGCTCCGCAAGCGCCGTCGCTGAACCCGCGCCTGTTCCGAGACCACTTCCGCCAAAGCCAACAAGCCCTGTCCTATGCGCCGCAGCGTGTTGAACGCCATCATCGCCGACCGCAACACGGTCGCGTTTGTCTTGAATTTGCCCGAGGGCAACCGTTCCACGCCCATATCGCTTTTTAACTCGCTGTGAAATTGCTCGCTTGTCCCATGCGCGTGATATAGCTCAATCACCGTCTCCGGATATTCCTCCAGGCCCGTCCAATACGTGTCCGCCTCAATCTCCGGTAGCAACAGGCGCTCTCCCTTCGCCGTGACCGTCCGCACCGTCACTTCAAACACGATCCGCCATGCCTCCAAGTCCCCTTGCCCATTATCCATAAACCGATTACACGCCCCAACATAAACCGTTTTGCCGGGCCGCGCTTGTTGCATTGCCCCGTAAATCTTCGCCACCGCCAGCCAATCCTCCAGGCTTTCCCTACGTAGATTCCGCTTGATTATGTATGGCCGCCCTTCTTTTCGACATTGTCGCACGTTCGCCGCCGCGTCGTTCCCTGCATCCATCCGTAACAACGGCGCCCACGGCGCCTCGACCTGCTTTAGCAACTCAAACGTTTCCGCCAAAAACTCCGGCGTCCCTTTCTGGCAATGCTGCGTCCCGGGCCGCAACTCGCAGTTCAGCATGTAGCCTTCCGCGCCCACATATGCAAAGTTCGGCGCATACCCATCCGTCCCTTTATACGTCCGCCCAACGCCTTCCTTGTGTGTCTTCGAATTATCCAACGGCGATACATCCACGTCCACCGGCAGATATTCCCCACGTTCCGTTTTCACCGGCGTCAGCGCCGCGCGTCTCAATATCAGCGCATTAGCCGCCTTAATCGCAATGTCAAACCGCCCTTCCGCTCCGTCCATGCGTTGCCGCAACGTTTCCGCCGACGGCACCCGTTTGATCCCAAGGGCTCGCCGAAAATATCCGGCCGTTCGGTGCAACTCGATGTCATCATACGCCGTCCGCCCCAATACCAGCAACCCAAGATAGGATCGCACCACATCCCCATTCGTGATCTTCGGCTCCAACACCCCGGCTATCTTGATCGCATTGACACGCCGATCCAAGTCCAGTCCCGCCAATATCTTGCCCGCCAACACCAAGCCGCCGTTGCTTTCCAAGTCCTCTCGACATGCTTGAATGATAAATGAGTCAGTTGCAAAAGTCCACCGGCGGGCTTGTCCCGCCGGAGACAAAGATTTGGC
>DYDH01000456.1:0-217 GCA_020717985.1 Herpetosiphon sp. | reverse complement strand
CATATAATACGTTGACTTTTTGCCAAATCTTCTGTTCCTGCCACGCGAGGTGGCAGGAGACGACTTTTGCAATCAACTCTTATCTTTATTGGAATTTAACTATTCCTTGGAATTTGGATACTGGAACTTGGAATTTCGCGGGCATAGCCCGCGTCGGGCATTCACCGGAAGCAGATTCGAGAGATGCACGCATAAAAGTCCTCCACCCCGCTCAGGA
>DYDH01000455.1 GCA_020717985.1 Herpetosiphon sp. | reverse complement strand
AAAATTCAGGCATTAAACTATTAAACTGTCGGATCATGTGAGCATGTGCAAAGGTTCAGCTGAAACGCCTCCCTCTGGGGGGCTACCTGAGACCACCCGCTCTGCGGCTGGAGCTCCGCATTCTGCCCCTAAAATATCATTTTACCATAATATACCATAATATAAAAATCCTTGACGTATTGACATAATGTAACTACAATACAAATATGAATTTTGAATGGGACGATACAAAGCGCAAATCAAATATAAAGAAGCATGGAATTGATTTTATTGATGCTCCAATGATTTTTGCTGGCTATACTCTTACGATTGAAGACGATCGCTATAATTATAGGGAAGAGCGTTTTGTTACATTTGGGATTCTGGATGGTAGGGTGGTTGTGGTCGTTCACACAGAAACCGAAAATTCCATAAAAATTATTTCAATACGAAAGGCGACAAAACATGAAGAAAAAGCATATTTCTCGCAAATCCCAGACTGACTGGGAACGAGTTGATAAACTGCAAGATAATGAAATAGATTTTTTTGATAATCCGGAGGTCACTCCCGAAATGTTTGCGAAAGCCATTCTGAGAAAAGGGCTGAAACCTGTAGTACCAAAAAGCCAGGTTACCTTGCGGATAGATAATGACGTTTTAACTTGGTTTAAAAAACAGGGAACAGGTTATCAAACGCGAATTAACTCATTGCTCAAGGCTTATAAAGAAGCACATCAAGTTAAATCCGGCAGAACAGGCGCTTGAACTCCGATCGTGCTATGACTCTTGCCCTGTCGGCAGGTTTCTTTTATTTGACTTTTGTGAAATTATCAAACAATTTTGTTTATTCAGCCCGTCGAGTTAAGCGCAACGCTTGCCCAACCAAAATGATGCCTGCCAAAATGATGCCTTGACATCACGCTGCATGATGCTATTATGACATCATGAGAACAACACTTGTCATAGACGACGATGTTCTGGACAAAGCGAAAGCTCTTGCGACAAAGCTCCGTACGCCCTTTCGGCGCGTGGTTAATGAGGCGCTGCGTACCGGATTGCAGATGGTTGAGGATACCCCGCCGCAAACTCGACCTTATCACACCCACCCCCACAAGATGGGGCTGAAAGCCGGGAGGAATCTGGACAACATCCAGGCGCTCCTATCTCAGATCGAGGGGGAAGATCACCGGTGATTCTCGTGGATGCCAACGTCCTCTTATATTCCGAAGACCAACAGAGTCCTCACCATGTGATGGCACGCGAATGGTGGGATGCTCAGTTGTCTGGTGCCTCGCCAGTGTGCCTTTGCTGGACCGTCCTTGGTGCGTTCATCCGCATCGGCACGAATCCGCGCGTCTTTGAGCACCCCCTATCTCTCGATCAGGCGCTCTCTCGTGTGCAAAGCTGGTTAGATCAACCCTGCACGCGCATTATTCATCCTACCGACCGGCACTGGATCGTTTTTCGAAAAATGTTGGTCGAAGGCCAGGCTGTCGCGAACCTTGTGACCGACGCGCACCTGGCCGCTCTGGCTAGTGAATACGGCTGTGAGCTGATCTCCACCGATACCGACTTTTCGCGCTTTCCTGGGATCAAGTGGAAAAACCCATTGAAATAACTAACATTCTGGCGAATCGGGTAAGGGACGGGCTTCCCGGTGAACTTCATGTTTGGCGCCTTGGTGAATTGATTCCGGGGAATAGGGGACGTTCGTCCGGGGAATAGGGGACGGGGGAATAGGGAACGTTCGTGCAGAACGTTCACAACTCTAAATTCATGTCATCTGTATCCTGTTTTCCATCTGCTGCTGATATCAACCGCGTCACGCAAGAGTTCGTAACACCAAGGTATCGCGCAACACCAGCCCCGGAATAACCCAGTTCCCTGACACCGATCCACGATATTGCACGACTGGCT
>DYDH01000454.1 GCA_020717985.1 Herpetosiphon sp. | reverse complement strand
TATCACCATCCGCCCACCGATGGCACCCTGTTGTCCCTGGATGAAAAGCCCGGCATCCAGATCTTAGAACGCGTAGCGCGCGCTCTGCCGGTGTGGCCTGGGCGGATCGCACGACAGGAATTTGCGTATGTGCGGCATGGAACCTTGGATTTGTTCGCTGCCTTGGACGTGCGTACCGGTTGGGTATATGGACGTTGTTATGAACGGCATCGCGCAGTTGAACTCATTGAATTTCTGGACTATCTGGATCGTGTATTGCCCGTTTCGGAGTATGGTGTGTTACATCTCGTCAGCGATAATTTGAAAACGCGCACCGCGCCCGCGACGCGCGCGTGGATGGAGGAACACCCGGGACGGATCAAGTGGCACTTTTTGCCAACGCATGCGTCGTGGTTGAATCAGATTGAGATTTGGTTCAGTGTACTCAATACCTTCGCCAAAATTTAGGCGGTGAAAGGGCTTTTGTGGTAGAGTTGACGTTACCACACCTCAACTCAGGAACCCCAAAAGCCCATGAACATTATAGCACTTTTACAATGCCTTCAACCAACCTTGACCGCGACGACCATCCGCCAATTCAGTCGTATCATCTTTGCTCTCTTCGCCATGACTGGACGCGTGACCATGTTGGGCATCTCCCGCTGGGCAGGCAAGGGCGGTAGTTACCGTACGATCCAACGTTGGTTTTACACCCACATTCCCTGGGCACAGGCCTTTGTCGCTTTGTTTCGCCAGCACTTGTTCCAGCCCAAGGCGATCTACATTCTCGCGGGTGATGAAGTCGTCGTGACCAAAGCCGGCAAGCAGACCTTTGGACTGGATCGGTTTTTCTCCGGCCTGTTGCAAAAAGTCGTGCCCGGCTTGGCTTTCTTTGCCTTGTCGCTGGTCAACACGTCAGATCACACGAGCAGTCCAATTGCAGTGGAACAGGTAGTTCGGAGCAAACCGGCATCCATCGCGCCGTTGGTACCCGTTTCACCCACCCCAGTCGTCAAGGCAAAACCCGGTCGTCCGCGTGGGAGCAAGAACAAGAATAAAGCCGACGTGACCTTGACGCCTGAATTGCAACAGATTCAAGCGATGATTCAAGCCCTTTTGCTCAAGCTGGCGGGATGGCTCTCCGTGACCTATGTGGCACTGGATGGACACTTTGGGAACAATAACGCGCTCCAAATGGTGCGGCAGTGCAACCTGCATCTGATTTCCAAGTTGCGGTCGGACTCGGCGCTGTACGTTCCCTACACCGGTCCGCAAGCCAAGCGTGGGACACGTCGTAAGTATGGTGACCGTGTGGACTATCGCCACCTTCCAGCGGAGTACTTGAAACAAACGACCGTGGCGGACGGGATTGAGACACGCACGTATCAGGCGACGCTCTTGCATCACGAGTTTGCCCAACCGTTCGCTTTGCGTGTGGTGATCATCGTCAAGACGAATCTCCAAACGCAAGCGTGGGCGCACGTCATTCTCTTCAGCAGTGACTTGACGCTCGCCTGGGACAAATTGGTCGCGTATTACCGGCTCCGCTTTCAAATCGAATTCAATTTCCGTGACGCCAAACAATACTGGGGTTTGGAAGATTTCATGAACATCACCGAGACGGCAGTTACCAACGCGGCGAATCTGGCGCTCTTCATGGTGAACGTTGCGGATTGTTCGCGTCGCCAGATTTGTCCCGATGAGTCGGCGTTCAGCGTGCTTGATTTGAAAGCGTACTGCCGTGGCTACAAGTATGTGACTGAAACAATTAAAATGCTTCGGGAAAAACCTGACCCGATTTTAATTTCTGAGATTTTTCGTCAGGTGGCTTGTCTGGGTAGCATTCATAACACGGTGGCTCAACTCAGTCCGCCATAATTGGCGAAGGTATTGACATCAAAAGAGGATT
>DYDH01000453.1 GCA_020717985.1 Herpetosiphon sp. | reverse complement strand
GCAGGTCGCGATAGGCATACATTTTTGGGAATTTATCTGCTGGATATTTCGATGTTCTTAGATAAGGAACAAGGTGACTGGCAGGATATGATAGAAATCCTGGGCGAACGTGATGTAATATTCCTAACAGGCAAGATGTCAAAAAATAATTTTCTTGTTCTTTCAGAACCCTAAATGCCACCAAAATCTCACGCAAGGTGTCAGGATGATAGAATTCCTGCACCCACTCAGGAACATCTGATAAATTTACTGAGGATGACTCACTCTCCACCCGTTTCAGCAGATCATCGGCTTGTTGTAGAGCTACTCTTTCGCTGCCAGGAGTCTGTACTTTCCCTTTTGTAAGCACAAACGCATATGGGCTGAGGTCATTTGCCCACGCGGTTCTACCAGCAAGACATGCTTCAAGAGGAACCACTCCAGAGCCGGAAAAAGGATCTAATATAACATTGCCTGGTTCAGAATAAAGTTCTATAAGAATACGAACCATGCCAGACTTGAGTTTACCCACATAGGGAGATAACTGCTGTAGGCTACTTTCGCGAGCATTAAAAGAACCCTGCCACAACTGTGAATCCAGTTGTGTTATTGTTTCTGATGTCTCAAATAGGTACAACTGACGGGTTTCGCTTATATGTTTCATTTGACTTGTTGCGGCCGCGATTTACTTTTGTCAATGATGTGATCTTGATGCCAGACTTCGACCTCTCTGACAAATTCGGTGCTCGATATTTCTACAACCTTTACATGGATTTCCCAAATATGCTTCTTTCTATCCGCCGGTTTTACTTCAAAGAGATCGAGTATCAGACGGGGCAGTTTTAAAGTTGACAAAGTGTGTACAGGAGGCGCGGGATTATCAAGAGTAGGAATTGATTGGGGAAATAGAAACACATCAGGAGCTGACAAAAAGCCAATCTTCTCTTCCTTTCTCGGATACTTCGGACATGGCCTTGTTCGTGTTCCACAAAGAATATCTTTGAAGAAGGCAACATCTACCAATTTTTGTCGTGAAACCATTTCGTTGGTCAAACGATTGATGATCGAGTGTGCTCCATGAGCAGGCTGATTTATGATGGCACCATCAAGATGACACCAGACACCGAACTCCTTCGCCCACAATGGGCGTTCAGAGATATTGATACTATTTCCTTCGCCACCTTTGACCTCAAGGGCAGCAAAATAATCAGGATCGCGTTGAACGACAACTTCAAAATCATAACGCGCTTTCATACTTCGATGGCGAAATTCGGCAATCATCTCACGTTGTTTTAGGTTTTCAAGAACATCTTGTACAAGACCTTCCCGGCTCGTTGTTGAAGATGCAATAAAAGTTCCACGGATGCTTTCAATTGCGGATCGGAATACCAGCCCTTTTTTGTAGTCTATGGGTTGAATAGAATGTTGAAGCAAAACATCCGGGTGTAAAGTATCCAAATTGTTCAACAAATCTATCGTAGGGGCAACTTGCTCAACTACAGCCTGTTCGTGTTTGCAAGGCAAAATAGGAAGAAGCGTTGACATAGCAGACTCCTGTAATGTTATTTTACCCCATGTGTGTCAGGACAATAAATTATCCCCCGCTGCCGGCAACCCTCCCGCCGGTTTTGCCGCTTTAACCGCTCTCACAATCGCCTGCGCCAGCGCTTCAGCGGCGAAGGCCCCCACGGTGCTCACGTCGGCTTTCTTCTGGCCGGTGGCGAGGGCGAAGATCGTGTCGCCATCCAGCATGGTGTGCGCCGGGCGGACCGTGCGCGCCAGCCCGTCATGCGCCATCTGCGCCACTTTGGTGGCCTGGGCTTTGTCGAATTTGGCGTTGGTCGCCACCACCGCAATGACGGTGTTGCCGCCAGTCGCGAGACTGAGAATCGTCCGCCCGGCGAGAGTCTGCATCA
>DYDH01000154.1:9756-10993 GCA_020717985.1 Herpetosiphon sp. | reverse complement strand
TGGATCTTTACCTACGGAATTGGCGAGGAGATTGGCTGGCGTGGATATGCCCTGCCCAGATTACAGGAAAAAATGAGCGCGCTAAACGCGACTCTGGTGTTGGGCGTGCTTTGGGCATTGTGGCATTTGCCGATTTTCTTCTACCTATTCGACCCTGCCATTGCGATTGGATGGTTCTTCGGTTTGATGAGCGGCGCAATCCTGTTCACCTGGCTTTATAACAGCACGGATGGCAGTCTTCTGGCGGTTGCGCTTTGGCATGGTGCATTCAATTTCATCACGGCTTCTGCGGCTGGCGAAGGCTTGGGGGCGGCGATTATGAGTACCTTTGTCATGGTTTGGGCTGTCGCGCTTATTTTTATTTACAAACCAGAAAACCTGTCGACGCAGGAAAAGCAAGTGCTCGCATGAAAGATATACAATGAAACTTAAGCCTTTTTCCGTTGCGGTTGCCTATTTTATTGCGATCATTATCTTGGCGCATTTCTTCGTGCCGCCAGCCTACGATTGGACTCAAAACACTATCAGTGATCTCGCGTCTCAGGGACATACTTACAAATGGATCATGCAGACAGGGTTCATCGGCTTTGGATTGCTTTTGACCTGGGGAGTTGTCTTTCATTTCGATAAAAATAGACGCTCGTATTTTCTGATTCTTGTAGCAATTTACGGGTTGTCCATCCTGTTGTCAGGCATTTTTTGTACCGCACCCATTGACTTATCCATCCCTTACTCAGTGCGCGAATCTGAATTGCATTCCATGTTTGCCACCATCGCAGGGATCGGTATGAGTCTGGGAATTTTTCTGCAGGTCATCATGTATTCGGATAACCGTGAGCGTTGGATTCGAATCGCTTTTTTTCTGTTGATTGGTGGAATTTCTGGTTTGTTCGGACTCGCCGAAAACCAAATTTTGGTGCTTGATAAGGGAATCGTCCAGCGGATTTTGTATCTGGTAGGTCTGGCTTGGCTGGTTTATGAGGAACGATTGATGGCAAAGAGTTACTTTGTGACAGTCCGCAGGTGATTTTTGACCCGTGACTCCCGCCTCTGTTTTTCGTACAGTTAAGTGAGAGCAAGGAGATCAAAATGAAGCTTGAAGGCTTGCACATTCTTCTCACTTATCAATGCACCTGCGAATGCGACCATTGCTTTGTGTGGGGCAGTCCGTGGCAGACGGGTACGCTGACATTCGAGCAAATTGAAAATATACTTTCGCAGGCTAAAGAGGTGGATG
>DYDH01000154.1:0-9740 GCA_020717985.1 Herpetosiphon sp. | reverse complement strand
TGAAGGCGGCGAGCCATTTCTGTATTATGCCATTCTGGTCAAAGCGGTTCACAAGGCAGCAGATATGGGGTTCTCCGTCGGCATTGTTTCCAATGCGTATTGGGCAAATTCAGTTGCAGATGCCGAAGAGTGGCTGCGCCCGGTTGCGGGGCGGCTTGCGGATTTCACCGTCAGCAGCGACCAGTTCCATTGCGGCGAATGTTTGGGCGAGAATCCGCAGAATGCGATGGTTGCGGCGAAGTGGTTGCACATCCCTACAGGCATGATCAGCATTGACCAGCCTGAGGTCAAAGGCGAGGCGGCTGTCATGTATCGTGGTCGGGCGGCGAAAAAACTCACTGAAAGAGCAACCAGCCATCCGTGGGAAGAGTTCGTCTCCTGTCCGCATGAAGATCTGTGCGAACCTGGGCGCGTCCATCTCGATCCGCTTGGCAATATTCATATTTGTCAGGGCGTTTCGATTGGCAACGTGTTCGAGACTCCGCTCAAGGAGATTTGCGAAAACTACAATGCGGATACCCACCCGATATGCGGACTCCTGCTTGCAGGCGGACCTGCCGCGCTGGTGACAGAGTACAACCTGCCGCACGCTTCGCGCTACGCCGACGCCTGCCACCTGTGCTATGAAGCGCGGACTACGCTGAGAGAGCGTTTTCCGCAAGTTCTTAATCCCGATCAAATGTATGGAGTGATGAAATGAATGGAAATGATTTTATGGCTTGGGTTTTGCGTTCGCCGTTTCATGGCATATTGAGCAACGGCATGATGCTGATAACGATCACAGGGCGTAAAACTGGAAATACATATACCACCCCCGTCGGGTATTACGAAGAGGGCGGCTATCTCTGGGTTATTACCAGCCGCGAGCGAAAGTGGTGGAGGAATTTGCAGGGCGGCGCGAAAGTTGATTTGCTATTGAAGCGCAAACCTGTTCAGGGAGAAACTGAGACCGAATTGGATGAGAATTCCGTCGAGGCGCGAATGGTCGAGTATCTTCGCCATGTGCCGCAGGCGGCAAAACCAATGGGCATCCGGGTGGAAAATCAAAGTCCGAATGCTGAAGACATCGCGCGCACAGCCAAAGACCGTTTGTTCGTCAGGATCAAATTGTTGGATTGACTGTCTTGCTGCCTGAAAAACAAAAGAGGAAAGCCACTGCAATTTCAGACGGCTTTCCTCTTTTGTAGTCGTTAGTTCACTTCAGGTGGTAATCACATGTCCCCAGGCTTTAAGTTGATCCACTGCGTTGCCGACAAGGATATCCACTTTCGACTCGATTAATGGAGACATCTCCAATCCCATCTCTAGGAATTGCGGCTGAATTCCCCACAGCACGATTCGCTTGGGATACAGGTCTTTGAGTTTTGCAACGGCTAACATATCCGGCACGCCGACCTGGTGCGGGGAAATTTTCAAGGAGAAGAAAGCCGGCACTTCATCTCCTTCGAGACGAATGATCGTGCCAGGCTCCTTGCGTGCTTCCACGGCATCCACAAGCAGGAGATTTTCAACACCTTCGAGATAGTATAGGAGGTCCATGCCCAGCACGCCTCCATCAAGGACCTGGACCTCGTTGGGTATCTTATATTCAGCCAGCAAACGCTCGATGACATGCACCCCTACGCCTTCGTCGCCCATCAAAGTATTACCGACGCCAAGCACTAATGTTTGATAAACAGGCTTTTCAAACACTAACGTATACCGCGTACTTTGAAAATCGGGTTGCTGAAGTTGCTCGTCGTGTCTATGCTGACCTGATTGATCTCGTTGCCGTCCACATCCAGCAGATGCACACCGCAGGCGATGCATGGATCGAAGGAATGGATCGTGCGTAACACTTCCAACGGCATCTTTTCGTCTGCAATCGGGGTGCCGATCAACGCGGATTCGTAAGGTCCAATCTGACCTTTGGCATCACGCGGTGAACAGTTCCAGGTGCTGGGCACAACCAACTGGTAGTTGAGTGTCTTCTGATCCTGAATGTGGATCCAATGTCCCAAAGCGCCGCGCGGAGCTTCCGTGTGTCCCCAGCCTTTTGCTTCAGCAGGCCAGGTGGCGGGGTCCCACATGCTGCCTTCATGTACGGCAATATCACCGGCTGCGATGTTGGCGATCAGTTCGTCGGTCCAGGGCTTCAGTTGTTCAGCAACAACCACGGTTTCGATACAACGCGCGGCGGTGCGCCCCAAAGTGGAGAAGAGCGCTTCCGGACCTGCGCCCAGGGCTTTCAACACGGCGTTGACAACTTCCACAACGCGTTTGTGCCCACTGCCATAGGCGACCAACATACGAGCTAGGGGGCCTACTTCCATGGCTTGGTCTTCAAGGCGCGGTGCCTTCATCCATGAATATTTCTGATCCGTCTCAAGGAATTTATATGGTGGTTTCGGTCCGGTGAAATTCGGGGTGGTTTCGCCTTCCCATGGATGCTTGCCCTTCTTCTCATCATCATACTGATACCATGAGTGGGCAACGTGTTCCGATATTTTTTCCTGATCGACCGAATTTATCTTGCCCAAGTTCTTATCAAGGATAAAGCCGGAGGGCAGCCAGGGCGTGCCGTCGGCTTGGGGGAAGTCGCCATAAGACAGGTAATTGCCCAATCCGCCACCAATCGCCGCCCAATCCAGATAGAACGGAGCAATTGCCAATACATCGGGCAGGTAAACCTTGTCCACGAATTCCTTTGCGGTGTTGAACAATCCCTGGAGGAAGGCAATCGTATCCGCATTGATCGCGGCCTGGCTGTTCGGGTCAATGGGAGTCGCCATGCCGCCCACCAGATAGGTCTGCAGGTGCGGATTCTTGCTGCCGAGAATGGCATGGGCGCGGATCATATCGCGCTGCCAATCGAGGGCTTCGAGGTAATGCGCCACAGCCATCAGGTTGGCTTCGGGCGGAAGTTTGTAGGCGGAATGTCCCCAGTACGCATTGCCGAACGGTCCCAACTGTCCGCTCTTGACGTAGGACGCGAGTTTGTCTTTGATACCCGTGAAGTAATCTGTGCTCGATTTTGGCCAATCGGAAATGGACTGCGCCAGTTTGGAGGTGGCCTCAGGGTCTGCATCCAACGCGCTGACCACATCCACCCAATCCAATGCGTGCAGATGGTAGAAGTGGATAACATGGTCGTGAATGTATTGGGTGGCCTGGATCAAATTTCGCAAAATACGCGCGTTGCTGGGAATCTTAATGCCGAGCGCATCTTCCACTGAGCGGACAGAAACAAGCGCGTGGGTGGAGGTACAAACACCGCAGGCGCGCTGGGCAATTGTCCACGCATCACGCGGATCGCGTCCCTTCAAAATCGCTTCCATTCCGCGGAACATGGTGGCGGAGGCCCAGGCATCGGAAACCGCGCCGCCGTCCACCTGGACTTCAATTCGCAGGTGTCCTTCGATGCGGGTAATAGGATCAATAGCTATTCTTGTCATTGTTTATATCTCCTTTAGTGTGGAGTGAATGGTAAAAATTCAGGCGTGAGAGTGCTTGTCGGGGAACAGTTTGAAATAACGCGCAACCAGAGCGTAAACCAGAATCGCACCGGCAACCATTCCAATTGTTGAAAATATTTCAGTAAACGATGGAATATAAGAAGCTGAACTGGGTTCTGCCATACCGATCCACGAAACGACCAGACGCTCGATGAATGTGCCGATCAACGCAAAGACACCTGCCCAAAGCGGTCCCGATGAATGCCCAACCAATTTGGAAAGCAGAATTGCCAGAGGCAGAATGATTCCGATGGAGAACTGGAACCATGCCAGAAGTCCGAAAGTATCAGGCTTGAGAAGCAGTGGAATATCTCCCGCGCCCATCCAATCGCCAACTTTGACAGCTGCATACAACATCAAGTTGATGCTCATTGCCTGTCCAAGACGACGGAAAATAACTCGGTCAACTGGCAGTTTCAGAGCGCCCCAAATCAAACTAAGCGCAATGGCGGCCGCGCTAAGTCCAGTATAGACAGCCTGGAGATAAAACAAAAGCGGCAGAGCGGGAGACCACCAGAGCGGATGCAGTTTGTGTGGCATCAACAGGAACATCGAGCCAAGTGAAGATTGATGCAACATCGAAAGCACAATACCCGCGCCCGCGATCACAAAAATGCTGCGGTCGATCCATTGAATGGGAACCTTGTAACCCCATTTCTCGAGAAAGACCGGCGCAATTTCCAACACCAAAATGAACGTATATAATGTAACGCACAAACTGACTTCCTCAAGGAAGGAATGCAGGTTGATATAGCCTGGCACAAAGATGTTGTAAAACTGGAACCAGCGGCCAAGGTCGAGGAAGAGCAAAACACCTACAACGCCATAGCCCAGAAAACCGGCCAGTACCGCTGGACGAATGATGGCGTGATAATCATCGCGCGCAAGAAAGTACGAAATGAGCGAGATGGTAAATGCCGCGCCGGCCACCGGAATGATGAACAGGTCGATTGTGATCCAGATTCCCCACGGATACTGATCGTTCAAATTCGTGGCGACGCCAAGCCCGGCTACCATACGATAAATTGCCAGTCCAACTCCCAATACGGTCAGGGCCAACAAAAACCACATCGCAATTGGAAAATTGAGATTGGACTTTTTTGATTGAGTTATAGCGGCCATGTGTCCTCCCATCCGCCGCGCTTGGCAGTCATGCGGATCAACCCCAGCAAGATCGGCGCGCCAACCAAAACACCCGGCAGGATAATGTTCGCAGTTCCTTCACTGACTTCCGGAATCGGACGCGTGCCAAGGTCTTCCAGCCCCAATTTTTCGAATGAGACTCCCGAAAGATACATGACAGAAGTGCCGCCCGCGTCATCCTTCCCGTAAACATGGTCCACGTAACGGGCAGGTTCTTCGCTGATGCGTTTTTCCGCTTCCGTGATCAGCTCTCCGCGTTTGCCCCAGACCAGGGCGCCAGTGGGGCAACGCTCTGCGCAGGCGGTTCCCTGTCCATCTTTCAAACGGTCAACGCACAATGTGCATTTTGCGATTACAGGCGATTGAGCCTCTTCCCACGTAAAGTGCGGAATATGAAATGGGCAGGCATACATGCAATAACGGCAACCGATACAGCGATCCTTATCATAGGTCACTGGTCCTTCGGCTGTCTTTTGCAGCGCGTGTACCGGGCAACCACTGGCGCAAGCCGGGTCTACACAATGCATACACTGGCGTTTGACAAATGAATATTCATTCTCGCCCTGATATAACTGGATCATTGTCCAGGTATCGGCTGAAAGTTCCTTGGGCGCGTCATAAACCTTTCGATCATCTGGCGCAGGCGCGGTGTTGTTCCACTGACGACAGGCATTGGTGCAGGCATTACAACCCACACAAATGGTCGCATCATAAAGCATGGCGGCGTATTCGTTTGGGTCTGTTTCCGTTGAACCTGCCAAGGCGGGTTCAGCTACCACCATCGCGCCGCCAATGGCGAGCCCGGCGGCCTTGAAAAAATCTCTACGGCTAAGCGTCATCTCAGCCTCCTATTTTTTCGTGCTATTTGCAGGCGGGGTTTGTGCTTCCTCGTCCGATTTGGAAAGCGCCTTATACGCGGCCACACTCGCTGCGCCAATGGCTACACCCGCTACACCGCCAATGATGCCTGCGCTGGCAGGATCAATTTTCTGGGTCGGCAATTGAACCGGCGCATAAGTGGCAGGAGGCGCGTAGCGTTGAAGGTCGGCTTGGTTATAAGCGCCCAGTTCCCAGAAATTCGGTTCTGAACAGGCAATACAACCATGACCTGATTTGATCGGCCAACTGGTATTATCGTTATATCCAACCGCGGGGCAGTTGTGTTTTGTGATGGGTCCCTTGCATCCCATCTTGTACAAGCACCAACCTTGGCGGTGACCATCATCGCCCCAGGTAACCGTGAACTCGCCGGCGTCAAAGTGACCACGCCGTGGACAATTATCATGAATGCGAGCGCCATAGGCAAACAACGGGCGGTGCAAATCATCCATTGCCGGAAGTTCGCCAAAGGTCAGGAAATGCACAATCGTCGCACTCAGGTTAACTGGATTAACCGGACACCCTGGCAGATTGATCACAGGTTTATCTTTAATGAAGTTAGATACTGGGGCGGCTCCGGTGGGATTCGGGCTGGCCATTGGGATGCCGCCAAATGCGGCGCAGCTTCCAATGGCAATAACAGCCACCGCGTTCGAAGCGGCTTCCTCTAATAATTGGATTGCGGATTTTCCAGCGATGCAGCAATATGCCCCTTCCTCGCCAGTGGGGATCGAGCCTTCAACTACCAAAATATACCCACCAGCGTCAATGGAAGCCTGCTTTGCCTCTTCTGCCTGCTCTCCAGCCGCTGCCATGATGGTTTCGTTGTAATCCACCGAAAGCACATTTAGTATCAATTCAGATACTGTGGGGCGGGAGGAGCGGAGCAGGGCTTCGCTGTTGCCGGCGCAATCCTGAAATTCGATCCAAATCACAGGTGTGCGTTTCGGTGTAGCTAGCGCGCTTGCAATGCGTTCTGCGTATCCTCGCGGCATTGCCAAAACACCGGCCATCATCGAACAGAACTTAAGAAAATCACGCCGTGAAATCCCTTGTTTCATCACGGCTTCTTGCACATTGATTTCGAGCATTGAAGACCTCCTTATTTTAAATTGCGTAACTAATTGTGATTAAAATCACAAAACAAGACAATTTACATATATATAGGCTACATTATATTGATTGGGAAATTTAATACAAGTATGACATTTGTTACTATTATGAGGTGATTTTGCTCATTGAGTCCTAATTTATTATTTTTATGAAAGAGTGTCTGCTGGAAACAATTCAGTTTTATTTTTGCAGGGGAGTTCCTAGAGGCTAGGAAGCCTTCCACCACGGAGATTACACATCGTCCCGATGTTTTTGACGGAATTAAACACTCTCTTTGGCGGTAAAAAATTAACGCTTTCAGCGAAATGTATTTATAATCACTTCATGCGTACTTTGTTGAAATCCAAACTGTCTCGTTTCTTATTGTTTACATTTTTTCTTCTCACGGTTTTCCTTGTTTATCTTTTTTACGACCTCCCCTCCATTAACTCACTTCCTGAAAATTTGAATCAACCCAGCATCAAGATCACCGACCGCGGCGGACGATTGCTCTACGAGATCATCCCAACCGAGGGCGGGCGGAATGCGGCGCTTTCAGTCGCAAATCTTCCGCAGTGTATGAAGGATGCGACCATTGCGGTGGAGGATAAAAATTTCTACAAAAATCCCGGCGTGGATATTGCGGGAATTATCCGCGCGGCGTGGATCAACCTGCGGGGAGGCGAGACCCTTTCGGGCGGAAGCACCATCACCCAGCAAGTGGCGCGGACTTTATTGTTGAGCGACGAAAAAACTCAGCGCACCGTGCGCCGCAAATTGCGCGAGGTCGTTTTGGCGTGGCAGTTGACCCGCGCTTATTCCAAGGATGAGATCCTCGCGTTGTATCTCAACCAGATCTATTACGGCGGCATGGCATACGGAATCGAAGCCGCATCGCAGACTTATTTTGGCAAACCCGCTTCCGAGTTGCTTTTGCCTGAATGCGCATTGCTGGCCGGTTTGCCGCAAACACCCGGAATCTATAATCCATTTACCAACCCTGACCTCGCGCTGGAACGTCAACGGGTGGTGTTGGGGTTGATGGAGAAAAGCGGATTCATCACTTCCGCTGAAATGACCGATGCGGAGAACGCACCGTTAAGTTACAACGCCGCGCCGTATCCCATCGAAGCGCCGCATTTCGTCTGGATGATCAAAGACCAGTTGGACGAACTCTTTGCATCGGGTACTTTGAATCCGTTGCAGAGTTTGGTGATCCGCACTACGCTGGATTTGAACATGCAGCATCTCGCCGAGGAGATCGTCAAAAGGCGTATAGCGTCGTTCAAGCCCATCGAAGGCAAGACCAACCCAAACGTCAACAATGCCGCGCTGGTTGTCATCCATCCGCAGACGGGTGAAATTCTCACGCTCGTAGGAAGCGCTGATTACTTCGATGCATCCATCCATGGCGCGCTCAACATGGCGATATCGCCGAGGCAATCGGGTTCCGCGTTCAAGCCGATCATTTACGCCGCCGCGCTTGATCCGAACCAATCACACACTTCGCGCATGACGGCGGCTTCCACGCTGATGGACGTCTCTCCCACTTTTACGACAAAAGACGGTCAACCTTACCGGCCGGTCAATTATGACGGCAAGGAACACGGCTTTGTCTCTGTGCGTGAATCGCTGGCTTCCTCCTTGAATGTGCCTGCCGTGCTGACTTTGCAAAATGTGGGCATTGAACATGTGATCGCGCTTGCAGACCATCTTGGCATCAAATCTTTATATGGACCTCAACATTATGACCTCTCGCTGGCGTTGGGCGGCGGAGAAATGAGCCTGCTTGAGTTATCTAGCGCGTTCGCGACTTTTGCAAATCAGGGTAGTTATACGGGACGTACTTCCATCCTCGATATTCACGATGCAGATGGAAATATTTTATATGTGCCAGGAAAAAAAGCAGCGCTTCAAATCATTGACCCGCGTGTGGCGTGGCTCATCTCCGACATCCTCAGCGACGACCAATCACGCCAGACGGGTTTTGGACTCAACAGCGTGTTGAAAATTGACCGCACCGCCGCGGTGAAAACCGGCACCACCACCAACTTCCACGATAACTGGACCATCGGTTACACGCCCGACCTGCTGGTTGGTGTGTGGGTGGGCAACAGCAATTATCAAGCCATGCACAATGTCACCGGACTGACGGGCGCGGCTCCCATTTGGGCTGAGACCATGCGCTCCATTTTGCAGGGCCGCCCTGATAAAATTTTTACCCAGCCAGACGGCTTGATCCAAACCAAAGTGTGTGATCTTTCAGGTCTGCTTCCCACCGAGGACTGTCCACATATAAAAACGGAATGGTTCATCGCAGGCACACAACCCACCACACCCGACACTTTTTATCAACGCAGCGCCACGGGCGAGATCGTTTTGGATATCCCCATCGAAGCGCAGAATTGGGCGCGTTCACAAGGCTTGCCGTTATTGGATGCGGAAACGTCTGATGCGACAAGTGGACTAACCCTGACATCTCCCACCGACAACACAACCTACCGCATCACCCCTGACCTTGACCTGAGCGCCCAACAATTGGCATTCTCCACGCTGACGGCTCCCGACCTCGCGCAAGTGACCTTCTTCGTAGACGGTTCCGCGCTGACGACCCTCTCTGCGCCGCCCACTTCGTGTCAAACCTGGTGGACGTTGTCTTTGGGCACGCATCAATTTTGGGTGGAAGGTGTGACGGTGAATGGGGAGACGGTGAAGAGCAATGTAGTGACGGTTACGGTGGTTGAGTAGTAGTTCCTCCACAAAGTAAAGGGCTCTGGAAATTTTTCCAGAGCCCTTTACTTTACAACTTGTCAAATTCTTCGGGTTCCACGTCTGGAACTTTTGCTAGAATCTCAAGAAATTTTTCACGGCTTCCGCGCTTTGCCCGTTCTTCTAAATCAGCAGGTGTTTTTTTGATGAGCGTATTAATTTCATCCAAACTCATATTATTCAACTCGTTTTTGGCAGCTTGATTGCGGATTTTGCGGACAGCAATTTGTGCCCGTAAGCGCGAAATCATTAATTGGATATCCTTAAGTATCTTCACTCTTTAATTTTACCACCCGCTTTCTTCGTTTCTCCGCCTCGCCCACTTCGTGCCAAACCTCGTGGACGTTATCTTTTGGTATGCAT
>DYDH01000452.1 GCA_020717985.1 Herpetosiphon sp. | reverse complement strand
ACCTGGGTTTTTACGTCACGCCGGAATTAAACCTGCCTGTGGCAGCCGCCTCCACGCCGGGGGAGGCGTTACGAGTCAGTCCGCTGCAGATGGCGCTCGCCGCGGCTTCACTGAGCAATGGCGGGACGCGCCCCGCGGCGCGCCTGGCCATGGCCGTGGACACGCCCACGCAGGGCTGGGTCATCCTGCCTGCCCTGAGCGAACCGGTGGTGGTCTTCCCGGCCACCGACGCGGCGGATACTACACAGGCGCTGATGATCAGCGGGCAACCCTTCTGGCAATGGAATGTGCTGGTCACCCAGGCAAACCAGGCCTTCTCCTGGTCGCTGGGCGGGACGCTGCCAGACTGGCAGGGCGCGCCGCTGGCGGTGGTGGTCTTGCTGGAAGAAAATGACACGGCCACGGCGGGCATCATCGGCCAGACCCTGCTCGAAGCGGCGACAAAGCCGTAAGTTGATACAAAGTGCCACGCGATGGTATACAATCCGCTCAAACGCGTGTTGGAAGTTCGTCTTCCAAAAAACAAAGTAAAAGCATTGATGGCTGGCGATTAGAGTAAAATAACAGCATGAGCCTACCACTATTTCAAGCCCCGAAACCGATTGACAGCCACTTCAAAAGTGATGCTGATATTGTTTTGTTTAATGGTGAAATCAAAAATTTACTTGCCGAGATTCCTGACAACTCAATTCAGTTAATTATCACATCTCCTCCTTACAATCTCGGAAAAGATTATGAAAACCGAGTTGAAATTGAACGCTATCTTGAAAAACAAGCGGAGATTATCGCTGAACTATTTCGCGTCTTGAAAGACGGGGGAAGTTTGTGCTGGCAGGTGGGCAATTTTGTAGAAGATGGTGAAGTTTACCCGCTAGATATTCTATATTACGGAATATTCAAAAAACTTGGTTTGCATTTGCGAAATCGAATTGTTTGGCGTTTTGGTCATGGGCTTCATGCGTCAAAACGTTTTTCTGGAAGATATGAAACTATTTTGTGGTTTACGAAAGGCGACAAATATTTATTCAATCTTGATAATGTTCGTATTCCATCGAAATATCCTGGAAAACGCCATTTCAAAGGTGAGAAGAAAGGACAACTTTCTGGTAATCCATTAGGAAAGAATCCATCCGATGTGTGGGAAGTTATTCTGCAAGATTGGGAACAAGAAATTTGGGATATTCCGAATGTAAAAGCCAACCATCCCGAAAAGACAGAACATCCTTGTCAGTATCCAATTGAATTAGTTGAGCGATGCGTACTTGCATTGACGAATGAGAGTGATTGGGTCTTAGACCCATTTGCTGGTGTTGGCTCATCACTTATCGCGGCAATCAAGAATAACCGACGCGCAGCCGGAAGTGATAAAGAGCAAGAGTATGTTAAATTGGCACGCGAGCGAATTCTTGCTTATTTCAATGGCACACTTGGTTATCGTCAACTTGGTACGCCAGTGTATCAGCCAACGGGCAAAGATAAAGTATCGAAGATCCCTAGCGAATGGAAAGCCAACTATCAGCAACACAATCTCATGGATGAGAAAGGAGAATATCGTAAATGAAAATCGTTGGCTGTTATTCTTTCAATGGTGGCGCAGAGGCTGTTCAAAAGAAATACGCAAAGGAACTGAACGAAGTAAAGCAAGTGCTTATCAGTGTTGACGCTAAAAAACATAAAACAAAGCGAAGTGAAGAAAAGACCATGCGCGACAAGGTTTTATATAGCCCTCGCTCTCTAAACAAAGAAATAAGCGATAGGTTTTTAGAAATGGAATGGGAGAAGAAACGAGTTTTATGCGATTATCCAACGCAGTATTACAAAGAAGGATACGAACCGCCCAAAATTTCTAAAGGCGCTTTTAGGGAAATGGATTTCATCAAAAACAAACTTGGCGTTGAAGTGCAATTCGGCAAGTATTCT
>DYDH01000451.1 GCA_020717985.1 Herpetosiphon sp. | reverse complement strand
AATTTTGTAAACATCCGGCATATTGAATATCGCGTGTGTGAATCCCATCTCAGAGAGTTCCTTGATACGACTTGTGATGCTGTCTACAGTATCATCTCCGGAAAGATGCACGGTGCCGAGGCATGTTTTCTCGATTGTGCCGTAATCACGTCCTAGAGACTCGCAATGTCCTTTGAGGGTATCGAGCGCTTTTTGCATGTTTTTTGTACCGACCCAATCACCGATGTTACAGGAATCTGCGTATTGAGCAACCATTCTCAAGGTCTTAGTCGGACCGGTACCGCCAATCATGATACGTGGATGCGGGGTTGAGAGCGGGCGGGGATTATTGGTTATTGCCGGCGCAGAAAAATGCTTACCCGCAAAGGATGCCTCATCACTATTCCAGAACGCCTGCGCTAGTTGCAAATTTTCCTCCAGTTGCTCGAAGCGCTCTGCCGTTGATGGGTAAGGGATGCCATAGCCTTTTGCTTCTTCTTCATACCATCCCGCACCAATGCCGAGATAAGCGCGACCACCGGAGAGAATATCGAGTGTATTGACCATTTTCATCAAAACAGAAGGATGGCGATAAAGAACGCCCGTTACCAGTACACCGAGATAGGCTTTTTCTGTTAATCCGGCAAAATATCCGAGTGTGGTATAGCTTTCCATCATCGGGTCGGTATAGGATTCGCCGAACAAGCCCTTGATTTGATAATAATGATCCATAACCCACAAGCTGTAAAATCCTGCTTTTTCTGCGGTGGTGACAATTTCTTTCAGTTTAGGACGGATGGCAGCAGTGCCACCGGGGTATTTAAAAGACGGAATTTGTAGTCCAATATTCACAATCAATCTCCTTTTAGATCTTGGTTGACATGTTCTATCCAGCTGTTGTAATCTTCTTTACCATTGCCAATACTCAAGTTGCTCTACGTATACCTGCGCAATTGCGTTCATAGCCACCCAACGGTTCGCGCCGCGAAGCGTGGCCCTGGGGCGGGCGGACAAAACCCGTCCGAGCGGGAAAAAGCCGAGGTGTAGTGGTGTCACCAGTGAGCAGACGATGACTTTTCAGGACACACCACGCTTTGTTCGGCGGCTTCATCGATGGGATAAAGTCTTATTTCTTCTTGGCTTCGCTAAGCACAAACTTTGCCACTTTCAACACATATTCTTCAGGGGTTAAAGTGCCCAAGACTGATGGATGGAAAGCAAGGATTTCTTTTCTGTGATTTTCAGATAACTGTATCTGACTTTCTACAATGGATTCATATAATCTGATAGCATTATCTAGAGTCTGCTTGCGTAGATTTTTGTCAATACCATATTTAGAACTTGCGGACTCAATCGCACTAGCTATCATTAACTTTGCATAACTATCACCATCTTCAGCAATGCCAAGTAAATCAGGAACGGCTTCAATAGCCTCTGCTTGTGAAAGTTTGGTAACAGATGTCAAATTGTCTATGGATAATTTGCTTGTCCAATGAGCAATGAATTCATCTCTCCATTCAGTTTTTTGTTCTTCGCTAATACGATATTTGCTAATGCCATTGCCGTCGCGGGCTGCTTCCATTTCGTTACAACCGTATTCAAAGAAGATTTTCTTTGCTTGTTCTCTATCCTCATCCGATATCGGTGGGAGCTCTTTCTGTGTTTTGCTAAACAAATTGCGAAGAAAACTCATGATCCACTCTCCTTTTTTTGACAGTATCTTTAACAAGTTGACATAGTTATTGTTGTCAGCCGCCGAACTAGGTGCTTACCCGCCGCTTGACAGCCCAACGGCTTATGGGCGACCAACAATTAAAAACCATCAAACACCTCGTTCCCAATATGCCAATATCCGCCCTCATTATAAGCCGTGAGGACTAATTGCGCGTCAATTTAACCCGCATTACATATTGGTTGACCGCGCCGAAGCGATATTTATATTCCTCATCGCCGCGCATGAAATCGAATTCAGAAC
>DYDH01000450.1 GCA_020717985.1 Herpetosiphon sp. | reverse complement strand
GGACCCGCCAGATATTATGGAATTACTTATTGTGCTAACTGTGGCGCAAAAATGATCCGCATGCATAGTATCATCTCAAAAATTAGGGGTGGGCAAGCAAAAAGGATTGCGCGGGCAAGAGTTGACGAGCGGCATTTTGAATTAATTCGGAAAGCGGTGGGATAGCATGTTTCTTCAAGATGCGATCACGCACATATTCGTAGAAACTAACATTCAATTTTTTAGTGGTGGCGGCTAATGTCATGAAGGTATCCCATGCTTGTCTGCCGTCTTCTGTGCGGGGTCCGAAACTAACATCGCGTTTGCGGACCCGTCCGCGTGCGCCCAGTTCTGCCGGATTGTTATGCAACGGCAGTTCGGGGAATTTTAACGCCAACAGTAACGAGTCTTTATGCGCAAGAGTTGTTGTCATGCGTTTGTCCAACTCGGCATACCCGCTGGGCGTCCCAAACAGAACATCGAACTCTGCTTCCAAGCGCACTGCCTCGACGGTAGTGGGACGCTGACGATATACCAATAGTTGATCGTAGTAAGCCCAGAAGCGCGTCAGAAAATCTTTCAAGAGCGTCTGATGCAAAGCGGCGACTGGTTCCAGCTTCTTGTAATGGCGTCCTTCGTGAATCCAACATAATGCCAGCCCGCGCGTCAGCCATTTGAACTGCGGTGCATCGTCACAAACCAGTGTTTGCACGATCGAAACGCCGCGTTCGGCATGATAGGCGGCAACTGCCGCTGCAGAGCGTACCGCGCTGCGATGCTGTTTGTTCAAGATCGGGATACGCCTGCCTAACTCGTGGAGAAACGTCTCTTCTTCCATCACCGTCTCCGAGCGCCATGCCTCCAAGGTGCAACGTGTGGCTTCGGAAAATGGCATCCCTTCCAAGTACGCCAAGGCTTCGGCATTGAGCAAATAGACCCGTTTGCGCCCTTGACGCAAGACATCCAAGACACTCAAACGATCTTTGCCGGACTTGGTGAAATAAGCTGTGTAGAACGGGTTGCAAACCACGTGACAACTCTGGTTTTGCCCGTTGACACGGGTGGACGTGTCATCTATGTGTTGATAAGTACTGCTCGCCAAGCCTGCCTCGTAGACCGCTTCTTTCTCCGCATGAAACTCTTCATGTCCTTTGACCAACAGATTGGAGATTGTGCCTTTCGAGATATGTATTCCAACATTTTCTAAAAACTCGATGATCTTTGGCTCGCTCATCAAGCCACCATGATAAAACGCAAGTACCAATGCCTTCACACCAGGTCCAAACTGCCCTGCATAGCCACTCGGTAATTCTGCCAGATAGGTGCGTCCCAACGAGGGCGAATAATATTTCTCTTTCAGAAAACAAACATTGTCCGTCTTCAACAAGATATCCTGTACTACATTTTCTTCATACCCTTTGAAGATCGCATCCTCAGGCAAGATGGCTTGATCCACCCGTACCACTTCTTTGCGGTCAACCACGATGGTCGCTGTCTTCTTTTTTGCTTGACGTTTGCGCGGTTTCTTTCGTTCCTTTTCCGATGAGTGATCCTTTGGCGTTTCCGCATCCCCTTTGATCTCCGGTTTGCCTTGTTCGCCTTTCAATCGATTGTTCTCATCGCGCAACCTTTGATTCTCCGTTCGTGCTTCGCGCAAATTACTTGATAACTGCTCAATGAAATTCAGCAAGCCCTTTACCAACTCGCGTGTCTTTTCTTCCAGGATGGCGCTGAGATCAATGTTTTCAAACATGCTTTAGTTTATCAGATTGCCATTTCTCGTCACCCCGCTTTTCTGGGATGATACTGGTTTAGGTCAAAAAGCAACGTCAGGATTAAATCCTTTGAGAATATTTTCCGTGGTGTTTGTCTCATGGGTCAATGCGTAACTGTGCAATTCATCCACAGACTCGATTAGTACATCGGCATATTCCACCAAATCCCTTGCAGAGGAAACGCCTGAAAGCACGCCTACGACCAATCCC
>DYDH01000153.1 GCA_020717985.1 Herpetosiphon sp. | reverse complement strand
ACCCGCACAAGAACGGGCAGAATACAGAAGTCTTGCTCGGTAAAATTTTGCGGTTGGATGTGAACAACGGCGACCCGTATTCCATCCCATCCGACAATCCGTTCGGCAACGAAGTCTGGGCGTATGGGCTTCGTAATCCGTGGCGGTTCTCCTTTGACCGCGCCACAGGCGACTTGTATATTGGCGATGTGGGTCAAAATAAGTGGGAAGAGGTTGACTATCTCTCCGCTGGAACGGAAAGCGGTGCGAATTTCGGCTGGTCTATCATTGAAGGAAGTCATGATTATGATGGTCAGCCGCAATCTGGAATGTATCTTCCTGTGGCTGAATATGCTCACGCGGGAAAGGATTGTTCCGTCACTGGCGGATATGTCTATCGCGGTGCGCTTCCCGAATGGTACGGTGTCTATTTATATGGAGATTATTGCTCAGGGAAAGTTTGGGCGTTGATCCTCTCTGATGGTCAGTGGCAGTCCCAGGTTGTGTTTGAGACGGGCGTGACTATCACATCCTTTGGACAGGACGAGTCAGGCGAAATCTATCTCGCAAGTGATAATGGCAACATCTATCAACTTGCTCCTTCGCGCTGAGCGCAGTCGAATCGCAGGCATAAACGCTCAGGAAAAATAAGGAACTATCACATCTTATACAGGCGCTTCGTCGCAGGAGTTTATGACGCCTGTCACTAGCCCGAAAGATGGTTTTCTTTTACACTAGGCTCATTATTGTTAGGAGTTCGATATGGCAGAAAAAATTTGGAAAGTTGAAAAAAGCAAATATTGTGAGCATGTCGGTCACGAAGTCAAGATCGAGAACGAAGTCGTGTACCCTGCTGAAAATCTGCCTGACCAGCCGCCAAGAATTATCGCGCACCGTTGCTCCAACGCCTTGGAATGCAACGCGGTTGACAAAGCCTCGTGCGTTTTGTGCGGCACAAATCCTAACCTTGACCCTGTGTAATTGAGCGACCAAAAGTTGCTCTTCCAAACTCTCTCCTCCCTCTGAGTTGGTCTTTTGGCTACACCGCGTGCAAACGCGGTGTATGCCGTTAAAAGGGAAACTATGTCGTTGCGAGGCGGCGCTCTTCCGCCGAAGCAACCTTCTTCATAGTTGGAGATTGCTTCGGGCACACCTGCCCTGGCGGGCGATGCCAGGGAGAACAAGAGCGCCCTTGCAACGACATCTAAAGTTCCTTCAAAAATCCCAACACACTTTTATCTGCCGGACTTTCTTTAATTTCCTTCGGTGTTCCCACCTGTTTTAATTCACCATTGATTATCACCGCCACACGGTCGCCGACCTGCGAGGCTTCTTTTAAGTTATGTGTAACAAAGATCGTAGTACGATGATCCTGTGACAATAAATTGGATAGGTCATTCAGCAACTGCGCCCGCGTCGGCGGATCAACAGCCGAGAACGGTTCATCCATTAGCAGCAATTCGGGATCGAGCACAAATGCCCGCGCCAGGCTGACTCTCTGCGCCTCGCCGCCTGAAAGTTGACTTGCCCGCCGTCCGAGGAGAGAGTCCACGCCCATGGCTTTGCTCCACCTAATGACTCGTGTGCGTGTCTCTTCCCTGTCTGTGCCGCGGAACTTTAATCCAAGCGCGATATTTTTTTCAACGGACATATCCATCAACAGCGGATCTTGAAAGACAAATGATATTTTTCGGCGATATTCAAGGTCATCCATCTGCAAGATGGGACTGCCATTAAATGTCATTTGTCCGCGCGCAGGTTTAATGAGACGCGCCAGCGCAAGCAGTAAAGTGCTTTTTCCCGCGCCATTCGGACCGACGACAGCTAGTGTCTCGCCGCGTTGAACTTCAAGCGAGTTGACAGTTAAAACGTCGCGTCCATTACGCTGGATGAGCAGGTCGCGAATGGAAATAGATACACTCATCGTTTATGCCCCTGTTGCTGGATCAATGTCAATGCCAGATTAATGAGATAGGTGAGAATGAGCAGTAATGCCGAAAGCGCCAAAGCCTTCTCGAACTCGCCTTTGGAAGTTTCAAGCACAATAGCTGTGGTCAGTACACGGGTTTGACCACGAATGTTTCCGCCGACCATCATTGAAGCGCCAACCTCAGAGATGACCGAGCCAAACCCCGCCATGAGAGCGGCTAATAATGGCAGACGCGCTTCGCGCCATAGCATCCAGATCATTTGCAGACGGGATGCGCCTAGCCCAAGCAATTGTTGTTGCAGTCGTGGATCCAATGCGGCCAGAGCGGCGGCGGTAAGTCCCATCACTACTGGCGCGGAAATGACTGTCTGCGCGATGATGATGGCAACTGGTGTATAGATTAACCGCAATCCTCCCAGCGGACCACTGCGCCACAAAGTCATCGCAACGACAAGCCCGACGACCACAGGCGGTAACGCCATGCCCGTGTTGACAATACTCAGTAAAAACGACCTGCCGCGAAAATTTCCCAGCGCCAGCCAGGTCCCAAACGGCAGACCGATCAACAGGCTGATAAGTGTCGCAATAGTTGAGACTTGAAGTGAGAGAAGAGTGATTTCAAAAATATCAGACATGGGGGAGGGAAGAAAAAAGTAATAAGTAAAAAGTAAGACGCCTTACTTTTTACTTATTACCAATTACTTATTACCTTTGCAAGTTTACTACAGACCTAAATCAGCATCGGTTTTGTCTGCATCGGGGTAGAAGAGCGGCTGACCGAATTTTTCCACGCCGAATTCACCGATCACTTTCTGTGTGCCAGGGTCGGTGATGAATTTGGCAAATGCCATGGCGCCGTCGTAGTTGACTGCAGTCCATTTCTCGGGGTTGACCGTAATGACATGATACACGTTCAGGAAAGCATTATTGCCTTCAAGCAAAATTTCAAGCTGAAGTTTGTCCTTGTTGGCAAGGTAAGTGGCACGGTCGGTGAGGACGTATGCGCCCTTCTCGGAAGCGACGGTGAGCGATGCGCCCATGCCCTGACCTGTTTCGATAAACCATTCGGGCTTTTCGGTTGCAGGGTCAAGCTCGGCTTTCTTCCAGAAGCTGACTTCTTTCTTGTGAGTGCCGGAATCATCGCCGCGGGAGACGAAAGGAACAGCGGCATTGTAAATGGCGACGAAGGCATCCTTGGGTCCAAGTCCCTTGATGGCGGCAGGGTCTACGGCGGGACCAACGATGATGTAGTCATTGTGCATGACCAGCATACGATCCTTGCCAAAGCCGGCGTCCATCAAAGGAACTTCGGAGGCAGGCGCGTGGACAAGAAGCACATCGGCATTGCCTTCTTCTCCCATCTTGAGCGCTTCACCGGTGCCGACGGCGATGGTCTGCACGACGTATCCAGTCTGTTCTTCAAACATGGGGACGAGGACATCCAGCAAACCGGAATCCTGTGTGGATGTTGTGGTGGCCAGAATGATGTTCGGGTTGGCAGGGGCTTTCACAGCCGCGGCGGCTTTGACTTCGATCTTGACGACCATCTTTGCCCAGGCTTTGCTGGACATGCCAGGCATGACCATGTTGAGGTCACTGCCGTCAAACGCAACCAGACAGTCGGCGCAGGCTTCCACATCAGCATAAGGGACTTCGGATTCATATCCGTCGCTGGCGGTGAAGAGGAGTGCGCTTGCGCCGGATTGAACACCTGCCTTGGCAAGCACTTCACTCAAGCGGACGCCTTCGTAATCGGTCATCCCTTTCTTGGGGTGTTCGGCGCTGAGTTTCACAACTTCCATGGCACGCAGGTCGGCATCGGTGAGCGCCAGTTCAGTATCCACAGCTCCGGTAACGGTGAGGATAGGTTCAGCGGATGGAGCTTCTGTGGCAGCGGGTGCCTCGGTGGCGGCAGGCGCTTCCGTGACCACGGCGGCTTGGGTGGCGGGAGCAGCAGTCGGGGCGGGTGATCCGCAGGCGGATAATGCCAGGGACAGGATCAATCCCATAAGTAAAACAAATTTAATCGTACGTGACATATTTCTTTCTCCTTAAATAAAATGATTTGAACCGAAACATCTCGAAGGCTGATTAAGGCAAACCTTCGGGACGGTTGTTCCAGATGGAATTATTCATCCACAGCGACCATGATGCTGGATGCCTTGATGACTGCGTAAGCCTCTTTGCCTTTTTTAAGTCCGAGCGAGGCGACCGAAGTATTGGTAATGATGGAAACGAGTTTCTCGCCGCCGGTTAATTCGATGGTGACCTCGGAATTGACCGCCCCTTTGACGACTTTCACGACCTTTCCCTTCAATAGATTACGCGCGCTGAGTTTCATCATTTATTCTCCTTTTTGAATTCAGTAGTGGCGACTTCAGTCGCTCTTTTGCTGTAAAAAACGACTAAAGTCGTTACTACAAAGTTTCATCACTTACTCTTTATTCTCATTCAAAAGTGACAATCGCAGGAATATAAATGTAGCCAGCGAAACAAGCACCAGCAATGCCGCTATGGGTTGAGCGGCGACAAGGCCGAAACCCTGGAAACGTTCAAAGACCAGTACAGGCACGATCTTCGGGTGATAAGCAAGGATGACCACCGCGCCAAATTCGCTGATGCCGCGCGCCCACATCATCAACGCGCCAGCCAACACACCGCGCCACGCCTGCGGAAGTGAGACATACCAGAACGCCTGCCACGGGGACGCGCCGTCGATCAACGCGACGAGTTCCAATTCTTCATCCACAAGCGCAAATGATTCGCGGCTGAGGTTGACCAGAAACGGCAAGCTGACAAATAACATGCCAACTACGATGCCGAGGAAATTGTCGGTGAAGGTCACGCCCAGCGGCGTCAGCCATTGACCGAGCAATCCGCGCCGACCAAAGACCAGCAGAAGCGCAACCCCGGCGGCGGTATGCGGAATCACGATGGGCAAATTAACCAGCGCTTCCACCAATCGTTTGCCGCGAAATTTCCTGCGTGCCAGTAAAAACGCCAGCGGCACACCCGTAAAGATTGCCAGCAGAGTTGCAGCCGCCGCCGCGCCAAAGGTTAAGCCGATGGAGTGCAGAACTTCCGCGTCAACCAGCGCCAGCCATAAAGTCTGGGGAGTGGTTCCAAGCAGGATACTGATCAACGGCAAAATGATGAACAGCAATAACAATCCGCCCAGCATGGAAAAAACGATGTTAAAGAACCGGTCCTTATTTTTCAAGGTTATTCTGTCGTGACAGCTTGCAAAACAGGCGGAAGATTTTTGTAACCATCCGCAATAAATGTTTCAAACATGGGATGATGGTCAGCTTCCATCAGGCTTCGTCCTTCGGGACTGAGCAAAAAAGCGATGAACAGCGCGGCTTCATCGGGATGCTGTGCGTTGGCTGGAACAGTAATTCCATAGCCAATACGCTCGCCGCGAAATTGCGGCTTGACCGTGGCAAAGCGTTGGAAATCAAGATCAACTTGAACCTGTTTGTAAAGTTCTTCGTAATCCTGCTCGCCTAAATTTGATTCAGCAGGCAGGCTCATCGTCTTCAAGCCATGCTGTTGGATCACGCTTTCATATTCAAAGGCGTAATCCAAATCTCCTGATTCAAGCAGTGCGATCAACTCAATGCTTGCGCCGCGCAGGACAACATGCGCGCTTGGCTTCATCTCCAAAATTTCAGGTACAGTGATGGTTGTCATTTCATCGCCGCTGAAAATGGTCACGGGAAAAGTAAATTGGTCATCGAACATTGGACCAAACAAACCATAATTTTTGTTTGCAATTTCAGCCAAGGCATACGCCATCAACGCGCGATAACCGGATGCATCGAAACGCGGGTCGGCGATTCCGGTCTTCACATCCGGGCGGGCGATCACCTCCGCCCAGTTATCCGCATTAATCTCACTGGCATAATTGCTGTCCGCGTTGTATGCCAGCGCGAGATGATTGCTCGCAAAACGAATGTACCAGTTGGCGTAAGGTTTCCCGGTCTCTGGCACGTTGGTTGCATACATCAGCATTGGGATCAGTGAAGCATCCGCCGTTGCAACCACATCAATCGGCTCATGCAATTCAGTGGCGTGGCGCATAACCTGAATACTTCCGTGATACTCGGCTTGCACGTCAATGTTCGGATATTTTGCTTCGAAGGCTTTTTCGATATTTCCAAACGGGATGATCAAACTGCCTGCGGCGAAGACTGACAGCGGAGTTTTCTCCGCCTCAGCCTGTTGAATGTTGCAGGAGGTGAGTCCCAGCCCGAGCAGGGATAAAATCAAAAGTATTGCAAGAGGTTTTCGCATTTGAGAATAATCGTAGTAGCGACTTCAGTCGCTTTTGTAAAGCCACGACTGAAGTCGTTACTACGCCAAATTACATCTATTTCACTTCGATCTTGACCACTTCTTTTGCCCAAGTATTGCTGGGCAGGTTCGGCATAACTAATTTGAATTTTTCGGCGGTGTTGGTAAAGCCGAGCAGACAATCTGTGCAAGTACGCACGTCGCTCAAAGCCACCTCGGTGGTATAGCCATCAGCGGAAGTGACGAACAAGGTCTTAGCGCCATCTTTCACGCCAGCTAGGTCAAGCAGGGCATTCAGGGAAACTCCATCAAAATCCTGTTTGCCATTTTTGGGATGCTCGGCGTTGATTGTCAGGACTTCCATGGAGCGTAGGGCGGCTTCATTCAAGAATAAACTCTGATTGACGGAGCCAGCCACTGTCAGTGTGGCATCTGCTTCTGAAAGAGCGGCAGGCGCGGGTTCGGCTGTTGCGGGCAGTGGTTCAAGTCCCACTTTGATCTGCGCGATCATTCCGGCCATTTCCTTCTTACTCAAATCCGAGCCGACCAGCCGCAGAGGGAAGTATTCATCTGGCAATGGATTCTCATTGACCTTATACGCCACGATGATATTTTTATTGCGTTTGACACGCGCCGCGTCAAATGTGACTGTGTAGCCGTCGGCGGCGATTACATCCACGTTGTAGCCAGCATCGGCGAGCGCATCGTTGAAGGCGGGACCTTCGTGCTCGATCTCATCATCCACCGACCCGACGAACAAATACAAAGGCACACCAACCCATTCCTGGGCTTTGTCGTCTGTCCACGAGGTCCCGTGGCATTGTGGCGCACCGCATGATTCAATGCTGGCGCGATCAGTCGGCTTGGAGAGAGCGCCATCCAACTGCAAAACCCATTCAGCGCCGAGACTCTTGACTTCGAGTTTGTTGACCCATTTCACCGACCAATGCCCATCGGTGACCTGATTTAACTCCGCGCTGACAATTGCCAGGCGCAGGGTGCCATCCTGTTTGGGGTCAAGTTCTTTGCCATCCACTTCATAGGCAAGGATGGCTGTCAATTCGACTGGGTTCTTGAGTTCATCGCCGGTCGCGGGGTCGTAAGCAATGAATGAGCCATTGTTGAGTTGGTCGTACGAGTAAGTGATGCTGTAACCATCTTCAGCGACCACATTGAAACCAGCGGTCTCATCCATCCCACCGATGAATTCTGCCAAATCTTTCAGCGCCACGCCTTTGAACGGGACAGGCGGCGTGATCTTGCCTGTGCTGCTTTTGATGCCCGCGTAACCCTCTGTCACGGGCAAAGCCTTCACTTCATCCAAAGTCAGGGACTTGGTTTCAGTCAACCCGACAATTTCCAAAACAGGCACGGCGGCTTCGGTTGGGGCAGATGTCGCTGTGGCTGGCGCTTCTGTTGCTTGCGGCACAGGCGACGGTTCAACTTGGTTTCCCCCCGAGCAGGCGGCAAATGTAAATGCCAATGCAAGTAAAAGCGCGCCACTCAGGATCAAACGTAGATACAGTTTCATGCAATTCTCCTTGAATTTTACGCGGGCATGTGTGCGCCCGTTATTTTCGTAAAACGTCCCGAAGGTTTTTCTGCGGAACACAGTTGAAATTTCAAACCTTCGGGACTGTGATATCCAGGCGGTTATTTTTCAGTTTTTTGAGACAGTCGCCGCACACCAAGCACGATCAACGCGCCCAGCAACCCTCCGATCATTCCATAAAGAAGATGGCTGGTAAAAGGATATACAACTCCAAAGCGGAACGAACCAATGGGCCAGCCCGTGATCAGGTTCACAGTGAGTTGACCGATCGGTTTTGTCGTGTGGGCAAAGCCGCCAAGCAAAACCATGAACCAAAGTTTGTTTGCATAGCGCGGCAGATAACGGAAAGCCAAGTCCATGACCGGGCCGGGTAACAGATAGTAGATCCACGTGACCGGATTATTGCCATGCAGAAAAGGCAAAACAGATGCGAATGATGCGCCGATACTTGTCAGCGTGCCCGCGCCGCGGAACTTGGATGATGCGCGCCCAATGATCATGATCGCCATCCATTCGATGCCGTGATGACCGGGCAGTCCGGGTGAGGTGTCAAATGCGCGGTGCAATATAACCGCCATAACACCGCCGCCAATTAACAGCAGGGCTTCAATCCACGAGAGTGACCACTCAGTTGGAGAGCTTTTTGATATCTTCTTTAGAGATGATGTGCCATTCATGATTATTCTCCTCTACATATAATGTCGCTTTTCCGTCACGCAGAACGGGGCGAATCCATTCACCGACATCCACAATTGACTTTGAATGAACTTCCGAATTGCTCAAGGTGCAAACACGATCCACATGTCCCAGTTTACAAATCTCTCTGACTTGATATTTACCCTTCAACTCGCGCAGACCGGGCAGCCACAGGAAGCGTCCATCATTGCCAGCGCGATGTAATCCAATTGCGGACAATGCGCCGATGATTCCGCCGTGTGTGCCCGTCAGCCCCTCGCATCTTATCTGTGACTGTGAAGCTGTTTGCTCCGCCTCAGGCATGGTCAACACGACGATCTTTGCCCGCTTCGCGAAGGACAGCACACATTCGTTGATCGAATCCCACTCAGCAAGAGTGAGCCCGGCATCTGAGCCTGGGGCGCTTTCACGTAGAAGAAATTCGCGTGCAGCTTCCCAAACGTCATCCACATTCTCGGTTTCAACAGACAAACACGCCGAGCTATTATGGGAAGTGTATGGAATTTGAGGGTCAACCAATAATTGATGACGGGTAATGCCCAACGGCACAGCCAGTTGATTCTCGGCAAGCCAGTCCCCAAGCTGGCGGACACGGTGTCCCGTGCCGCGTGATTCAAGATTATCGGTATCGTCAATTCCAAGCAGGTAGCGCATTTCTTTTTCTTTCGACGGATAAGTTTTTACTTAATTGAAAGTGCAAAAATATAAGGTGACAGTCACTCGCTTCGCGAAAGTGACTGTCACCTTGTTTGATTACTTCACCACGATCTCCGCCACATCCTTTGTCCAATTTGCCTTTGGGATATAGGCGGTTGATAACTTCATCGTGCCATGGTTGTTGAAATCAAGGATGGTGTTTTTATCCACCTGTGCAAAGGTCAACGTGGCGGGGCTGGAACTGCCGCTGAGTGTGACTTCTGTGAATTCAGTGATCCCAGCCAGCGCTAATACATCACTGAGATAGGGGCCTTCCTCCACCTTGCCTTCTGCCATGAGCGTGGCAAGCGGCAGGGCTTTGACGGCTTCGAGAGTCACATCAAAATTTGTGCCGTCGGTTTTGACGATCTGGAAAAGCACGGGGGAGGAGGAAGCTATGGTGGGTTGCGCTTGAACGGATTCAGTGGCTTCCACCGGGACTTCAATTGAAACTTCAGTTGCGGCAGCCACTGGACCTTGCGTAGCGGCGGGCGCGCAAGCAGAAAGCAGTACGCTCAAAAGGAGCGGGAGGATGATGACTTTTTTCATGGGTTTCCGATTGTCCTACGCTAAAATTTTTTCGCCACTGTGAGATGCGTTATAACCCGTCAGTGAGTTCAGTCCGCTGCGGAATTTTGCGGTTTGCAGGTAATCAAGCAGGGGAGAGAGCGCCTTTTCATTTTCGCGCGGCAGGATGAGGTCGTAGCGTTCTTCGAATAATGGGATGAAATCCAGTTCGTGCTGGTGTGCCGCGGCTTGCAGTCCGATGGACACATCCGCTTTATTTTGGGCGATCAATATTGCGGCTTCGCTGTGCGTTTTGACCGAGTTGCCATAGCCGTTGATGTGCGTCAGATCGATCTTTTGTTTTTTGAGTTCGGCATCGAACCATAGCCGCGTGCCTGAACCCGCATTGCGGTTGATGAATTTCACATTCTCACGCGCAATGTCGGCAATTTTTCGAATGCCTTTTGGATTGCCCGCTGCGAGCATGAGTCCCTGGGTGCGGTGGGCGAGTGTGACCAGTTCCACGCTGTGGTCAGGGAAGAAATGTCGAACCGTGGGCCTGTTGTATTCGCCTGTTTCGTCCAAAATATGCGCGCCTGCGATCTGACAAAGTCTCTGCCGCAAGTTGACCAGTCCGTCCAGCGAGCCAACCGGCAGGCTTAACAGGGTGACGTGTTTTCTGATGCGTTCGGCAATTTCTTCGAGCGCCAGGTCATGACTGCCTGAGAAGATGATCGCGGGTTTGTTACTCTTTGGCAGAACGATCTCCTGCAAAAGGAACGCGCCCCCTTTTGCACGGTAGAACTTTTCCATCACCTTGCCGGTCTTGCGGACTTCACTGACTTCGATCAGGTCTCCGGATTCAAGCGCAAGGATGTGATGCCGCACCCAGGCCGGGGACTGTTTCAATATCCGCGCCAGATGCGTGAGTGTGGCGGGAGAGTCCATCAACAGGCGCAAAATTTCCATGCGGCGCGAATCAGCCAGCAATTTGATCTGCTCAAATGTATGGACAGGTTCGACTTTTTGCATCTGACTCTCTTTTCGGTTAATAAAAAACTTAATTGTGAGTGTATAAGAAAATCAGAATTGTGTCAAGCCGGGCTGTTCAAATTATCATCGCTGTAGCAAAGTCGCTTGACAAGAATTGTCCTTCATGGCGTTATGTGAACAAATTTTGCCAAAACCGGAGAGTGTCTAAAACAGTGGGCTAAAAACCTCTTACCACGGAGCGCACAGAGTCCACAGAGGTTTTTAAGGGGCCTTTCTCCGTGATTTTTGTGGTCTGATATGAAAAAAGAACACTCCCGTAGGTCACGCTTGCAGCGTGACT
>DYDH01000449.1:1368-1927 GCA_020717985.1 Herpetosiphon sp. | reverse complement strand
GCGCCGCCCGCGCCACCACGCTCGCCCTATCATCATATAATTGACACACCGAATGCCTCCAAAGTAAAAAGCAATATTAATATCGTCGCTAGTGCTATAAACAATACGTGGATAAGATTCTGAAACCTTCGTCGCCCAACGGGTCGTTTTTTGTGCGGAGCGATGGTTTCACTGTCTAACACAAACAACTCAGGGATATATGTTTCCAGAATTCGTTTAGAACGCATTCGATGGGATTTTATCCAGGTTGCGCTATCGCGAATATAGAGAATTGCAAACAAGTTCGCAATAATTATGACCACTGGTAAAAACAAGATCAAAATAGAGCCAAATGATTGTCTGTTGTTTAAACCAAACGTGATAATCAATGCACTAATAGTCAAAACAATATTTGAAATTGCGAGCGCCTGATCTTCGTGCTTCTTGATACGGTCATATTGATGTTCGTAATACATGCGAACATAATCAGGGTTGAGTTCCTTTGTTTTTAGCGCGCTTTTCGCTCTTGGCATACTATTTTCCTCCAAAATTTTGACTCAACAGACTCTCAAACAACCCA
>DYDH01000449.1:213-1166 GCA_020717985.1 Herpetosiphon sp. | reverse complement strand
ACCGAAAAAAGAACGCGTGACCCGTTTGGATTATTGTCAATACTTGCTGGTGAGCCAAATTAATTACACGCTCACAAATTACGCCGAGCACACCGAGAAATTCAGTCATGACATGGCAAACCGATATTTATCTGGCGATGAAATCCGACCTCGACTGGTTTGGGAGAATATAAAAAGCGAGGTACGCTCAACACCGCATGGATTTCTGGTTTTTGATGATAGCGTGATGGACAAGAATTTTTCACGGCGTATTGAGTTGGTGAGAAGACAATACAGTGGCAATGCGCACGGCGTCATCAAAGGGATTGGCGTCGTAACCTGTGTCTATGTTAATCCACAACTCGACCAGTTCTGGATTATTGATTACCGAATTTATGATCCGGAAGGAGACGGTAAAACCAAGTTGGAACACATGCATGATATGCTGCTGAATTGCGTCTATCAAAAAGGACTGGATTTTTGGGCTATTTTGATGGACACATGGTACGCAACGAAAGAAATGATGCTCCAGATTGAAAAACTTGGGAAAACCTATTACTGTCCGCTCAAGGATAATCGCCAAGTGGATGATTCCGTTGGCTCAAAGCCTTACCAACGAGTTGACAGCCTCGAATGGACTGAAACAGAAAAACAACATGGCAAGGTTATCAAAATCAAAGGCTTCCCTGCCGAACATAAGGTGAAAGTTTTCCGAGTAGTGCTGTCTACCCAGCGTACGGATTATGTCGTGACCAACGAGATAGCTCAGGACAACGTGGAGGTCGTACATGATGTGTGCGGCTTTCGTTGGAAGGTCGAGCAATTTCACCGAGAAACTAAGCAGTTGACAGGGATTGAAGGAAATCAGTGCCGCAAAGCGAGAAGCGTCAGAAATCATATTGGCTGCGCCATTCTGGTTTGGGTTCGTCTCAAACAGGTGGCTATGGAAACACAACGAACTATTTATCGCGTAA
>DYDH01000449.1:0-184 GCA_020717985.1 Herpetosiphon sp. | reverse complement strand
CAACAACTCAAATCACCCGGCGTTCAAATGCGTCTTGCGTAAGTCCTAAGTAAAAACATGGCGACTGGTGAAAACCAATCGCCATGCTCCCCGTTCGGGGACTACCAAGGAGAGTATTAACAGTCGAAGAAGATGACTGGTCTACCTAATCAGTTGTTGCAGGATGGGCCGAGAAGCCAGGCCT
>DYDH01000448.1 GCA_020717985.1 Herpetosiphon sp. | reverse complement strand
AAAGGCGCGCCTGTAGACACAGAAACAGGACAGCTTCTTGCGGATCGGATTCGCATCAAGACCCCCCAAAAAGGCGAACCTGAACCTGTGGCAGAAGTGGTCAAACAGATCGCGCAATCTTTTAACTGGGAAGGACCCATCGGCATCGGATTCCCCGCGCCGATCAAAAGCGGGGTGACCATGATGGCGGCCAACGTCTCGGAAAAGTGGATTGGAACAAACGCCGATGCGCTCTTTACCAAAATCACAGGCTGCGACTGCACCATGATAAACGACGCAGATGCGGCCGGACTGGCGGAAATGGCATTTGGCGCCGGGCGCGGACAACCTGGAACGGTCATCATGCTCACACTTGGGACAGGCATCGGCTCGGCAATTTTCAATCGCGGGCACTTGCTCCCCAATACAGAGTTTGGTCACCTCCGTATGAAAGGCCAGGATGCTGAATTCCGCGCTTCAGATGCGGCCCGTCAGCGCGAGAATCTTTCGTGGGAAGATTATGCCAAACGCCTCGATAAATTTATGAAGCGGATGGAAAACCTTTTCTGGCCCGACTTGTTCATCATCGGCGGCGGAATCAGCAAAGAGTCAGAAAAGTTTTTGCCACTGCTCACTATTGAGACTCATGCTATTCCCGCCCAGTTGTTGAATCAAGCGGGCATTGTCGGCGCGGCGCTGGCGGTGAGAGCAGGCGCGTAAAATGATAGGGAATAAATAACCGCCCCGAAGGTTTGGTTGGCTAAACTGTTTTTTGGAGGCGCCCTTCGGTACGCTGCACAATATCAATAAATAAAAAAATTCCCTGAGACTTTCATCTCAGGGAATTTTTAGTATTCAGTGAATTAGTTAGTTGACTACAACTACGTTAGTAGCCTGCGGACCCTTGGGGCCTTTCTCAACGGTGAATTCAACTTTCTGTCCTTCTTCAAGGTTTTTGAAACCGTCACCCTGGATGGCGGAGAAGTGAACAAAGACATCCGCGCCGCCTTCGCGGGCGAGAAAGCCGTAGCCTTTGCTTCCGTTAAACCATTTGACTGTTCCGAGAATACGATCTGACATTGTTTGCCTCCTTAGGCAAGAAAAAAAATTTGGAGGACCCGGTTCTTTCGCCAGAACAGACAAAACAAAACGGCACATGGACTTTTACCCATATGCCGTTGGTTATACTTCCAAAGCGAACTACTGGTATCCGTACAGGGCACTACTTTATCACGGTGATAGAGAAGTGTCAATGACGACTTTCAAAAAAACACTTGCGCCATACGCCAGCGCGGTGTGTCGTTGCGAGGAGGGTGATCTTCCAGACAAAGCAATCTCCTACTTAGTTGGGGATTGCTTCGGGCACACCTGCCCTGGCGGGCGGTGCCAGGGAAGAACAAGTGCGCCCTCGCAATGACATTATGTATGTTACGACTTTACCAAAGTGAATTTATCTTTCCCAATTCGGTAGTTGCCGTTGTGTTTCAGGACCTTCTCGACCAATTCTTCAGGCACGTCCACATAAGTGTATTTATCTTCGATGCGAATCTTGCCGATGACACTGCCTGGAATGTCGGCATGATGCGCGATTGTACCGACAATATCATTCGGGCGGACGCCATTCTCTTTGCCTTTGTTCAACTTCAAGCGCACCATGCCCGCTTCATGCGATGCGCGTTTATTCCCGCCGTCGCGGTCGCCGCGTTTGCCAAAATCACGCTTACCATCTCTGGCATCTCTACCCTGAGGTTTGCTGCGACCAAACTCACGATCACCGCCGCGATAGGAAGAACGGCTTTCGGACACTACCACGTCCGTCACATTCGCAACGGGACGCTGCTTCTCGTCAGCGCGAGACAGTTTCAAAGCGGCGGCGGCAATTTCCATCGGGTCGTTGCCTTCCTCAACCAAACGCGCCACGAGTTCGCGTTCGCGTTGATAACGTCCAC
>DYDH01000447.1 GCA_020717985.1 Herpetosiphon sp. | reverse complement strand
CACACCCCTACCCCCCCGAACCGTTCCGCATGAAAGTAGTTGAATCCATTCGACTCATTCAACCCGCCGAGCGCGAGTCCGCGCTGAAAGAGGCGGGCTACAACCTGTTCTCGATGAAAGCCGAAGACATGTTCATTGACCTGTTGACCGACTCAGGCACAGGCGCGATGAGTTCCGAGCAATGGGCGGCGATCATGCGCGGCGATGAATCCTATGCAGGCGCGCGTTCGTTCGTTCGACTCAAAGCGGCTGTCGAAGATATTTTCGGCTTCAAGTTTTTTGTCCCCACGCATCAGGGACGCGCCGCAGAAAATATTCTAGCCGCGTGCCTCGTCAAGCCTGGGATGTACGTCCCGAGCAACATGCACTTCGACACCACCGATGCCAACATCCGCGCCAGAGGCGGACGCCCGACCAACCTGGTCATTGACGAAGCCTTCGACATCAACAATCCGCACCCGTTCAAGGGCAACATGGATATTGCCAAGCTGCGCGCGTTCATTCAAAAAGTTGGTGCCGAGAAAATTCCCTTCGGGATGATCACAGTCACAAACAACGCGGGAGGCGGTCAGCCCGTTTCGATGGAAAATCTCAAAGCGGTCGCCGCTGTTTATCGCGAATATAAACTTCCTTTCTTCATTGATTCCGCGCGATATGCCGAGAACGCATATTTCATTAAGTTGCGCGAAAAGGGCTATGAAAATAAATCGGTCATTGATATTGCCCGCGAGATGTACGCGCTGGCAGATGGCATGACCATGAGCGCCAAGAAGGATGCGATTGTCAACATCGGCGGCTTGCTGTGTTTGAACGACGAGGCGCTGTTTCAAAATGTCAAAAATGAATTGATCCTGCGCGAAGGTTTCCCCACTTACGGCGGACTCGCGGGGCGCGACCTCGACGCGATGGCGGTTGGTTTGTACGAAGGGCTGGACGAAGCCTATCTCGCCTCGCGCCTTTCGCAAACCGCCTACCTCGCGGGTCGGCTCAACGACGCGGGCATTCCCACCATCCAACCCGCAGGCGGACATGCCGTTTATCTCGATGCGGCAAATGTCTTTCCAAATATTCCGCAAAGCGAATTTCCTGGACAAGCGCTGGCTGTGGAACTGTATCGCGAAGGCGCGATTCGCGGCGTGGAAATTGGCTCGGTGATGTTTGCCTACCCCGATCCTGATTCTGGAAAAATGATATTTCCCAAGCTGGAGCTTTTGCGACTCGCCATCCCGCGCCGCACCTACACCCAAAGTCACATGGACTACGTTGCCGATTGCGCCGCGAGAATCAAGTCACGGGCAGATAAGGTCAAGGGATATAAATTCACGTACGCGCCAGAATTGCTGAGACATTTCACGGCGAGGTTTGAGCCTTTATAAGGTTCCTGAAGGTATGATGTTCCTGAGGTATCTGAGGTTTTACCTCAGATACCTCAGATACTTTATAAACCTCAGAAACCTTTTCCACGACAAACAAGGAACATCATGATCCCCAATCAATGGTACGGCATTCTCGAATCGAACGAAGTCAAAAAAGGGAAACCTATCGGCTTCACGCGCATGGGCGAGAAGATGGTCGCATGGCGCAATCGCAGTGGACAAGTGACGGTGATGAGCGATCTATGTCCGCATCGCGGCGTGGCGTTGAGTGCGGGAAAACTGGTGGATGATTGCATTCAATGTCCCTTCCACGGCTTTGAATACGACACTTCGGGAGATTGCCGCTTCATCCCAGCGAATGGGAAAAACTCCCAGCCGCCCAAAGCCATGCATGTCAAGACCTACGTGTCACGCGAAGCCCACGACATTATTTTCATCTGGTGGGGCGAGCCGCGCGCGAACGGGGATTATCCACCCCTGCCGTGGTTCGAAAACATCGGCGATGACATGGTCTACTCGACCATCCGCAACCATTGGAAAAAT
>DYDH01000152.1 GCA_020717985.1 Herpetosiphon sp. | reverse complement strand
CGGCTCGGTGCTTGCGGGCTGGGGCGCTTTGAGTCAGATGGAATATTATATTGGCATCGAGGCATTTCGTTTTTCGGCTATTATTCTTTTGATGTGGCGCGGACAAGGCGAAACCTTCCGCCGCAAGGTGACGAAGATCGTCTCTGCCAGTTTGCCTTTCCTGCTTGTTGCGGCTGGATTTTTGGTCTGGCGCTTATTCTTCTTCGAGTCCACGCGCAAGGCAACGGATGTGGGCTTGCAAGTCTCGCAGGTTTTATCCTCGCCGCTGACCGGTTTGTGGTGGTTGAATTATCTGCTCCAGGATTTTTTCACGGTGACGCTTGCGGCGTGGAATTTGCCCATCTATCAATTGGCATTCCCCATGCGATTGAAAGACATCGCCTCTGCGCTGGGACTGTCATTCGCAGCCGTGGCGGCCGTGCTGTTCGGAATCCGCGGGATGGGGGAAAATGAATCAGAACCAGAATCAGGCTCGGGCGCGGGAATGATGCGCGAGACTTTATTCGTCAGCCTGTTGACCATGACCGGCGGTCTGCTTCCCGTGATCCTCGTCAACCGGCATGTCACATTGCCCGATTATTCGCGTTACACCTTGATCGCTTCGGCGGGCGCGATGATGCTGCTGGGTCTGCTCCTCGAAAGTATTGCGCGGCGCGGAATGCGGATTGCGGTGATGGGTGTGCTGGTTTCGATTGCGGTGATGACGCATTATGGCAATGCCATCGGCTATGTGTACGAGACCGAGGCGACGCGTAATTTTTGGTGGCAGGTGGCATGGCGCGCGCCGAAGATCGAGGAAGGCGTGACGTTGATCGCATCGTATCCGGGCAGTCCGCTGTCTGAGGATTATTTTGTTTGGGGCCCCGCGAATTTTATTTATTATCCTGAAAAGCAAAGCAACAACCCTGTGGTGGTGAAACTTCCCGCCGCTGTGTTGACCGGCGATGTCATCAACCAGATCATGAGCAACGGCGGCGTGGAGACTCCGCTGCGGCGCGGCAATTATCTGGAACGTGATTTCGGCAACGTGCTGGTGATGGTGCAGTCCAATTCAAATGGATGTGTGCGATTTATGGATGGCAACGCGCCTGAATTATCCCCGTCCGATGCGGACAGGCTGGTGCTGATCGCGCCTCACTCGAGGCTGGATGCGGTGGCGGTGAGCGACGAATCGCCGACTCCGCCGGCAAATGTTTTTGGCGCGGAACCTGAGCATGGCTGGTGCTATTATTATCAAAAGGCAGACCTTGCTCGTCAGCGCAGTGCATGGGATAAAATTCCACCCTTGTTGAAGCAGGCTTTGAAGGAAGGCTATTATCCCAACGATAGTTTGGAGTGGATGCCTTTCCTGCAAGCTTCTGCGGTGTTGAATGATGTGGAGCAAATTCGCAGTATGCTCAAGATCGTGACCGCTGATAAATTCCTGCGGATTCAAGTTTGCTCGAGCATGACAGACCTTATGAAGAAGCAAACATTGAGCGCTGAAGTGAATGCGATCATTGAACACGATATTTGCAAGTGAGCGGTTGAGGGCGCTTAATATGCGAGGAAAATTTACAGTTATGAACAAAACGATTACGAGTTTTTTTAATGCCCCCTGGTATCCGATTGCGATCAGCGCATACCCGGTGTTGGCGTTATTGAATGCCAATACGGGTGAGATACAACCCAGTGCGGTGGTTCGTCCTTTATCGGTTTCTGTGCTGTTTGGCGGACTTTTATATTTTGTCGCCTGGCTGTTTTTACGCAGGAATATCAACAAAGCCGCGTTTCTTTCCGCGCTCTGGCTGGCATTGTTCTTCACGTTTGGACATGCTTATATTTATATTGACGGGAAATATCCAAAGTCCAATTACACAACCTTGCTTGCGGTTGGATGGATCATTTTGTTTGCGCTTGCCCTTCTTTGGGCGACACGCCCAAAATTAAATTTCGTGTCGTCTGCTTCGACATTGAATACGGTCGCGCTTGCGCTGTTGATCATGTCTGTGGGGCAGATCAGTTTTGGCGGCGGGACGTCTAACGCGCTCGCGCTGGGCGCAGATCATGCTCCAGTGGAATCTGATCTGACCGCGCCAGCGAATCCGCCGGATGTGTATTATTTCATCCTCGACTCGTACGGGCGGCAGGATGTGTTGGATATGGCTTACGACTATGACAACACCGAATTCCTGAATGCATTGAAGGATCGCGGTTTTTTTGTGGGCGAATGCAGTCAGAGCAATTATGTCCGCACTGAAATTTCACTGGCGTCTTCTTTGAATATGATGTATTTGCAGGACCTTGATGATTCTTTCACGCCCGAAAACACGAAGCGCCTTAAATTATGGGATTCGCTCAAACACAGCGCAGTGCGCTACAACTTTGAAAGCATGGGCTACAAAACGGTTGACTTTGCGACAGGCTACGCTTGGAATGAGTTGGAAGATGCCGATCTTTTTATTGCGCCGCCGCCCCTGACTTCCGGCTTGACTGAGTTTGAAGGTCTATTTTTGCGGACAACCTTTGCGCGTTACGCGCAGGATTTCGGCTGGGTCGATCCCGATGCGGTAACCGGACAAGCCTTTCGCGATCGCTTTAATAGCGTGTTTGATAACATGGACAATATTGCCAATATGCCAGAGTCTACTTTTGCGTATGTCCATCTCATTTCACCTCATCCGCCGTTTGTGTTTGACCCCGAAGGCAACCCCACCAGGCCGCAGGATTTTTGGAACGAGCAGCGCATATATCCATACGATATGTACACAAAAGGCTACACCAATCAATTGACCTGGCTCAATAAAAAAATGCTGGAAGCCATAGACACTCTTCTTGCAGAATCAGATACGCCGCCGATTATCATCATTCAAGGTGATCACGGTCCGTGGATGCAACCGAAGGATCGCAAGATGTGGATTCTCAATGCCTATTATTTGCCCGAACATAACGACGAATTGTATTCAGACATCACGCCGGTCAATACATTTCGGGTTGTGTTCAACACATACTTCGGCGGCAAATATGATATTCTTGATGATGTGAGTTATTACTCGCCTGTTCCGAAACTGTATAATTTTTCTGTGATCCCCAATACTTGTAGCGAGTAACTAATATCAGGCATCGTCCCGAAGGTTTGATCTGCCTGACAAGTTTTTTCAAGGATGCCTTCGGGACGTTTGCATAAGGTGAATGAATAAATGCCAACTGTACTAATGACCGCCCCCTACATGATCCCATTTTTGGATCGCTTCAAACCTGAATTTGCAAAGTATGGGCTTGAGTTGATTGTTCCCCATGTTGAAGAACGCATGGAAGAAGAAGACCTGCTTAAATACGCGGGTCAATTTGATGGCGCAATTTGCGGGGATGACCGCTACACCGCGCGCGTGATTGAGGCCTGTTCGCCGCGACTGAAAGTCATTTCAAAATGGGGGACGGGTGTCGACTCAATCGACGCCTCAGCCTGTTCCCGTTTTGGGATAAAACTTGGGCGAACGCCGAATGCTTTTACCACCCCCGTCTCAGATACTGTCCTTGGCTACATGCTCGCCTTCGCCCGCCGCGGACCGTGGATGGATGCCGCCATGAAGCGCGGTGAATGGCAGAAGATTCCCGGCAGAACGTTAAGCGAATGCACGCTGGGAATCATCGGCATTGGCAATATTGGCAAGGCAGTCACCCGCCGCGCAAAAGCCTTCGGCATGAAAGTCCTCGGCACGGATATTATCGAAGTTGACCATGTCTTTATCACCGAGACAGGCATTCAAATTACCAATCTCCAATCTCTGCTCTCTGAATCTGATTTTGTTTCGGTGAACTGTGACTTGAACCCAACCTCGCAGCATCTGATCAACGCGAATACGCTGGCCAAGATGAAATCCTCTGCAATTTTGATCAACACGGCGCGCGGTCCCATCGTGGATGAAAATGCCCTTGTCGCCGCACTCCGCTCAGGTCAGGTCGGTGGCGCGGCTTTGGATGTCTTCGAGTTCGAGCCGCTGCCGAAGGATAGTCCGCTGTTAAATATGGATAATGTCATGCTCGCCCCGCATAATTCCAATTCCAGCCCCACCGCGTGGGAGAGAATTCACTGGAACACGATCAAAAATTTGGTCGAAGGGCTGGGGATGGAATACAAAGGATGAATAATATGAAAACAGTTTTAATTACCGGCGCAGCAGGCGGAATTGGCCGCGCAACCGTAAACCTCTTCGCTGAAAAAGGCTGGCGTGTGATTGGCGTGGATCGCGCGGACTTTGGCGAAGGGTTCCCGCAAAGCGGGCTTTTTGTTCGTGCCGATATTTCCCATCCTGAAGATGTGCAGTCCATTTTTGAGCACGCGCACGCCTTTACCGACACGCTGGATGCGCTGGTCAACAATGCCGCCCAGCAAATTAACAAGCCGCTGATCGAAACCACTGTTGAAGAATGGGATGCGGTCATGGCGGCCAATTTACGCTCGGCGTTTTTGGGCGTCAAATTGGCGCATCCTTTGCTCAAAGCGCGCGGCGGCGCGGCGGTGGTAAATGTTTCCTCTGTCCATGCCATTCAAACCTCTGTAAACATTACCGCGTATGCCGCATCCAAAGGCGGATTGCTCGCCCTGACTCGCGCCATGGCAATTGAATTTGCGCCCGATAATATCCGTGCAAATGCGATTCTCCCTGGCGCAGTGGATACGCCCATGCTGCGTGCCGGTCTCGGTCGTGGTCATCTCGGCGGCGACAACATGCAGGATCGTCTCGATAACCTTGCACGCAAAACGGTCAACGGGCGGGTGGGCACACCTGAAGAGATCGCTCATGCCATTTATTTCCTCGCTGATAATGAGCAATCGTCCTTTATGACGGGACAGGCGCTTGTCATAGACGGCGGCGCAACAGCGAGATTGAGTACTGAATAATGAGAAAAAAGCAAAAAAAAACTGTGCCGTCAGAAAGCAACCAAAAGAAAGTTGACCCGCTAAAAATAACCATGGCGCGTATCTTTTTGATTTTGAACGCCGTTCTTTGGTTTGGCTACGGAATTTATACATACTACGATATGGCTGTGGTCAACAATAACAAAAGTTCCGCAGACTTGTTGACCCTGTTTATTTTTATCAATGCTGGCTTGCTGCTGTTCAGCGGAATCAAGTTTGGCGCGCCGCAAAGATGGGTCTATTATTTTGCGCTGATTGTTGCCGCCTTTAATACCCTGCTGTCCCTGCTGAATGTCGTTGACCTTTACTTCCTGGTTTCCTTTATCGTTGACCTGCTCATCCTGTGGGCGATATTTCCCCTTCGCAAAAAATATTTTTTGAATTCATGAAACGCATTGCCGTCCCTCTTGTCCGCTCTTTGTTTTTTATCACTACCACCGCATTGATCGTCCTTGGCGCGGGCACTTTCATGCGGCTCGACAACAACCCGTCCATGAAAATCATATATGTCATCTATGCGGTTTTGATGTTCGGTGATGCTCTTGCCATGCTGCTTTGCGGACTGTACATTACGCAGCAGCCCAGGTTGATATATGGATTTGCCGTGATCGTCCTCAGCCTTAATATTGTCCTGACCATTTTCGACCAGTTCGGAATGATTGACCTTCTTTTTTCGCTGTTGAATCTCGCCACTCTCATTCCCCTGCTTCTTTTTCGCAAGGAATTTCTTCCTCGATGAAACAAACTCTAAAATCCATGCTTCCGACTCCTGTGTTGAATTTTGCGCGCAACACCTACGACTCGTTTCGACGCCTGCCGCAACTGCCCGCCGCATATTTTCATCCCTGGCGGAGGGAGAGCATCCGCCGCCTTGCCGCGCTGAAAGACATTCACAAAGGTCAGCGCGCCTTCATCATTGGCAATGGACCCAGTCTCAAGCAAACCGATCTCACCAAGCTCAAAAACGAATTCACCTTCGGCATGAATCGCATATACCTGCTCTTCCCCGAACTTGGATTTCACACCACATATTTCTGCTCGATCAATGACCTCGTCATCGAACAATTCAGCGCGGACATCCTTGCGCTTCCCATGCCGAAATTTTTGGCCTGGCGCTCGCATCGCCACTTTGCGAATTCATCCTTCATCCTTCATCCTTCATCCTTTCCCACCTTCATTTATACCTCCTACACCGGTCCGCGTTTTTCGTCGGATGTCCGCGGACGTGTTTGGGAAGGCGCAACGGTCACAACTCTGGCACTTCAACTTGCGTTTCACATGGGCTTCGAACAAGTCATTCTGATTGGCGTGGATCATAATTTTACGTCCAAGGGCGAGGCAAATAAAATTGTCGTTTCGCAAGGAGATGACCCCAACCACGTCTCGCCCAATTATTTTGGCAAGGGAGTCAAATGGCAACTGCCCGACCTCGACACCTCCGAGATCGGTTATGCCCTTGCCCGCGATGCCTATCAAAAAGCCGGACGCACAGTTTTGGATGCCACCGTCGGCGGCAAGCTGACCATCTTCCCCAAAGTGGACTACAATTCCCTCTTCTGATTTATCGACAACGGAACACGTAACACGAAACATTTCCTCATGCAAACCTCGCTTCCCCTCCGCCCCGCAAACTGGTTCATCCTCTTCGTCATTCTCCTCGCCTTGGGTGGACTGCTGCGTCTGCTCGATATTACCGATCCACCGTTGGATTTTCACGCCTCGCGCCAGCTTCGCAATTCACTTGTGGCGCGTGATATTTATTATTCTCTTCTGCCGACCGCCACCGTTGAACAACGTGACCTGGCTTCCTCTTTCGCCCGCGCGGTTGGGCGATATGAGCCGTCCGTAACCGAGTCAATTGTTGCAGTCACTTACCTTCTCACTGGCGGAGAAAATTTTGTGTCTGCCCGTGTTTGGTCTACGGTGTTCTGGTTATTGGCGGGCATTGCGTTATTTGACCTCGCCCGCCGCGCGGTTTCTCCGTGGGCGGCGTTGCTTGCGCTTGCGTATTATCTTGTTTTGCCGTTTTCAGTCCAAGCCAGCCGCTCGTTTCAACCTGACCCATTGATGACTTCCGCTTTTATCATCGGCATTTATTTTCTGTATCGCTGGTCTGATTCCCCTCTCCTTGTAGGAGAGGGGCCAGGGGTGAGGTCTTGGAAATGGGCGATTCTCGCTGGCATCTTTCTCGGACTTGCTACATTTGTAAAAATCGTAATTGCATTCTTCGTGGGGGGCGCAGCGATTGCGCTGGTCTTGTTTACGCTCAAAAAGGATTTTTGGAAATCGAAACAAGTGTGGGCGATGGCTGCGTTGATGATCGTGCCTGCCCTTACTTTTTATATCCTGCTTAATCAAGGTCGTTCCACAGAATATTTCTTCGCATGGACGGTGGCTTTAATTAAACTCATCACCAGCACCGATTTTTATTCCAAGTGGCTGGCGTTCATTGGCAGTCTCTTTGGGTTGACGGTCATTTTCCTCAGTCTTGCGGGCGCACTGCTTGCTCCTCCGCGTTTGCGCTGGCTGTTGATCAGCTTGTGGGTTGGTTATTTATTGTACGGACTTACCCTGCCGTTTCAGATGTACACACACAGTTATTATCATATTCAACTGATTCCCATCATTGCGTTGGGTTTGGCTTCGGCGTTGAATCCGCTCTTTGAAAGCGTACCAGCTCACGGTCCGGTTGGACGCGTGGGTTTCATCATATTGATCGTTGCCGTGATCGGATATCACTCTTGGGTGGCGCGTTCCGTCCTGGTTGCCGAGGATTTTCGTCATGAGCCTGCTTTTTGGAAACAGGTCGGCGATGTGATCCCCGCCGACGCGAATGTGATCGCCCTGACGCAAGATTATGGCTACCGATTGATGTTGTTCGGCTGGCGCAAGGTGGACTTGTGGCCGTTAAGCACAGGTCTAAGCGAGGCTCGCGGCGGCAATCAAGATGTAGGTGATTTTTCAGCCTTGACCGAAGGCAGGGATTATTTTCTTGTAACTGCTTTTGGTCAACTGGATAAACAGCCCGACTTGAAGAAAATTCTGGCGCAGTATCCCATTGCCGAGCAGGGCGATGGATATATTTTGTATGACCTGCAAAAATGACTCTTGTTTCCATTATCACCCCTTCGTTCAATCAGGCCGCATATCTTGAGCAAACCATCCTCTCTGTTTTGGAGCAGGATTATCCGCATATTGAATATATGGTTGTGGACGGCGCATCCACAGATAACAGTGTTGAGATTATAAAAAAATATGAAAGCAAACTGGCATGGTGGGTTTCTGAAAAAGACCGCGGACAGGCGGATGCGATCAACAAGGGTTTTGCGCGCGCCACAGGCGAAGTTGTTGCATGGCTAAACTCGGATGATTATTATCTTGCGGGCACAGTTAGTGCTGCGGTGAAAATCTTTGAAGAACACCCCGAAGTTGTGCTGGTCTACGGAAACATGCTCTCCGTGGATGAAAATGGAAAAACTTTCAACATCTTGAATTACAAACAATTGACATTGGAAGACTTGCTCTGCTTTCAAATTATCGGACAGCCTGCTGTTTTCATGCGCCGTTCCGCATTGCAAAAGGCAGGCACACTTGACCCCGCATTTCATTTCATGCTTGACCATCACCTCTGGATTCGCATCGCGCAACAGGGAAAAATATTGCATGTGGCTCGAACCTTGTCTGCCGCGCGTTATCATGCCGAAGCGAAAAATATTGCCAAAGCCGCTGAATTCGGACGCGATGCCTTCCGCATCCTTGATTGGTCAAAGACTCAGCCTGAACTCGCGCCTGCCTTGGGTCGCATCTTGCGTCGTGCTACAGCTTCTGCCAACAGAGTGGATGCGCGTTATCTACTTGATGGCGGACAGTCTGCATCCGCCTTGTCTGCATGGATGCGCGCGCTGTTCATTCATCCACCTACTGCATTGGCGCGGTTGAATATATTCGTTTCAGCAATTTTGAATTTATTTGGTTTGGGGAAATTGCGTTCAGCGATCCTGCGTAATCGCAAGGCTCGGTTTTAATAGACCTCTTGCATAAGTATTTTTTCGTCCACTAATCTTCGCTAATCTGGTATCTTCTCAAAAAAGGAGGGAAACGTCCCGAAGGTTTGAGCGGCACAACCAGTTTTTCGAGGAAACCTTCGAGAGAGTGTGTCCTCATCCCCGGAATATTGAGAAGATACCTAATCTGCGCGAAATGTTCAAAAAATTCGCGCAGATTAGCGTGAATTCGCAGATAAAGTTTTTCGTGAAACCAGGCCGCTACTTTTGCAAGAGGTCAAGTAAGCAAAAGTTCCCTATCTGCTAAGACAGGGAACTTTTTCCATACCTATAAAAAGGGTCCCGCCGCTCATCAGCATGGGGGGGACATGCAAATCAAGCGGCGGGTGACACCTAAATACCAATAAAGGGGAGGGCAGGTGCCAGTGACTAGAATATACACCTTAATGGTCTGAATAACATTAAATAAAGATTAGAATTTGGACGCGATTTGTCGTAATTAGTTCTTTTTCTCACAAAATATTTTTAGCCATTCATCCACTTCCGCGGGTGAAATTTTTTTATCATCCGTATTGGTTTTGGGAACAGAGTTATGCGCTTCTCTTAAAGATTTTACGAACTCCTCGGCGGAAATATGCTGGGCATGCACAACCCGTGCCGCGTTTTGCACCTCCCTGTCCGAAGAGACCACGATCCAATTCCTTGCATCCTTCGCCATCCTGTTCAAGCGTGCGCGAATGGCATTATCGGCCGTCTGCCCCAGCCTGACAAAATGCGCCCGGATTGTACCAATGCTGCGGGCGCCGTCATAACCGATGGGTGCGCCGTCAAAATATACTTCCACCTGCTGCCGCTTAAGCCGCGCAAATTCCTGCAGGATGGCAACCAGTTCCATTTCATCATCAGGTGAATCGAGTCGCAATCCTACTTTGGGAATTAGGTTATGTCCATCGATCAAGTAGGGCATGGGTTTATTTTACCTTATCAAATATTGCCTGCATCAAATCCGGTTCAAATACGTAGATAAGAGTAAAACGTAAATCGAATATAATGTAATCATTCAAAGGAGATTCAAATGGACGAAAAGAAACCTTCCAACCTAATGGTGTCTCAACAAGGCGGCATAGTTCGCAATGCGATCAATCAACTTAAACTTATCTTCCGCCTCATGGGTGATAAACGGGTAAGTATATTTGCCAAGCTAATTCCAGTTGGCGCTTTTGCTTATCTTCTTTTCCCCGCTGACCTTGCTCCAAACATCGTATTACCCTTTGTCGGAATGCTGGATGATGCTGCGATCCTTTGGCTGGGTTCCTACGTCTTTACCGAATTTTGTCCGCCTGCTGTGGTGGCGGAACACATGAAAGAACTCGCGGGCAACATGAATGTCAACCCGCAGGATGAAATTGTGGACGCGGAAGCCACCGACGTGAGCGATAAACAACCCTAATGAAACGGCTTTTAATTTTATTGGTTCTGCCAATTTTTGCAGCATGTGGAGGATTGGCACAAGGGTCTGTTCCTCCGACGCTCACGCCTCTCGCTCCGCGCCCGCCGATAACTGCTCCTGCCACCCAATTAGAATCTCAGCCCGAGCCTGATTCCGCTGCCGCGCCTGCCATGGAGCCGCCCATTGCCAACACAAGTTCATTCCCCAATGCGGCAGGTTATGAATGGCAGCCCATCCTCAGCGGACTTCATCTTCCCGTGGATATTCAACCCGCCAATGACGGTTCAGGCAGATTGTTCATCATCGAAAAAGCGGGCTACATCCGCATGTACGAAAATGGACAATTGCTCGACTCGCACTTTCTCGATATTGCCGACCGCGTGAACGATAACGGCAGTGAAATGGGTCTGCTTGGTCTGGCATTCAATCCCGATTACGAACAAAACGGTTTCTTCTACGTCAATTACACAGGCGACGGCGGACACACGCGCATTTCACGCTTTCAAGCCAGCGGAAATTCCGCCGACAGCGCCAGCGAAAAAGTTTTATTGGTGGTTGAACAACCTTATCAAAATCACAATGGCGGCGCGCTTGCTTTTGGCCCCGACGGTTATCTCTATGCGGGGCTCGGCGATGGCGGACTTGCCGGTGACCCGCACAAGAACGGGCAGAACACAGAAGTCTTGCTCGGGAAAATT
>DYDH01000151.1 GCA_020717985.1 Herpetosiphon sp. | reverse complement strand
GCCAGAAGGTCAGGCTATATGGCGAGATGGTATCAAGTACTGTGGTTTGCAGAGCAATCGTGCGGTTGAAACTATAGTAGTTTGTCACAGCCCAATCCCAAACACGCAAGTACGTGAGCAGCAAGGTGATGCCGCCAGCAATGCGGGCAAGATCGAATAAAGCCTCATCGCTGACCTGACCCGGGCGCATGACACGGAAAACAAACACGCTCGACACGAAGAGCAGGGCAATACCGCCGCTCATGGCTGAGAACACGAATTGCACCGGCGCGCTTTGGTTAAACCAGATGCCGCGTCCGGCCAACACTGAATAGGTTGCGCCTAACGATGCCTGATGAAGCAGGGAAAGGGTCAAGCCCGCCACCGCCAAAATTGGACTGATGCTGTGGAGCCAATGCGCCGCTTTGTGCGCGAACTTCATCAGCCCGCCGAGAATGGGAAAGCGGGTCAGCCAGGGATGCTCATGGAAAACGGAATGCTCCAAAACGATCGGCAAAACTTCCGCCATCAGCACGCTCAAGTACAACACCACGCACATGGTCACTTCCCACAAAAGGGAATGAGGCTGCCAGAAGACAATGGGGTGCCAGAAGCGCAGCGGTTGACCGAGATCGAACAGCAGAACCATGCCAGCGGTGGAGTAGCCGAGGAAGCCGATCAAAACGGCGAGTTTTCCGATGACCTCAAAGCGTTTGATGCGCAGGATGTAAACGATCACGCCAAAGACGAAGGCACACCCACCCATGGCAATGGCTGAGAGGTCCACGGAAATCCATAGACCCCAGGGAATGGCATTGGATAAGCCGGTCACTTGCAAACCGTCACGCAAAACAGTGAAAGCGCCGACCAACCCAAAGAGGACGCCAACGATCAGCAGACCGACCCAATAGGGGAAAACGTTAATGGAGTATTTTCCAATGCGAATGGTTGGAAGGTGAATATTTGAAAGCATGGGTTACCTCCCCACGTTCTGGATAAAGGGCGCTTGCGACTCTGCAACAGGCGAGACGTAGTACACGCGTGGCTCTGTGCTTAGGTCTTCACGCAGGCGCAAGGTAACGCTCGCGTCAACTTGTGCCGTTGCAATGGGGCTGGCGGGGTCGGTCAGGTCGCCGAAAACGCGCGCGCCAGTCGGGCAGGCAACAACACAAGCTGGTGTGGCGGGTTCATCTACGCCAGGCACAAGTCCGCGTTCCACGCCGTAATCAATGCGGTGCGAGCAGAAGTGGCATTTCTCCACTACGCCGCGCGGACGGTTCTCGACTTCCTGCATTCCAAATTTGGGAGCCTTATCGCTTTTTTCAATCGGATCTTTCCAGTTGAAAACGCGCGCACTGTACGGACAAGCCACCTGACAATAACGGCAGCCAATACATACGGTGTAATCCATCGCCACAATGCCGTCAGGACGATAATAAGTGGCTCCCACGGGACAGACATGTACACATGGAGCTTCTTCGCACTGCATACATGGACGGGAAAGGAAGTACTTCTCACCAGATTGTGTGGTCTCAGTTGTCACCACGTTATAAAGCATATCGTCAGCCAGGTTGTTGACTGCCTGACAGGCATACGTGCAGTAACTACAACCGATGCACTTGTTAATATCTATCAACATGCCCCATTTGAGACCGTCGCTCGCACCCTCTTCGGACTTGTTGCGCACAGCCAGTGAATTCAGACTAAAAAATTGCGCCAGTCCCGCGGCTCCCAACAGCGCACCGCCAACTTTCAGCAGGTCACGACGGGCAACCTTTTGTTCTTCCTGTTCGAGAGGAGTTTCGTTCTTATTTTTCATTCAGACCTCCAGGGGGCCGACGTGAAGCCAGCCCGGCATCAGTTTCTAAAGTTATTCTTCCGGGGTCGGGGTACCAGGCTCTTGCCCAAAGATAGCCCAGGCGCCAATGCCGCCAACCAAAAAGCCGGCAACCAATAACAACCAAGATGGGAGGTTGATGCCGCCTTTTTCAGGGGTTTTTTCAACGTTCTCCTCCACAACAGGGGATTCAGTTGGTTCTCCAACTGCTTCGGCTGTTGCCCCAGCAGATTCCGTTGCGACGGGTACTATGGACACACCGGCAACGATCAACTGATTGGATTCGTGAATATCGGAATGGCAGGATTCGCAGGAGGCAATTGTGGCCTTGAAAGTATGACCACTATCTTCGCCAAGATGGCAGTTTTCACAGCTTAGCCCAGCCGCCATGTGTGTGGATTCGTGAGCAGCCTCAAACTGCGCCTTGTGGCAATTCGCGCAGATTATCTGGTTATCATCCAACACTTTCTGCTGTTGGGAATGCGGCTCGTGGCAGGTGGCGCAACCGAGAGCGATCTCTCCGTGACGGCTGGATACCCATTCCTTCGATTTATCTGCATGGCAGGTGTCGCAAGTGAGCGCCTGACTTTCAACAGAATAAGTCAGTTCAACAGGGTGGGTGCCTTCACCGGTTTTCAGACGGTGGCAGCTTTCGCAGTCAATCGGAACAGAACCGTGATTACTGATGCTCCATAGGTCAAAATGATCCTTATGACAGTCCTTGCAGGTGTCAGCAGATTGTCCAGGTGCGGTTGCCTTTACTTCCTGGCTTGGGCTAAGAGCCAGAAAAGCAAATAGTGTGACAGTAACTGTCGTTATTAAAATTGCGAGACCATTTTTTAACATGGGGGGGAATTTTGTCATATCACATTCTCCGAGTATTAAGGGTTACTTACGCGTGTACAAGGGTACTAATGATTTGAACGACAGGCAAGTGTAACCTGTCCTTATCCCGTCAACTGAATGTCACTTGAAATATGACAAGACTTACATAATTTGTCCCACTAGCGTATTTTCTTTCGTGTATAGATCTCAATATGTTATCCCCTGAATTACCGGCTACCTTTCCCGTCTAATTTCAGTTTGTCCGCTGGTTTGAATTTCACTCCGAGTGTTGGTGACAAATTCCCAGAATTTTGCCTGCGCGCGGGTCAGGGACTGGCGACGATTGCGCGCCAGGTAGATGTTGCGGGTTAGGTTCATCCCTTCAATGGAAACTTCCACGATTCGCCCCAATGCCAAACCTCGTGCAGCCGCCAGGCGGGAAATAAATGCAATGCCCAACTCTTCTTCCACAGCCATCTCGATCGCCTCCGCGTTTCCCAGCACCATAGCAACATTGAGCATATCGGGGGAAATATCGCATTTGAGTAAACCTTCGATTAAGACTTCATATGTCCCAGCCGCCTCTTCACGTAATATCATCGGCTCATCCAGCAAATCATCCGGATAGATATTGCGATATTGAGCCCAACGATGATTTGCCGGGGCGATCAAGATCACATCATCCTTGAAGAAATCCTGGTATTCCAATTCATAATGTTCGATCACCTTGCTTGAAATACCCAGCGCAACTTCCCCGCCCAGTAATTTGTTGATGACCGATTCGCGGCTGGTGACAAGCACATTGATTCGAACCTGTGGATATTCGCGACGAAAACGCGAAATGATGCCCGGCAATAAATACTTACCCGAAGCTGTTGAGCAACCAATGGACATTTCCCCGATCACTTCCCCATGCATTGAAAGTATGGTCTGTTCAACACGCTGGGCAGAGGTAATCAATTCGCGTGCCATGGAAACCAGCATCTGCCCCGTCTCGGTCAACTGTGTTGCGCGCCCCTGGCGAATGAATAGTTGCGTCCCCAATTGGCGTTCCACGCCTTGAATAATCTGACTGACAGCCGGTTGTGAAAGATGCAAATGCCGGCCTGCTTCGCTAAAATTGCCATGTTCGGCGATTGCAAGAAAAACTTTGAGTGCATCCAAGTTAAGCATGAGAATCCTTATATGCGATAAAACGAATACTTGCTCATAACTTTACTATGGAAAGCATGCAATCTAAAAGTGACAAATGTAACTAATTGAATTGAAACCGCCCGTGAGCAATTGCTCACGGGCAGTAAAGTGCAGTAGATCAAAACCGAACTACTTCTCGACAGGGAAACTCTCAGCAACCCAGCCGTTCATTCCCTTTGACATGCTGGTGACGTTGGTGTAGCCCATCATTCGCATTGCCATCATTGCCATCGCGCCGCGGTGACCAGACTGGCAGACTGTGATGACAGCGGCAGCCTTGTCGGCGGGGAGTTTGGTCATGTCGGTAAGGAATTCGTTGACCGGGATATTCACCGAGCCCTTGATGTAGCCAGCCTTGAATTCGTCAGCGGTGCGGAGGTCGAAGACCATCGGCGGGGTGGCAGATTCAACAGCGGCTTTCACATCCTTCGCACCAACGCTGTAGTAGTTATCGGGCAGGGTGGAGAGGAAGGCATCCAAATCCTTGAAGCGGATCGGGTCAACAGTGGGAGCGGTTCCAGCAACGGGTTCAGCGGGGGCGATTCCCTTTTCAACGGGGAATTCAGACTTGAGCCAGCCGCCCAATCCGCCGCCAAGGTTGCGGACGTCAGTGTAGCCAAGCATTCGCAGGGAAGCCATGACCATCGCGCCGCGGTGACCAGAGCCGCAGTAGATCACAATGGGTTGATCCTGAGCGGGAAGTTTATCGAGATTCTGGAGGACGACGCCAATGGGGATGTTCACTGCGCCCTTGATGTAACCATTATCTACCAATTCTTTCACTTCTCGGACATCGAGCAGGAAGGGAGCCGCACCACCGTCAATCTGACCCTTGAGCATGTCAGCCTTGATGGTGTAATAGTCAGCGGGCAGATTGGTGAGGAAATCGGTCCAGACCGCAGTCCAGTCAACAACGCCTTCAACGGGGAAGCCAGCGGCTTTCCAAGCCTTGAGACCACCACCCATGTTCAGGACATTGGTGTAGCCCAACAGGCGCAGACCTTCGATGGCGATGGAACCGCGCAGACCAGAACCGCACTGCAAAATGATGGCAGAGTCTTTGGCGGGGAGTTTGTCGAGGCTGGTGAAGAGTTCACCAACGGGGACGTTGACGGAATCTTTGATGTAGCCTTCTTTGGCAACTTCTTCAGCGGTGCGCAGGTCGATGACGGTGGGAGGTGTGGCGCTCGCCAGCATCTCGCTCACTTTGTCGGCTTTGGTGCCGAGGAAGCCATCGGGCAGGGTGGACATGCTCTCGTCAAGTGCGGTGAAGAGCGCTTCGTCAGCGATGATGGGAGTGCTGATGGAGGCAGCAGCTTCTGGCATGGAGCCAGTTTCAACGGGAAGTTCAGCAGTCTTCCATGCACCCAAACCGCCGCTCATGTTGAGGACGTTGGTGTACCCCAGAACACGTAGGACGCCCATGAGCATTCCACCGCGTTGACCAGAGCCGCAATAGATGATGATCTTTTCATCGAGACCAGGAAGTTTATCGAGGTTCTTCAAAACTTCGCGCACCGAGATATTGACGGCGCCCTTGATGTAGCCATCTTTTTCGAGTTCAGCAGGCTCACGCACATCCAGCAGGAAGGGCGGGGTGGCTTCAGCCATCGCGGCGCTGACATCAGCGGGTTTGATTCCGCCAAAGCCCTGGGGAAGTCCGCCGATCATTTCGGCATACAGGGTGGCATAGTCAATTTCGGCGGGAGCTTCGACAACAGGCGCTTCGGTAACAACGGCGACAGCCTCAGTTGCGGCGACTTCCGTGGGGGGAGCAACAACAACTTCAGTTGCCTGGGCGGGAGCGCCACAAGCGGCGAGGATCATGCTGAAGACGACCAGCAGGATCAGGGACAGATTCAAGTTCTTTTTCATGATTCTTCTCCTATTATGGTTGGGCTGGGAATTTCCCAGAGGTTTACTCATGCTGTAAGTTTAGGGGTTGAAGGGCTTAATTGATAGTGACGGTTATCACAACCATCCATTTGAAATATTTATCAAAATGCATAAATAGAAACTATGGGAGAAAGTGACACCAAACACTGTTGTGCCAAATCTCACAATGGTACGATGTGAGTGCATTTATGCAGTTTTGTATATATTTTCGAGGTTGATTTATGGATCAGATACCCAATGCACAGCACGAAGCGGATTTATTTTTTGCGCTTGCCGACCCCAAGCGGATCGACATCATCCACGCGCTTGAAAAACATCCCTACAACGTGAACGACTTGACGATAAAGCTGGGCACCTCCCAACCGACAACTTCGCGCCACTTGAAGATTCTGCGCGAGCGGGGGCTGGTTCAATCCACCCGACACGGGGTTTCCATCACCTATGCCTTATCCGACCCGCGCCTGATTCAGGCGCTTGAATTGTTGAACGATATTTCGAGTAAATAACCATGTCGTTGCGAGGAGCGTTCTTCAGCGACGAAGCAACCTCCAAATGATTAGGGGATTGCTTCGGCAAAGAACGCCTCGCAATGACATAAAACTACTGGAGGAGTTTATGCACAAGAAAAAGTTATTCGTCACAATGATTATCGCTGGCTTCCTGCTGGCGATTGCCGTGATTCCCTGGTTGGCGACGGCGCAACCCGTCAACGCCCAATGTGGATCACAAGCCTCGACCTGCAAGGACTGCCATGAAGTGCAGGGACAGATGTCTGTCAATGCCGATGGCACGGGCTGGCATCAATCCCATGCCTTTGGTGATTTCTGCTACATCTGCCACGCTGGCAACCAACAGGCGGCGGATAAGGAAGCCGCCCACACGGGCATGGTCGCGCCGCTTGCGGATACGAAAGCCTCCTGCCAGCAGTGCCACCCGAAAGATTTGGACGCCCGCGCCAAGGTTTATACCGATATTCTGGGTGTAGATACAGCAGGAGCGGCTGCCGCAGTTGCCGCCGTTCAGCCAGTCATGATCTGCGAACCCGAAGCCAACGTCCCCGAAGATAATACTTTGGTGTTGGCAAAGCCCGCCCAGCCAGTGGATTATGTCGAGCAGTACAACCGAAACGTGCTTGGCATCCGCGAAGTGAATTGGGGCATGATCGGACTGGCAGCGCTCCTCGTTGTGGTGGTCTTTGGCGGCGCAGGATTCGCGGCGATGAAAAAAGGATGGCTGGTCGTGAGCTTTGAAAAGCCTGTCAAGAAGGAAGAACCAAAGCCTGAAACCAAAGAAGAGTCGAAGACAGAATCCAATGAAGAGCCGAAGGCATAACGGGAGCAACCATGTCAACCATCTCCCGACGTGATTTTCTGAAAGTAGGCGGCGCGGCTGCAACGGCGCTGGCTGTGGGACAATTCATCCCCGCGCCAGTGGCTCAGGCGGCGCGTGACGCTGGGCATCTCAACGCGCAAGGCGACGGCGAAATTGCGACCTTGTGCGAAATGTGCGTGTGGCGCTGTGGCGTACTCGCAAAAGTTGTAAACGGCAAAGTCGTCAAACTGGACGGCAATCCCGACCATCCGCACTCGAACGGCAAACTCTGTCCGCGTGGACAGGCTGGGTTGGCGACCACCTACGACCCCGACCGTGTGCTCACTCCGCTGGTGCGGGTTGGCAAACGCGGCGAAGGCAAGTTCCGACAGGCATCGTGGGAAGAGGCAATCGAGATCGTCGCCTGGAACATGCTCAACATCAAAGAGAAGTACGGACCCGAGGCAATGGTCTTCTCGTCCACGCACAACCTGTCACAGGTTCAATTCGAAAATTTATTGCAAGCCTACGGTTCGCCAAATTACGGCACGCAGCGCTCGTTGTGTTTTAACGCCATGATCGTTGCCAATCAGATGACCTTCGGTGTGGAAGAACCTGGACGCAGTTATGCGGGCGTGAAATACATCCTGCTGACGGGGCGCAACCTCGCCGAAGCCATCTCCAACTCCGAGACGGGCGAATTGATCCACGCGATTGACCAGGGCGCGAAGATGGTTTACATCGACCCGCGCTTTACAAAAACAGCCGCGAAGGCAACCGAGTGGCTGCCCATCCGCCCTGGCACAGACCTTGCCCTGCACCTCGCCTTCATCAATGTCATCATCAGCGAAGAACGCTACAACAAGGAATTTGTCAGCAAGTACACTGTCGGCTTTGATGAACTTGCCGCCAGCGTCGGTCAGTACACTCCCGAATGGGCGGCGGAAATCACTGGCGTTTCAGCGGAAACCATTCGCCGCATCGCACAGGAATTCAGCGACGCCGCGCCGAACGCGCTGGCGCACAACGGCTGGCGCACATCGAACTTCATCAACTCCTTCCAAACCGAACGCGCCATTACCATTTTGAATACGTTGGTCGGCAATTGGGGTGTAACCCTCATGCCCGCAGGCGGCGAAGAAAGTGGCTGTCTGGCAAAGCCGCCCCAGCCCGGGTATCCGCGCACCTCAGCCCTCCGCCTCGATGGCGTACCGTGGAAGTATCCATTTGTGCCGCTCAAGTTGGGCGTGTTTCAGGAACTGCGTGACAACATCCTGACCGACGACCCATACGCCGCGCACGGCTGGTTCATCTCGCGCCAGAATCCAATTCAATCCATCCCTGACCGCAGGAAGACCTTGCAGGCATTTGCCAAGATGGATTTCATCGCCACGGTGGATGTCATCATGAACGACTCTTCGTGGTTCGCCGATGTCGTTTTGCCCGAAGCCTCATATCTCGAACGTTACGACCCCATTGTTCAAATGGGCGATAAGGGCTTTATCCGCCAACCCGTGATCGAGCCGCAGGGCGAAGCAAAATCTGCCTTGTGGATTTTCAAACATCTCGGCGAACGACTGGGACTGAGCGACTTCTTCCAATATGCCGATGAAGAAGACTACCTGACCCAACAATTGAGCATAGCGGGCATTCCGCTTGCCGATGTAAAGGCAAAAGGCTACGCTCAGTTACAGGAAACCGAATCCGAACTTTACAAATGGAACACCCCAAGCGGAAAAATCGAAATCAAATCCAGCACATTGGGCAATGCTGGTTTCTCCGCCATCCCCGTTTGGGAGGAACCGCCCATGCCAAAGGAAGGCGAGTTCTACCTGCTCACAGGCAAGGACGCGCGCCAGACCCAGTTCGCAACGCAAAATAATTTGTTGCTGAAAAAATATGACGACGAGCCGCGCATCTGGATGAATCCCAAATCTGCCGCCGCAAGCGGATTGGCTCACGAAGATTTGGTGGAAGTGACCAGCGAAGTGGGCAAGGTGAAAGTTCACCTGGAAGTGACCGAAGCCATCCGCCCCGACTGCGTTTACATGACGCCTGGGTTTGGTCATCTTTCATTGGGCTTGACCACCGCCTATGGCTTGGGCGCAAGCGACTCCGACCTGCACGTCACCTACACCGACCCCGTCAGCGGCGGACAGGCGCTCAGCCAGACCTTTGTCAGCGTAAGGAAGGCGTAACATGACCAACAAACACAATGCTTATTTATTCGACGCCACGCGCTGTATCGACTGCCGCGCCTGCATGATCTCGTGCAGCGTCGAAAACAACATCGAAATGGACAAGACCCGTATTTGGGTCGCGGGTGTTGGACTCACAGGCGAATATCCCGAACTGCAACGCAGCACGATGGTTTATCACTGTATGCACTGCCTCCATCCTGACTGCATGTCGGCTTGCCCTGTCGGCGTGTACACCCAGGCGGAAGATGGTCCCGTCACCTACAACCCTGACCTGTGCATCGGCTGCCGCTACTGCATGAACGCCTGTCCCTTTGGCGTGCCACACTTTGACTACGACAAAGGACTTGTGGAAGGCGCGTTTATTGACAAATGCACTTTCTGCCCGCAACGCATCTACAATGACGATAAACCCGCCTGCGTGGGGACTTGTCCCACCGACGCGCTGGAATTTGGCGAACGCGATGAATTATTGAAGAAGGCACACGAACGCATTGCCGCGCATCCCGAGCGCTACATTGACCATGTCTACGGCGAATTTGAAAACGGCGGCACATCCTATCTTGTGCTTTCGCATGTCCCGTTCAGCGAATTGGGACTGCCCGAACTACCCGAAGAACCCATCAACGAAGTCAGCGAAAAAGTGATGGAAATGACCATCCCCTTCGCCCTGAGTTGGGGAGCAGTGCTGACGGCGGTAACGGTCGGCGTGGCTGCCTACGATAAAAAAAAGCGCGCACTGAGCGAAGTCGAAGTGAAAAAAGCCGCAAGAGCAAAAGAAGCGGAGACTGAAAAATGAAAATCAAACTAAGACTTCCCGAATTCCTCCGCATGGGGACATTGCCCATCGTCCTCCTTATTTTGATGGCGATTGCCTTTGTGGTGGCAATGGTCCGCTACACCATCGGCATCGGCGCCATCAGCGACTTGAGTTACTCCTACCCTTGGGGCTTTTGGATTAGTTTTGACTTGTACACAGGCGTGGTTATTTCCAGCGGCGGATTCCTCATGGCGGGCACAGTTTACATTCTCCGCATCGAAGAATTCAAACCCCTCCTGCGCCCCTCGGTGTTGACCGCCTTCCTCGGCTACATGATGGTTGCCATTGCCCTGCTCGTTGACCTTGGTCAGCCGCTGCGCATTTGGTACATGATTATCCATTGGAATCACACCAGCGTTCTGCTCGAAATCGGCATCTGCGTAATGAGTTACCTGACCGTGCTTGCGATTGAATTTGCGCCCGTCGTCTTGGAGAATTTCCCCAAACTGCAAAAGGTCGCGCACTTGATTCACAAGTTCATCATGCCGTTTGTGATTTTGGGTGTGGTGCTTTCCACCTTGCATCAATCCTCGCTGGGCTCGCTCATGCTCATTGAACCGACCAAACTTCACCCGCTCTGGTGGACTCCCATCCTGCCCATTCTATTCTTCGCCTCTGCCATTTCGGTGGGCTTATCCATGATTATCCTTGAGTCCTCGCTCAGTTCCCGCTACTTCCAACGCGGACTTGAAACTCACCTGCTGGCGAAACTGGCGAAGGCGCTGCCGATTACTCTGGGCGTGTATCTCGTCATCAAGATCATTGACCTGGCAGTTGCTGGTGACCTTGGCTATCTCTTCTCCAGCGGAATCATGAGCGTCCTCTTCTGGGCTGAAATCCTCATCGGAGTCATCCTCCCGATGGTCTGGTTCTCGATGAAGAAGAATCGCGAAAACGCCAACGGACTTCTTACAGGCGCAATCGTCACCCTGCTTGG
>DYDH01000446.1 GCA_020717985.1 Herpetosiphon sp. | reverse complement strand
ACCTAGAACATTGAAGATGGTGCGCTGCCCGATCTCTTTTCGCGGACCGATGGCGTGCTTCATCGCGGGGTGGAACTTGGCGGCGAACATAAATCCGATGCCGATATTGTCAATGGCGTGGGCGATTTGATCAGGGGTGAGGTCGAGGCTGACACCGAGGGCGGAGAGGACGTCGGCAGAGCCGCAGTGAGAGGACGCGGCGCGGTTGCCGTGCTTGGCAACTTTGCGCCCCGTGCCTGCGAGGACAAATGCGGCGGCGGTGGAAATGTTGAAGGTGTGAGCGCCATCGCCGCCTGTGCCGACGATGTCATAAATACGTTCATCAGGGTTGGCGAGTTTTACCTTGACCGCGTTGGCACGCATGGCGCGGACGGAGCCTGTGATCTCAGGGATGGTCTCGCCTTTCATGCGGAGCGACACCAGATAGGCGCTGACTTGCGCGGGCGTGGCTTGCCCCGTCATGATGACGTTCATCGCTTCTTCGGCTTCTTCGACGGTGAGGTCGGTGCGGTTGATGGTCTTGGCGATGAACGGCTTGAGCATGGACGGCTCCGCTGGTGCGGGCAGAGCGATCTTGATATCGAGAAAATTCTTGAGCAGTTGTTTGCCATGCTCAGTGAGAATAGATTCAGGGTGGAACTGCACGCCATAGGTCGGGTGCTGGCGATGTTTGAGCGCCATGATCTCGCCTTCGGATGTTTGCGCGACAACCTCAAGCTCGGTTGGGATGGGTTCGTAAACGACAAGCGAGTGATAGCGCATGGCTTCAAAGGGCGATGGGATGTCTTTGAAGACGCCCTGCCCATTGTGCGTTACGGGGGAAGTCTTGCCGTGCATCAGGCGCGGAGCGCGATCCACTTTGCCGCCGTAGACTGCGCCGAGGCATTGATGTCCGAGACAAACGCCGAGGACGGGAATCTTGCCCGTGAAGTGTTTGATGGCTTCGGGGGAAACGCCGCCATCCTTGAGCGGTTCGCCTGGACCTGGGGAAATGACAAGTCGGTCAGGCTTGAGGGCGATCAATTCGTTCAATGAGATTTGGTCGTTGCGGAAGACGCGAATATCCGCGCCGAGTTCGCCGAGGTATTGAACGAGGTTATAGGTGAAAGAGTCGTAGTTATCTATAAGGGCTAACATGAGGTTCTCCAGCAAATGCAGAAGTCAGAATGCGGAATGCAGAATTTTGATTTTCACATTCTGCATTCTTCATTCATCATTCTTCATTTGTTTGCTATTCTTCATTTCCAAAGATGTCCACTTCATCTGCAAACAGATCGAGGGAATAGGATAAGCCAGTCACATCGCGGACGAGGTTCATGGTCTCTTTGGCTTCAGTCTGCATATGGCGGATGCCATTGGCGAGGACATCACGCGGGATAGTGGGATGGGCAAGGTAGTAGGCGCGTTTTTCGCGGATGGGTTCGAGGAAGGCGTTGATGGCTTTGGCAAGTTTTTCCTTCGCTTCCACATCGCCGACCTGTCCTTTGCGATAGCGTTCCTTGAGGTCATCCACTTCTGCGTAAGAGGGATTGAATGCATCGTGATAGATGAAGACGGGATTACCTTCCACGGTGCCTGGGTCGGTGGCACGCAGGCGTTTGGGATCGGTGTACATGCCTTTGACTTTTTCTTCGACAGTCTTTGCATCATCGGATAAGTAGATGGCATTGCCAAGGGACTTGGACATTTTGTTCTGTCCGTCTGTGCCAACCAGCAATGGGACTTCGCCGATAATTGGTTCTGGTTCCGGGAAAATTTCTGACCCGTAGAGATTGTTGAACTTCCGCGCCATTTCGCGGGCGAGTTCCACATGTGATTGATTGTCACGTCCCACAGGGACAACTTGCGCGCGCGGCAATAAAATATCCACGGCTTGCAGGACGGGATAGCCAAGCAGTCCAAACGGCATCGAGTCGATATGAGCGTCACGCGCCATGTCTTTGAGGGTTGGCATCCGTTCGAGGCGCGGAACGGTGACCAACATTT
>DYDH01000150.1:884-11088 GCA_020717985.1 Herpetosiphon sp. | reverse complement strand
ATTCAAGATCAATTCGAAATCGGCCCGATGTTGTTTGAAATCTTCTGGCGCGGCATGGAAGGATAGGACATAGATCACGGCATCCTTCTCCACCCAGATATCGCGAAACTGCCACCATGGTTCTCCCCAGGGACGCTGATATGTGATCTCCAATCCGCTCAAAGCGCCATTATCGAATTTTTGTTGTGAAACCTCTCTCAGTCCGGGGATCAGCGGGTCGTATGTTTGGTTGAAGCGGGTTTCGAGATCGGTCCCGCCAGCCAATGGTGAAGATGCTACGGCAAAATAGGCGCTATAAGTGCCATCTGCCTGGACTTGGGCGTTGGTGATCATGATGATTTCTTCAACCCCCAGGGCGTAGTAATCTTTCCCCGATTCTTGATACTGTCCCCAAAGTTCTTCCATAGTCTGCCATCCTGAGGGGATGGTGAAACTAAATTTATCGTTCTCAAATGGGCGAGATGGTTCGAAAGGCGACGATATTAAGGTTGGTGGTTCCTCCCAATTTGGGATCAAAAATCGGCAAGACAGGCTGGTAATCAACAGGAGGCTTGCGCCAAATAGTTTGCGTGTATCCATTATTGTCTTCCTTTCAAGGATGATGGACGGATTGTAGCGATTACTAATTTAACTTTACTCATTTGCACTTACGTTTTCAAGTCCTCCCTGCTAAAAGTACGAAACGGTTTCGTTAACAACCTATTTGAAATAGTTATCATAAGTGCTTGAAATTGGATAAATATTATCGTAATATAATAGCTGAGGAATTCAATTTTTATTGTTAAGGAGCAAAAGATGAAAAAATTTTTCAAGTGGCTTGGGATTTCCGTCGGTGGTTTATTGGGATTGATCGTGATCGTATTTTTTATTCTGGCGCTAAAAGGCAACGCGGGTTTGAGCCGTAGTTATGACATCCCTGACGAAAAGATCGCAATTCCAACGGATACCGAGTCGATTGCGCGCGGTGAGCATTGGGTCAAGGCTGAATGTATTGGCTGTCATGGCGATGACCTGTCGGGCGGACCGTTCGTGGAATTCCCTTTCGGGTATGTTGATGCCAGGAATTTGACACCAGGCAAAGGCGGGGCGGGGACCGAGTTCAAAGATCAGGATTGGGTGCGCGCGATCCGTCATGGGGTCAATCCAGAAGGTCACAGTTTGCTGGTCATGGCTTCCACTGCCTTTTGGTATTTCAGTGACGAGGATTTGGGTGAGATCATCGCTTATTTGAAGTCACTGCCGGCAGTGGATAAGGAAACGCGTGAACCTCAGTTCAATCTGCTTGGCAAGGCATTGGTGGGAGCTGGCGTGTTGGATAAGGGAGTGCTTATTGCAAAATATATTGATCATGAGAGCCGTCCTGTTTTTCCGTCTGCCAGTGTAAGCATGGATTATGGCAACTATCTCGTCAATGTGAGCGGATGTGTTGACTGTCACGGACCGACGCTTTCCGGCGGCAAGAGCTCTGACCCTACCGCGAAACCCGCGCCAAACCTGACGCCAGGCGGTGAATTGAGCATATGGAAGGACGCAGATTTTATCAAGGCGATACGCACAGGTGTTACACCCACTGGTCATCCGCTTGACCCCGCACAAATGCCGTGGGAGCATTACAAGAATTTTTCGGATGATGAACTAAAAGCCATCTTCCTATATCTGCAATTCCTGCCAAAACTGGAGACAATAGTTCCCTGAGCGGGTTCACAAATATCAAAAAACGGTCCTGTGACATTGCGTCCGGGACCGTTCGATTTTTGCTGTCTCGAAAGAAAAACCATAACCTGTTGTTAACAATAATCTCCATTGACTTCCATATAATTGCCCCACTCTTAAAACAAAGGTGATAAAAATGGAAATCCACTATAGTGAGATGGACAACGGTATCAGTGTGATCAAACTTGATGGCAAATTAGATATTGTCGGCACGGGCGCAATCGAAACCAAATTTAATGGTTATTGCTCAGGCGATCAAGTTCGTGTCATCGTAGATTTGTCGGAAGTGAATTTCCTCGCCTCCATCGGGATTCGGCTGCTCGTGTTGACCGCCAAGTCAGTAGCCAAACGCGGCGGGAGAATGGTGCTATTAAACCCGATCCCTGATGTGCATAATGTGCTCGAGATGACCGGTATTCCCGCAATTATTCCCATCTATTCCAGACTTGAATCTGCTGAAACAGTATTGCTGACATCCTAAAGAATATCCCTCTCCTGCCATGAAGACGATCATCGTACAAGGCGCTGAAACGGTTGTATATAATCAGGGGGGGGAAAGTTCGACTAGGACGAATCTTCCCAATTACAGACGATCCTGTTTCTTCCCATTCGTTTGGCTTTATACAATGCTTCGTCGGCTTGCGAAATTAGCTGGTCGAATTCCTCCGAGCTTCTTTCTCCATCCTTTCCGGAAACCCCAACACTGATCGTGAGGGGAATCGTAATGTTGTTATATAAAACGGGTGAGTCTTCCACGAATTGACGCAAGCGTTCCGCAAAGATCCGTGCGCTGGCTCGGTCCGTTTCGGGCAGAAGTATGACGAATTCCTCTCCACCATACCGGGCGGGGATATCTGGTTTGCGCGTTATCTCGCGTACCAGATCCCCAATATGGATCAGCGCCTGGTCGCCAATCAGGTGTCCGTAAGTGTCGTTGACATTCTTGAACAGGTCAAGGTCAAAGATGACCACCGAGAGGAATCTGTTGTAGCGTGATGAAGTGATGAACTCCTGGCTGGCGAGTTCAAAGAAATGACGGCGATTGTACAAGCTTGTCAGGAAGTCAACGCTGGCAATGTGTTTTAATTCATCTTCTGCGCGTTTGCGTTCGGTGATCTCTTCGGAAAGCTGTGAATTGAGTTCGCTCAATTCCCGTGTCCGCTGGATTACGCGGGTTTCCAACTCATGGCGGGCATTTTCAAGGGTTGTGTTCAACTCGTCCTTTAGACCCAATGTCTCTTTTTGCTGGTGAATGAGCCTGCTTTGCGCGTTGAGATGCTCCTGTTTGTAATAGTTGATGCGGTCTGCCAGCGCCAACGATTGAAAAATGACAAGGTAAACTGCGCCAATTTGAAGCGCCTGTTCTGGGATGATCTGTTTGATTGTGAACCATCCCATGCGGTGTATGACTGCGCCACATGCGATAACCAGATAAATGGACCATGAATAAAGGTAATACCGTGCGGGTTTGTATCCGTGCCGTAATGCCCACAGACCCAAGGTCAGGGCGTATCCGTGCCCAATCAAGACCAAAGGGAGAACCACCGTCAGGGTTTTTGCACCAATTTTGAACGTGGGTGGAATCGAGAAAATAAATAATGCAATAAGAATATAACTGGAGTAGTTCATCCATTTCGGTCGGGAATCAAAGCGTAAAAAATCCAGTGTAAAAAGAATCTGAAAAATTATGGTTAATTCTATGAAGAACGGAATGGCAAAAAAATTCAAGGATGTGGCATTTGGCCATAGGTAACGTGGGGCGTATCCTTGAATGCTGCCAAGATAAAGCAGAAGAAAAATCTGGAAGAGTGCGTAATAGATATATGTCTGGTCGCGAATAATGAAAAGCAGGATAAGGTTGTAGATCAGGATCGCGAGTAGGGCGCCGAAGGATAGTGAAATGACCAATCGGGATAATTGATCGTGCTGGCTAAAGACATGTTCCGACCAGATCCTCAAGGGCAGGTCCAGCGACATATCTTTTACACGCAGATAGTAGGTCTGTTCGTCGCTGGAAGCAAGGTTTAGTGCAAAGACAAAATTTTCGTGTGGCACATTGCGGGATGAAAAGGGGAAGACATATCCGGTCTTCGTTTCGATGAATTTATTTCCATCGGGAGAGGGCGTGTATAGGAACACGCTGTTCATGGAAGGTCTTGCCAGTTCCAAAAGCCAGTGGTCTTCCAACACTGCCTCATTCTTAACTGTAAGGCGAAGCCAGTAGACCGAATCCTTTAATCCGAAATTCAAGACGTCCACATTGCTGCGGATAAATTTATCGGTATATTCCAGAGATGAAACTTGTTCGATATCAAGTGTTTGAGAGGGGTCTTCGAGATATGCAATATGCTTTCCAAGCAGATATTCCCTCTGACCGTCATGCAGAATCAACAAAGGCGCTTTGGGTCGATAATCCGCTGCTTTAACGAATACAGAACTACAAACGAAAAGTGAGAACAAGGATATTCCAGCAGCGATGAAAATTCGAAACCAGATTTTTTGCTTCACAATTACTCCCTATAATCTTATTGCCCCCTTCGAGGCGCGGTTTTAATGTCCTGATGGGATGGATTGTACCCCCGCTCTTTCTAAAAATAAGAAACCAGTTTTGTTGACATTACTATTGAGACCGTTTTTATCTTCAAATCGGCGGGACGCTACACAGTCCCTGCCTGGCACAGCCCCCTGTGGGCAGTTCGTGAAAGTCGGTTGAAACCGACTCGCTCCTCAGCCCGAAGGGCTTACATGGACTGAGCAAGCGGCTTCCCTGGCACCGCCCGCCAGGGCAGGTGTAGCCCTGCGTTGACATTACGTCCGAGACCGTGTTTCATCTTTTGCACCACATTTCCCGCAACCCGAAGATGACGGTATAATATTCTCAGAGATTGAAAGGTTTACCATGACTCTTCAAAATATTGACCAACTTCTCAAACGCGCCGACAAACTTACGCCTTCCGAACGGCTTTTATTAGCGAGCCGTTTGATTCAAGGCGTTCGTAATGAAATGCCAGCCCGCAAAAAAATGCGTCACAAATGGCGCGATGTAGCTGGAATCTTGCCGTATCCTGCGCTCGGCATGGACGCGCAACTTTATATTAGCCGCACTCGCAGTGACGATAGCAATCGCCGCGCACGAGTAATCAGGGATGGAAAATGAAATTAGCGAAACAACTTGAAAAAGTTGGAAAAATATTTCTCGACACAGCGCCTGTGATTTACTTTGTTGAGAAAAATCCTGACTTTGCGCTAAAAGCGCAGGAAATATTCAACAGGCTGGACGATGGCAAACTGATGGCAGTGGTCTCACCAGTTACGCTTGCAGAATGTCTTGTTTTGCCATATAAGCAGGAAAGCCCCAATGTGGCTCAAGTTTTTACTGACTTGTTGGTAAACAGTGAAAGCGTCCTGTTCCACCCAATTGACGAAATTACTGCCGACAAAGCCACTGACTTGCGCGCTCGTTACAATCTAACTTTGACAGACGCTTTACAACTTGCTGTTGCAATTCAAGCAGAATGTGATGCCTTTCTGACTAATGACATTGACTTGAAACGCGTGAAAGAAATTCCCATCATTGTTCTCTCAGAAGCAGAATAAAAATTTGCACTCGACATAAAAAAACGGTCTCGCGGACATTCTGTCTGAGACCGTTTTTCATTCCTTGAATCGATGGACTTCAGTCCGGCTTGGATGAGTTGTTCACATGACCACTTTATAATACCCACATGATACACATCCAAACGGACAGACTCATCCTTCGGCAATTTGACTTGAGTGACGCAGAGTTCATCCTTGCGTTGTTGAATGAACCCTCGTTCATTCAAAATATCGGTGACCGCGGCGTGCGGACTCGCGCCGATGCGGAGAAATATCTTGAAAATGGAGCGATGTCTAGCTACGCCAAGAACGGATTTGGTTTGCTTGCCATCACATTGACCGAAACAGGGGAGACCATCGGCATGTGCGGACTGATCAAGCGCGATGCCTTGGAAGACGTGGATATCGGCTATGCTTTCTTGCCGAGATTCTGGTCGCAGGGATATGCAATTGAGTCCGCACAGGGAGTGATGAAATTTGCCAAAGAGGTGGCGGGATTGAAGCGCATCGTCGCCATCGTGGACCCTGCCAATGCGGGCTCGGTCCGCGTGCTGGAGAAGCTCGGGATGACCTTTGAGAAGATGATGAAATTGTCAGAGGATGATATTGAGTTGAAGTTGTTTTCGGTCAGTTTGTAAATAAAAACGGTCTCGCGGATTGTGATGTACCGAGATCGTTTCGATTTTTCCCGTACCTTATTCTGGACTTGAGCAATTTTTTAGTATTTTTTGGATATTCAATATAAATTCTCGTTTATAATAGCTTGGGTTATTCAGATGCCAGTCATCAAATTTCAAATTCCTGATTTTGTTCACTTGCCTCATAAAAACATAGATGCTCTCCTAGCTGAGCGCTATAGAATATTCCGTCACATCTTTTTTGATTATTTATTCTTGATTTTTTTAGTTACTTTTTCAATTGCGACATTTACACGGCAAACGGTTGTAAGCCAAAAGATATTATTGAATTTGCCCCCTGGGCTTTTTGGGATTGCGCCAGGTGTCATCAATACTATATTGTTTTTATTATTAATCCGGATAGCGCATAGCTCGTCGTGGATACTAAAGGATTTGGAAAAAGAGAAAAAGACAATACAAACTAATATTGCGATATTGGCTCTTCCGATTTGTCAACTGATTTCAAATTATTTATTTATTGCTGTAGTCTCTAAGAAGCAAGTTTGGCTTGCACAAATATGGATTGGAGGTGCTGGGTGGATAGGAATGATGTTGGTTTTATTTATTATTTTCCGTGCTTTCCTAAGGAAATATGTTGACTGCTTACGTCCATATTCACTAATTTTAATTTCAAATGAGTTGGCTGAAATGCGGAACGATTTTCGCCCTCAAAAGAATTTTTCACACAGCCAAAGAATAAATCGTATCCATTTATATTTGTATTCTTTAGTGACCTACTATCAAGAAATCTATAAAGACTCATATACATCTTTTGAGAAGATTTTTGTTAGTCTTGATAATCTAAAAACTATTTTGCAGGTAGATCAAACTGAAAATGCAAAAAAATATCTTGAAGAAATAATATCAGGTCTTGAGAATACCTTTTCTGTTAATTTTGTAAATAAAAAGTATTGGGTTGGAGATAAAGAAAAAAAGATTGAAAAAAAATGGTTTAATTTGTTTTACAAACTTGATGGGAATTTCTTTTTTGTTCACCAGATCGAAAAACTATTTCCATACTTAATGGTTTTATCTAGCTTGTCAGCAATCCGGATTGTTGAACCAAAGCCGGATGTAATTTTAGGTAAAAAAAACAAAGCAAGTTATATTGAAAAACATTTACAACGAGCAGGAAATTACGATTTGCTTATTGTAAATAATTTTCCAATAACTGCATCGTTAATAGTTTTGCTCTTAGCTTTTCATCTTTGGTTCTTTTTTTTAATTTCATCATCTCAAACTTTTGGAACTGATGCTTTCTTAAAAAATGCAAATCTTATATTTATAACTTTGTCAGTTTTCTACATTTTATACAGTGGGATGGTTGCTATTTATCAATTTTTCATAAGAATGATTCAGATACCATATCTGGCCAACCCCAACCTTTACAAAGCATGGAATATTTCCTTTGTATTCTTTTTTGCTATCTCAAGCCTTATATTCAGTATTCCTATGCTATTCGATGTTATTCGTGAATATGTACTACCTATTCAATCAAAGATATTGTTTGTCCTTGACACGCTTTGGCTAGGCTTTTTTATGGTTTTTGCCCGAACTCCAAAACAATTATTGAGGGAGTATTCGGATTCTCTTATTATTCGGCGCTTAATCAGAGTTCTATATACTATTCCCAAAACTCAAAAAATGGCTTTTCGGTTCTATGTATCCCGCCAATTAGATCGCTGTAAAAAGCTTTTTAAATCGCTAAATGAGCGTTTGTCAAGTATTACTGACAACGAATACAAAGGTAAATCGCTAAAGATGTATTTAGACTCGATTAATTTGTATTTTGACGATGTCGCCATTTCGATTCGACTTGGTTCCAAAGAATCGCGAAAAATCGCAGAACAAAATATATTAATTATTATTGATAGTATTGCAACAGAGGACTATGGGATTATTCCAGAGAAAGTATCGCCGATAAAAGAGTACATTCAAGGGAAAATAAAAGCCCCTAAACGAACCGTTTGGGAACGAATGGCACAATTCATTGGTGCGGAAATAGTAAAAATAATAATTGCCATAATTGGTGTGTACTTAATTCAACAGTTTGCACCTGAATTATGGGAATTTTTACAAAAAATAGCCACTGTAAGAGACCTTATGGGATAATAGATTTAATAGGGTGGTTGTTTCTCCTACCGACCACCCTGTCAACGTAGACATTAATAGACTGAACTTCGTGTATTTTTTTATTCATCTTTTGGTAGGTCAAATAGAGATGGTTGGTAAGTACCCGTTGCTCCCTTGAATTTTCTGGGCTTAAATTTTCCGACATCTAAGCCACCAAGCCTATCGATTGTGTCTTTGACCTTTTTAACACAATACTCATCTATTTGCTCGCGTACTTGTTGGCTCGTAAATCTCAGGATGTGCCAACCTTTTGACGTCAAATCGTTGTATCGAATTGAATCCTCTGCGCGTTTCTCTGGATGTGAATGCCAGTAGTCACCATCGGTTTCAACATCAATTTTTCCGTCAAGACAATAAACTGCAAAATCTAGCGCGTACTCTCGCCCATTGACTTCAATGAATTCTTGTCGCTCCGCTGGAATGTCGAGAGTTCTAAGTTCACTCCAGAGAGCATCTTCCAATGGGCTGTCATCATAAAGATCATTTATTTGTTCTGCCACCTTGAATTTATTTACAGTCGTAGGTATAAAAATAATTCTTCGATGTCGGTAGCTGAAAATCGGTTTTGGTAGATGCTGTAAAGGGGATATAAAAATTTGATGATAACGATTGTTTGTCTTTTCACTTATCGGTTCATCTGGGAAAATTTCATATCGGTATACTTGTCGTACATCTTTTACTTTGGCGACATAGTTTACGGCGTAAGCCTCAGTTCCAAATTTCTTTGTTTGATAAAAAGCAATCCATTCAGGTGGGAAGCGGTCTTTAAGCCATCTATCAGCACTTGAGACTGGAATACGATACCAATGACGGTCTCGCAAGTCAGCGAAATCGTTCAGGTTATTGATTATTGCAACTAAAACTTCACCGCGTTTTGTCATAACTCAATTTTAGCCGACGAATATGCTAATTACCGATAACTGCTCACTGTCCACTGTTCACTGACTCCCACCACCCCATCAACTCAGACATCGCCAGACTCGGCGTCGCATCACCCTGACGACCTGAATTCCACGTCACGATCAAATCCTTCTTTGCGCGCGTGATGCCCACGTACAACAAACGCAGGCGTTCCTTCACGTATCCCAGCCTTGCCGTAAAGGTCGCCGCGCCTTCTTCGTACCAATCATATTCGCTGTTCGACTCCAGCGCGGTCAACTGCGCCAGCGCCTCGGCTTCCAAATTCAGTCCCTGCCGCACGAACCACTTCTCCGCAATAAAACGGTCATTCGGCATGTTCGACGGGAAGTCATAATTATTGACCGACATCATATACACGCGGTCCCACTCCAAGCCCTTCGCCTTATGCATCGTCGTTACCACCACCTTGCCGCGATGCCGCTCAGGGTCAAAGCCCGAATCGTCCGACGAGAAGCCGATGAAGCGCCGCTCGTTCTTCGCGATCACCGCCAGTTCAGAAGTCAACTCAGGCAGGCGCCAATCGTTGTGGTCATCTGCGGCTTTGCGTAAGACCAGCGCAAGTTTATGCGCCAGCGCCAGATCCGACGCCCCGCTGAACACATCCTGCGCCAGTGTCAGTACCAGTTGATCAATGGGAAGCGTGACCGCATTCAACCATCTCTGGACATTGACTCGGAATTCTTTTAATTCTTCGATGACTTGCTGCGCGTCCGCCTCACTCTCGCTGATAGTTGACAGCCAGTCATCGGCTTGATTCGGCGCGATGAATTTTTCCACATAAACCAGCCGCCGCAATAAATTTGATGTCGTTGCGAGGAGCGCACTTTGCGACGAAGCAACCTCCCCGTTATTGGCATTCTCTTCATCTGTTAGAGATTGCTTCGACGGGAGAGCACCGTCTCGCAACGACATGCCAGCGCGCCAATCCCTTCGCCATACTTCATACGCCTTCGACAACTTGCGTGAGGATTGCGGGTCTGCCAGATACGACAATAAATAATTCAATGATCCCGCCGCCGCGCGCGTATTCGCCGTGGACGAGATCAACTCGATGGCTTCAATTCCGCGTTTGCGTAACTCATTGACAACTTCCACGCCGCGTTGATTGCGCGGGACAAGCACCGCGATGGTCGGCTTCTCTGCGTCGGGCAGGTCAGTAAACG
>DYDH01000150.1:0-878 GCA_020717985.1 Herpetosiphon sp. | reverse complement strand
CATAGCCCTTCACCGACTTTGCCACCGCTTCCAATTCATCTTCGGGTGTATATTTTTTGCCGATGAATTTGATCGCCTCTACATCCTCAGGCGGATTTGGCTGTGGGTCGCCTGCGGGGACAGGCACGATGTATGGAGTTCCCAACGCGCCGCGCACATTTGGGTCGGGATGGGCGTTCATCGTCCAATCAATCAGATGATTGGCAAGGTCAATAATGGCGGGCTGTGAACGTCCCGACTCTGGCATATCCTGACTTGGGTTTTCAACGATGAACCTTCGTAACAGGTCGGGGTCGGCGGTTGTGAAGGTTTCAAAGATGGCTTGGTTTGGGTCGCCAACGCGTACCCAATTGCCGCCCTCGCCGCTCATCAATCCCAAAATCTTTTGTTGTGTCCTGCTTGAATCCTGCGCTTCATCTTCCAAAATGAACGGATAACGAAAACGTAATCGCTCCAAATATTCTTCATCATTTTGAAGCAAGGTCAATGCCAAACGGATCAAGTCGTCAAAGTCAACGGCACCGCGATAGGCGAGAGCGCGTTGATAGTCCGCGTAGATGCTCCAGCCGAGTTCAGCGAGAGGCAGCGGGGCGAAAGATGCATCTAGTTTGGCTCTCAGGCTATCGGGAGTCAAGAGCCGATCTTTCGACGAGCGGATAAATGCCAAAGCCAGCGAGTCCACTAAATTGGGCAACTGCTGACGCTTCACCCAATCCCGTTTGGAATGATCCAGCGCGGGGTCGAGATAGTCTTCGAGAAAATCTGGATGAGCCGACAGCCACGCGTTGACCGACTCTTTGCGAATGAATTCCGCTTCGCGCTCGTCAATGATGCTGAATTGATTTTCAAGTCCCACGCTCGCGGGCTTCTCGCGGACA
>DYDH01000445.1 GCA_020717985.1 Herpetosiphon sp. | reverse complement strand
CAGGAAAGGGACGGGTTGCAATTCTGCTGCCTCGCTCTCCGGTTTAGCCTGCGACGGTTCCTGGGTCGGCTGTTGATCTGCTTGTACTGCCGGCGCGGGTGTTTGTTTATTCACCTGATATTGTCCGGGCAGTGCCGACGCGGGATTTATCAATACCTGACCGGCTGCTCGCAATCTCTCAGAAAAAGACATTTCACGCCGCGCGGGAATCTGTACGGGGATTGCCTGTGCTTGAGCCGGCACATCGTAGGCAGGGAGGTCGATCAGGTCCCCAGAAACAGGCAGACCAAGGTTGCGCCGTACGTTATCCACAAGCCGCGGCGCAATCACATTGCCAAGCGCGCCGCGTTCCCTGAGAAGCACTCCTTCTGCCTGCTTCATGGCTTCCTCGGTGATATTTGCGGTTTCAATACCGAGTGAAATATTTGCGCTGATTTCAGGTCCTGCGAGTTCGTAGGCATAGATCAAAACGACATGAGTAACCGCTACGCCGATGAAACCAAAAACAAGCGCGCTGTTTATCCAGGCGGGTGCCTCGACCATCTTTTGACCGCCGAGCATCACGTCAATTGCCACCATCGCCAGAGAGCCAGCCAAACCAGCCATAAAGCCGATAAAGGAAAACGCGTACTGCATGATTGATTTGCTGAGGTAGATAAGCGCACTCAGCCAGGCAAGCGCGGCAATATCAAACAACGTCATTCCCATCATCTGGGCAATGAAGTTATCCGGGAAGATGAATGCGAGCGCCGAAAATGTATAGGACATAAGCAGAACGATGATCGCCAAGCCAAAGAGCGAAAAGAATACGGCTGCGACATGGGGCATAATCTTTTTCATGGTTTATTTTCCTTTACAGTATTTTGAATTTACCCAACCCTGCAAGCCGTCTGAATTCCTGACAGGAATCCAGCCATCAACTGCGTTGGAAAGGGTCTGGGTCAATGTGTCACCCTCATGTAATATGGTTACAGCAGGACAGTAAGTGCCGCCGCAAGTTCTCAAATTCAATATGCCCGTCTCAAAGCCGGTTCTGACATGGCAGATTTGTGGGGTAGGGGTTGCTGTTACTGGTGGCGCTCGTGTGGAGGTGGGCTGGGGCATTACCATGGCTTGGGTGGTCGAGCTACAAGCCAACATGAGCAAAAGCAGGAGGATAAAAAGCGTTTTGATGTTTATCATTTCTGTCTCCTTTTCTAATTCCCCCGCGCCAAAACAAATAACCGCCTGTGGCAAAAAGCCGCAAGCGGTTAAGGTGAGGCATGATAGAATCGCCTCAGCCCGTGCGCCGCTTCCTCGGCGTGGGGGTCAGGGCGTGTAAAGTGTTACTAGCACTCTATGCGCCCGTCTTAATGGGTTTCTGTGTCGTATGTTACGACATGGGGATTATACTACTTTTTGGGAGGCTTTACGCTTCTCTTTTTCTGGATATCTATATAAGCCAACAAAGACACACGATCAACTAGCCAAACTATACTAATCTTACGCGCTTTGATTTTGCCCTGCCTGATTAGTCGTGTTAAATGCTCAGGGTGATAATCACTTATCTTTGCTGCTTCGCTTACAGTCAACCATTCGTCGCCGTCTGTTGCCATAGTTCACACTCCGTTATACAGAATTATAACCGTGCGTAATGTGGTAGTGCTTGCAAATATTCAGTTGTAAAGGTTCTACCGACTTTCGGCATACGGGTGTCCAAATGTCTGGAACGGCTCTGCGGTCGGTTAGGCTACTTTTGCATACTTTTTAAGCCTCATGTGCTCTGAAATATTCTGAGGGAAGTGTAGAAGTGTAGAAGTGTAGAACTCCACAATATTTCTACACTTCTACTTCCTTTGGCGGTTATTTATTGAGTCTGTATCGGTAGGCCTTACCAACCTCCTCACCGATTATTTTTTTCTGGTTCCCTAATTCTATTAATACTTTGCCTGCATCATCTGTTTTTTACAAGCGAAAAAGTGCCCAATTTATTAACGAAAAAGTACCCACTTT
>DYDH01000444.1 GCA_020717985.1 Herpetosiphon sp. | reverse complement strand
GAACCGATTCCCAAGGGGGCAACCCCGCCCCGGCTTGCGCGCCCCGAGCCTGAACAAAAAGGGGAGGTGCGGTTTTCCATTGAGGGACCTGGCGAAACCACCTTTATTCAAGTTGCGTATCGTTTCCCAAATGCCACACACCCGGATTATTTTCCTCTTCAGGTGTTTGATAGTCTGCTGGGCGGGGCGAGCGGACTATCCGGAAAAACATCCCGGCTTTATCGTGCTCTGGTGGATAGGGAATATGCAGTGGAGGTAGCGGGTTCATCGGAAGCGACAATTGATCCCTACCTTTATCGGATTACCATGATCAAAAATCCAAAACGTAAGTCAGAGGAAGTGATGGCGGCGTTGGATGTGGAGATTAAAAAATTGCAGGATGTTTTGGCGTCTGAAGACGAAATCAAACGCGCAGTCAAACAGGCGCGCGCAGTCTTTGTATACGGAAATGAGAATATTACCAGTCAGGCATTTTGGATGGGGTATGTGGAAATGTTCTCTTCCTATGAGTGGTACACAAATTATTTGGACAATCTCGCCAAAGTCACACCGCAGGACATCCAGCGTGTGGCGCAAAAATATTTTCAACCCGCAAGTCGCGTGATCGGCATTTATGTTCCGAAAGGTAGTGAGGCTTAGAATGAAAAAACACATTATGAAGCCATCCTTCCCCGGTCCCGATGATATACATCGCGTCGTGTTATCCAACGGCATCACTGTCCTTGCGCGTTCAAGTTTTAGCAGTCCGTCCATTAGCATGGGCGGGTACCTGCCTGCGGGCGCGATCTTTGAAAGTGATGAAAAACTTGGCCTTGCGGATTTTGTCTCATCTTCTTTAATGCGCGGAACACAAACACGCACATTCGATGCAATATATAACGAGCTTGAATCGGTCGGCGCGAGCATGGGATTTGATTCAGGCGTACATAACACAAGCTTCGGCGGACGCTCACTGGTGGAGGATTTTCCGCTTTTGCTCAAATTGCTTTCCGAGTCATTGCGGGCGCCGACCTTTCCAAAAAATGAAGTTGAAAAACTGCGCGTGCAAATGCTTACCGGACTTGCCATCCGCGAGCAGGATACATCAGACATGGCGGCAATCGCTTTTGACCGCATGTTATTTGAAGGACATCCGTATAGCAGACCCGCAGATGGATTTGTGGAAACGATCCAGTCCATTACGCGCAAGGATATGCAGGAATTTCATCGCCGCTACTTTGGACCGAGGGGCATGGTCATTGCAATCGTGGGCGCGATCAACCCGAAGGAAGCGGTCGAGGCGGTGGATCGCATCCTTGGCGAATGGCAGGTTCCAGGTCAGGTGGCAGCGCCTGCTTTGCCTGCGTATAAACCTGTTAAGAAAACTGTCAAACACCACCACGTCCTCGCGGGCAAGTCGCAATCTGATCTGGTTATTGGCATGATCGGTCCGAGACGCAGCGACCCTGAATATTTTCCCGCGTCTTTGGGCAACTCTGTGTTGGGGCAATTCGGTATGATGGGGCGCATTGGGGAGGTTGTGCGTGAGAAATCCGGATTGGCATATTATGCTTCTTCCAATTTAAGCGCCGGCATAGGTCCCGGCAGTTGGGAAGTGAGCGCGGGCGTGAACCCGAAGAACTTAAAGAAGGCGATTGATTTGATCGAAAAGGAGTTGCGCCGTTTTATTAAGAGTGGCGTGACAAAAGAAGAGTTGACAGATAGTCAGGCAAATTACATCGGTCGTTTGCCGCTTTCGCTTGAATCAAACAATGGTGTTGCAGGCGCGCTTTTGAATATCGAGCGTTACAACCTTGGATTGGATTTTTATCAACGCTATGAAAGCATGGTGCGCGGCGTGACTCGCGCCGATGTGCTGGAAACCGCCCGTAAATATATTGACCCCGATCGTTTGGTGATCTCGACGGCAGGACCGTAAAGGTTGAAGGTCAAAAGTCGAAGGTCGAAAGTTATATTATGAAACTTGCCTCTGGTGTTGATCTCGTTGATGTCGCGCGCATTCGT
>DYDH01000443.1:848-1926 GCA_020717985.1 Herpetosiphon sp. | reverse complement strand
TTTCATCTTCGCCTGAACTGCGCCATTCTTGCCTTCTCCGCCGATATATTTCCATTCACCGTCCTGTTCTGCGTACAAGCCGATGTTCCGTTCGTCATAATCGCTGTGCCGTGACCGTAAATCACCGGCAATCGTTTCGCCATATCGCAGTGTAACCACAAAGCCTTGTCCTTCGCGGATTGGCGCTGAACCCAGTATGTCCAGGCCTTCACCGATCATCACACATCCGTCCGACGCTTTCGTCATCATCATCAACGATTCGCCGTGAACGATCTTCGCTTCATCGCCGATCACCGAGACTAATAAATATCCATCTTCGCTGACGGTACGTTTCGGAGCGGTAATCTGCCAGCTGTTATCTCCGGAGTTGAGCGCCAACGCCTGTTCCTTGGCAATCGAGCTGATCGAGTAATTCTTGCCGATCGTTGTTACATTCTGCGCCGAATCCGTGCCCGTAACCGTCATGTACAGATTGCCCGTGCTAATCAGCTTGTAGGGCGTCTGATAGAATTTATTCGCCGCCGATGTAAGTTCAAACTTCAGCGCGGAACTATCCAGTAAAGCGTTCGCCGCGTCCCGTAGACCAATTTGTCCTGTCATCGCACGCATCAGCTTGCCCGCGATCACATTGATGCTCAGATATTGTTTCAGCACGCTCCCGAAGAACGTTCCCAGCGTCAAATCCGACGGAGAAGCGTCTATGCGGAAATAGCCAATATCGCTGCTCTGCCTTTCCCCGATCCATACGTCCTGAGCCGTTACGCGCCAGTAATACGTGCCGATGCTGTCTAGCTGAGTCTTCGCAGTCAGCGTTGTGTCATGAGTTGTATCGCGGTAAGCGATTGTCGTAAAATCCGATACCTTGCTTACATCGAGTATGTACGTCAGCGCGTCGCCGTCCGGATCGCCGCGGCCTTCCCATGCAAACACCGGCGTGCGAACATTTACCAGATTGTCATCATCAACCGGCTTTAACGCATACTCATTCGGCAACGCATTCGCCTGAGCGTCGCCTTCTAATTTGATGCTATACAAACTGTATTGAACGGCGTTGCTGTAAACATACACCGTATCTATG
>DYDH01000443.1:0-835 GCA_020717985.1 Herpetosiphon sp. | reverse complement strand
CTGATGGCGAGAACTTCACCGGAATACTTACTGTATCATGATTATCCGCCCTAAGCAATGCCGGAAGGCTGATGGTTGTTATGCTGTAATCAACGGACCGGAGCACAATGCTGTCAAGCCGCACGACGCCCAGCGCCGGATATACTTTTAATTGTAAAATGGAAGTGTCGCCTATACCGGTTACTGGGAAGATCAGGTCGTTCGATGATACGCTGAGGTTTCCAGGCAGACCGTTACCCGTAAGATCGACCGATATCAGCGGCGTGACCGAATTAGTCACGATCCGAAATACGTCGCTGAAACTTCCGAATGTGTTCGGTGTGAAATTCACTTTGAGGGTCAGAGAATCTCCCATTGATATTATATGAGGCAATCCGGGCACATTCTGAACAGTGAACTCGGAATTGTTCAGAAGATATAGTGAATCCACTTGCACCGGTCCGCCGGTTGCGTATAGATTCAGCGATACGGTATCATCCGAAGAAACCGGCACATCTCCAAAATTATGACTGATAAATGTTGTAGTCAGTCCGCCGGATATGCCATTCCCCGTCATATCAACGGTTACAGGCGACGTGATTGAATTAGTCACAATCCGCAAAACATCCGAGAAACTACCGAATGTTGTCGGTGAGAAATTCACTTTAATAATCATTGAATCACCCATCGCAATGATATGCGGAATTCCGTACGCATGCTGTATGCTGAACGATCCGTTGTTTATCAGATAAAGAGAATCGATCTGAACCTGACCACCATTCGCGTAGATTTTCAATTCCGTGGAATCGCTCATCGATACCGGTACGTCACTAAAATCATAGTTGGGCGGTGAAAC
>DYDH01000442.1 GCA_020717985.1 Herpetosiphon sp. | reverse complement strand
CAATTCCGCATCTGTAATACTTAAGTCCTTATAATTTCTGCTGATAGAGGGGATTTTCACCAGATAGCAGATTCGCATTCATTTTTTTCTTGACTTTTGGCTTCCTTCTGATATATATTAATATATCAGAAGGAGGGCTCATGAAACCACGTTCCCATTGGCCGGAAGGAGAACGCTCCGCCCGTTCCAAACTCACCCAATTGCTCCATAACGAACCGTTCGTCAAAGCCAGTATGGTGAAAATGACGCGGACTTGCGGTAAAGAAACCTGTGTTTGCGTTAGGAAAGGGAAAAAACACGTTTCTTGGTATGTGGCTTTGCAATATCAAGGAAAGCGCCGTATGATTTGCGTTCCAACAGATAAAGTGGAAGCGGTGCGCCGTGCTGTTGGCAATTACAAAACCATTGTGAATTTGTGCGGTGTTATCTCGACTTATTGCTTTGAGCGCATATGGAACATAGGAAAGACAGATAGCCGGTAAATAACCACATGCTTCGGCGACTGCTCCGCTATTGCGATAAAAACTACCGTATTGATACGTTACTGGGAGATGTTCGGGACACGCGGCGGAGGCCCATCATCCCCCTCCGTGCGATCCTCCAGAGCGGGTTGGTAATGGCATTAACCCGGATGGGAAGTCTTAATGCGCTTGAACAGACGCGCCAGCGAGGGTATTGGAGACGTTGGATCGGGGGCGCTCTTCCGAGTGCAGACAGTATAGGCCGGGTGTGCGCGCAGGTTAATCCGGACGATATCCGGAATATTATTCGAGAGATGTATACGCGTCTCAAACGGAACAAGGCCATCCGACCGGTGTATGGAAAATTCTATGCTATCGTTATTGATGGTCATGAGCCCAATGCCAGCTATGTCCGGTGTTGTCCGAAATGCTTGCTGCGCGGGATACAGACCAACCAAGGGGAAATAGTTCAATTCTACCATCGGTATGTCATGGCGCAATTGCTGTGCGGTTCATTTTCCATGTGCCTGGACATGGAACCGCAACGTCCCGGAGAGGATGAAATAGCTGCAGCTCTTCGTCTTATTGAACGGCTTTGCAAAACAATGCCCCGGGCCTTCAACTTGATATTGGGAGACGGTTTGTACGCACGGGCGAATGTGTTCAAGGAGGCGCTCCGCCGCCGCAAACATGTTATTGCTGTATTAAAAGACGAGCGGCGGGAATTGCTCCAAGATGTGCGTGGTATTATGAAAAAAGAGCCTCCTGTCACGTTCACTGATAAAAATGGATGCAAACACGTCTGTTGGGACATAGAAAACCTGACCACTTGGAGTACATTGCCGGTGGAAGCCAGGGTTGTCTATTCTGTGGAAACCACGGTTGCCACAAGTCCGGACACAAAACGTAAGGAAGAAAAAACTTCGGAATGGGCATGGGCCACGGACGTTCCACAGAAGGAACTGCCCACTCAAGAGTTCGTTCCTATCGCTCATGCCCGATGGAAGATTGAAAACAACGGTTTTAACGAATTGGTCAACCAGTGGAGAGCTGACCATGTATACAAGCATGAAGCGATGGACGTCTTCTGGCTTATCACCATGCTTGCTTATAACTTCTTTCACGCATTTATATTCCTTAATTTGAAACCACAAATCAGAAAAAACCACACAAAGCTACATTGGGCGGCGCGGATGGCAACGGAACTATATGCCTCGCTCTATCTCGGCTACTGTCCTTCGGATTCCAGTTGACGTGGATTCAGGATATTATCAGAAAATCTAATGCTTCAGTTCTTATTTTATATATAGGCCTGCTATAGGTCTGCCCACAGAGGGTAATAATACCCCTTGGCGGCCGTTTCCGCCCGGAAAAACTTCATGCGAAAATGCTCGCCACTTAAATCCTTATGCAACACCAATGAATTGAGGCAGTAAAGCAACAATGTTGCGGAACTGCTGGGCGCCTTTGATTTTAATTTATAATTAACTATCTTTTTATCA
>DYDH01000441.1 GCA_020717985.1 Herpetosiphon sp. | reverse complement strand
GCTCAACGCCGGCCGCTGCGTCGATTTTTTCAAACTGGTGGCGTTTTCGCCCCTGGAAAAGGCGTGTATTCTTGCTGGCAAAGTGCCGCACATCACCGCCGAGGTGGAAAAGGCCCGAGTTGAACTGCAGCGCGATGGCATCGCGTGTTCCGCCGCCGAACTGTTGGACGGCCGGCGGGACAATTATGAATTCTACGGGCTGTGGATCGACATGCGGGTGAAGAGTGATCCACAGGCCGAGCTCTACGTGGACCCACCCTTGAGTGAAACGCTGGTCATTCACTACGGCGGCATGGAGGATGTGGACGGGTGTTTCATCCAGGCGGAGTATGCCCAAATGACGCACATGATACGGCTGGGTCAGGAAATGGTCGGCCGCTACAACGCCGCGCCGGACAAAAAGGCGCAGTTCATGCGCGCCCTGGATGCCCAGGCTGGCAAGATCGAAGCCCTGTCCATGAGCTTCACCCCCCGGTTCGAAATCCTGATGGGCTTTGCCAGCGAAGCGGACATGCGGCAGGTCCTAACCCGCACCCGGCATATCACCATCGACTACTACCCCAATCCCCGGGACGCAGCTCCATGGGTGGAAAACGACCTGCGGGTCACCTACCACCTCGAGGACCACCGGACGGTTGAAAAATTTGTCGGGGTGGTGCCGCTGTCCATATTGAAATGAACCCCTGGCAAAAGGGTCAGGCAAAAGGGTCAGAGGCAAATTACTATCATTTCTCTTGCAAAAAATAAATTTGATCTGACCCCAATTAATTATTAGTTCGGGATCAATCCAGGCGCTTAGAGTATTTTTCTTTTTCGCGGTCACCTGCGCCACAGGTTTCTCGGAGCGTTATGTGAAAAAATTCAATTGACACGGGTGACATTTGAGTACATAATTTAGGTCACACATGGAGGTGACAAATGAAATTTTTGAGCGTACGTGATTTGAGAGGTAAATCTGCCGATGTTTGGAAAGAACTCCCGATGGAGCGGGAGATGATAATTACGAGCAATGGGAGGCCAATTGCCATTCTTGCGGCAATAAGTGAATCGAATCTTGAAGAATCCTTATCCGCATTTCGGCAAGCGCGCGCAGTCGAGGCGGTAGCGAGTATTCAGCGCCGATCTTCAGGCAAAGGAACCGACAAGATCACGATGGATGAGATTGACGAGGAAATCAAAGCTGTCCGTAAAAAACGTATAACAGCGCGATGAACATTGTTCTCGATACCAATGTCCTTGTTGCTGGTCTTTTATCGCCATTCGGTCCATGCGGAGAAATTGTCCGCATGGTCTCGTCCGGTGATCTTACACTTTCATTTGATGCCCGAATCTTGACCGAATACGAAGAAGTGCTCGATCGCCCCAAGTTCAAGTTTGAAAAAGACAAGGTCTCTGCCATTCTTGATCATATCGAGCATCGTGGATTCACGATTGCAGCATCTCCTCTCTGTCAATCATTGCCGGACGTTGATGATGAAGCATTCCTAGAAGTGGCTATTGCTGCACAAGTTGAATGCCTAGTCACAGGCAACCATGTTCATTTTCCATTAGAACTGAGTCAAGGCGTGACGGTTCTTTCTCCTAGCGAATTCCTAGCATTTTATAAAAAGCGGCACATAACAAAGACGTAAACTCTGACGCGGCAAACACCGCCGCACAGGTCGCGCCAATTCGGGGGGACATGATACTTAATCCCCTCGGCCAATGGTCAACGTATAATTCCAAAAAATAATAACCGAACAAAGAGGTGAAACACAGCAAAATATTTCCTGAAAATTCCAAACAATAGCCCATTGTTTTGATTATCTGATGTGATCATAACCTCATTACTGATCTTATCAGATCGAGTTTTTATTTTCACAAAGATCTTCTGCCATAGCGAACCGGGCGAATTTTTCTGCCTATGCCGAAGGCAACTTCAAGGGTTTTGCCCTTTCTCAGGCAAAAGGGTCAGAGTCAAATGTGCGGCCGGGCAAGGTCGTGTAGTCAA
>DYDH01000149.1 GCA_020717985.1 Herpetosiphon sp. | reverse complement strand
TGGGCGCCTGCCATGAGACAATGCAGATCGTATTTTTGGGATTCTCAATATTATTGCGGATATGATGCACAATGCGGCCCGTTTCCGCCATACCCGAAGCGGAGATGATAATCATCGGCTCTTTACGTTCATTCAATGCTTTGGATTCATCCACCGACTTCACGTAAGTCAGCATTTTGAAATCAAGCGCAGGGTGTCGCGCTTCCAGCACGAACTGGCGTGTCTCCTCATCAAAACATTCGGGATGATTTCTGAAAACCTGGGTGGCATTCACTGCCAGCGGACTATCCACATAGACCGGCACGCGTGGTACATCACCGTCTTCCATCATTTCATTCAAGTTATAAACCAATTCCTGGGTGCGTCCCACTGCGAAAGCGGGCACGATCACTTTCCCGCCGCGCTCCACCGTGCGCTTAACCACATCGCGAAATTCAATAAAAGCCTTCTCCGGGTCGCTGTGTGATTTATCGCCGTAGGTTGATTCCATGATCATGTAATCAACGGCTTCAGGTAGAACAGGGTCGCGTAATAATGGCATTCGATATCTGCCAATATCACCAGAAAACCATAAGCGGATTTTTTTACCCTTCTCTTCGATTTCAAGTGACACACCCGCCGAGCCGAGAATATGCCCTGCATCGTAAAAACGGGCAATCACGCCGGGAATGGGTTCAAAAGCCTCGGCATAGTCCACGCCTTTGAACATGCCCGTAACATCTTCCGCATCCTGTGCCGTGTACAACGGCTCGATTGGAGATTCACCCTGCCGCATACGTTTCTTATTTATAAATTCCGCATCCGCCTCCTGAATGCGCCCCGAGTCGCGTATCATTAAACTTCCCAACTCGGCCGTTGCGCGCGTGGCATAGATCAAGCCTTCATAACCCTGTTTTGTCAGGTTGGGCAAATTACCCGCATGGTCAATATGCGCGTGCGAAAGAATGACCGCATCCACACTTTGTGGATCAAATCGAAAATTCAAATTGCGTTCGTACGTATCCGCTCGTTTGCCCTGATACAACCCGCAATCCAAAAGCAATTTCGAGCCGTTAATCTCCAATAAATGCTGGCTTCCCGTTACAGTATGCGCTGCACCGTGAAAATTAATTCGCATTTTTCACCCCAAGCAGCTTTAATATCTGCACGCCGTATTTATCCACGCGCGAGGGGGTTTCTTTCATGATGAATGCCAACTCGTTGATATCATTCGGCGGGTTTTCCGCAATCGCTGATAAATATGGCTTTGGCAGAATGACATCCGACTCGACTCCCATCTCCAGTCCGACCTTTTTTCTCCAGACTTTCAATTTTTCCAGTCGACGAAGAAACGCATCATTCTTCGTCTCAACTTGTTTCCGTGTAACAAGCGGAGCCGACACCCCCTGCCGGACTGCGGACAAGACTCCATCACCCCACAAATGGATCTGCTTTTCACTCAGTCCCAAAGCGGAAAGGTCCACCTTGTGTTGAGGTGAATTCTTCGACACCATGACGAGGGTGTCATCCATAATAACCTTGTAAACCGGGCGGTTTAATTTTTCCGCTTCGATATCGCGCCATTTACATAATTGCGCCAGAATGGTCAAATCGCGAAGCGAAAGGTCTTTGCGGCTGGAGAAACGCTCCCACGATTCGCCGTTTATTTTATGTTTTTGCTCATCAAACAGACACGCGCGTGTGAAATCCTCTTGTGCAAACTCCAAGCGTCCTTTTTCGCGCAATTCCTTCTCCAGCACATCTCGCAAGTCAAAGAGATAATGCGTATCAAGGCGCGCGTAATGGATCTGTTCCTTCGTAAGCGGACGCGCGGCCCAATTTGCTTTTTGGTGACGCTTGTCGGTTTGGATTTTGAACTTATCGTTCAGCAACCTATCCAAGCCGACTGCCGGGTAACCAAGCACGCGCGCGGCATGCATCGTATCAAAGAGGTTCGCAAACGAAAATCCAAAATCGCGCCGCAGGCAGACCAGGTCATATTCTGCGGCGTGGAATATTTTCTCAATTTTGGGGTTTGAAAAAATGGGGGCGAGCGCGCTCAAATCCTTCAATACAAGCGGGTCAATCAGGTAATCCGCATTGGTCGAAGAGATTTGCGCCAGACAAACCTGCTCACGAAAAGCATGCAGGCTGTTGGATTCGGTGTCCACTGCCACACGGTTTTGTGTGACGAGGTCATCTATCATTTGCTGTAATAATGGATTTGTATTTACCCAAACAGGCGGAAGCAGAGTTTCGGACATATTGGTTGATTATAAACCTTTCAAGTGACTGGGAAATTACAATTAACTTTCGAGTTCTTTTTCCATGACCATGCCGTCTTCACCATCGTTGTAATAGTTATTCCAAATTTCGGTGGTGGCATAGCCGTCTTTTTCATACATTGAGATGGCTGACTGGTTTGAGATTCGGACAGTTAAACGGGAGCGCGGCACGCCAAGTTTGGCTTCGCAGGCATGGAGCAACGCGCGCCCGATACCGCGCCGCCGGTAGCGTGGATCAACCGCAATGGTGGCGATCCAGCCCCAGCCTTCGCGCGGACGCGGGTCCCCGGCTACAAACCCGGCCATTTGGCCGTCTTCCACTGCCTTAAGTCGAATCACTTCAGAGAAAGTCAGAACGGCGATGAGATCAAGCAATGGCCATGCGTCTTTTCCAAAACTTTCATTTTCAAGTTTGCGGAGCGCGTTTAGATCAAGAATGGATGCGGGAACAATTTCCATGACGGGGGTCATTGTATCAATAAAAAAGTGGAAAGTGAAATTTTCATTTCATCTCTCCACTTTTCACTTTTCACTTTTTACTTTCTTTTACTTCTTCGCATCTTTGCCGAGGAAATTATCCAGCATGCTGGTGAATTCCATCGGGAAGATGAACTTGGTGGATGGGCTCGTGCCAATGGACTTGAGTGTTTCAAAATACTGCAAGGTCATGGTCTTCTGGTCAACACCTTTGGCGGCATTGAAGATGGCATCCAACGCGACAGCAAAACCTTGTGCCCGTAAAGCCTGAGCCTGCTTCTCGCCTTCTGCTCGTAAAATATTGGACTCGCGCTCACCGGTGGCTTGCAAAATGGCGGCTTGCTTGGCGCCTTCGGCACGATTGATGGCCGCTTCCTGGTCACCCATGGACTCTGTCACCAAAGCGCGGCGGACACGTTCTGCCGTCATCTGGCGGTTCATTGCATCCTGTACTCCGGGCGGAGGCAGTATCTCACGGATTTCAACGTTGGTCACTTTCACACCCCAGCGTTCGGTCACTTCATCCAAACGGGTGCGAAGCATGTTATTGATATGCTCGCGTTCTGAAAGCACATCATCCAAAGGAATACCGCCGATGACCGCGCGCAAAGTTGTAGCCGCAATACCAGCCGCGGATAACTCAAAGTTTCCAACCTGCAAAACTGACATGGCCGGGTCTAATATCTTGTAGTACCACAGGAAGTCAATCGAGATGGGAGCATTATCTTTTGTGATTGACACTTGATGCGGCACCTCGCGGATTTGTTCGCGAAGGTCAACCCTTACTGCGCGGTCAATGACGGGTATCAACAAAACAATACCGGGACCCTTCGGCTGTTGCAATACACGGCCCAGTCGGAAGACAACCAGGCGCTGGTATTCAGGCACGATACGAATGGCATTGGCTAGAAATATAAAGCCAATAATTAGGATTGCACCTACCAAACAAAAGACGGTGCTGCCAACTCCAAGAGCATTTCCCATATTTTTTCTCCTTCTTTAAGATATAAGTTTGACTAACTGTTTTTTTCAACAACGAGGACAAATCCCTCGCGACGAACGACACGAATTGAACTGCCATCAGGAATGGGGCTGTCGCTTTTGGCGGACCACATCTCCCCTGAAACATATACACTTCCCTCTTCGTGAATCCTTGACCGGGCTTCGCCGAGTGAACCAATTAATGCTTCAAGGTCATGCACTGGACGTGCTCCAGCGGCTTGAACAGTTTTTCGCACGACGATCCACAGAAAGACAGACAATAATACCGAAGACACCAGCGCCATGAACGGATTGACGGCGGGCTTCCAGCCATCCGCCGCAAACAAAAACATCGAACCGATTACCAGCAGAAGAATGGAAATTCCAAGATATGGTTCACGTTTTGGCTTTTGAATGGCGTAAATAAATGGAACAATGCTCAAAACAAGAAGCGCCAATGCCCACCAATTGAAGGACAGGTTATAGACCGCATATCCCGCCAACGCAAGGCAGAAGAACGCGCCTACTTCAAACAGTCCCGTGCCCGGTGTAACAATTGCCATCAAGCCAAGTAAAACGCCGCTCAGCAGGATCAGGTACGCAACATTAGGTTCCAGTAGAAAGTCCATTGTGCCTCCGTTTCATTATACAACAAGAAAGATGAGATTTAATTAATTTACGCAATGTGTCGTTCAAAAGTTGCGTCCTCTCAATCTTTCAAGCGCCAAAATACGGGTAAAAATTATTGTTTTTGCCATTTTTGCGGTACCCTGTAAAGCTGTATGCTGGTTGTATAATAAGACCGTTAAATAAAGCATAATTGGAGTCTCAGTGAAATTTCAAAAAATTTGTGTCATCGGACTTGGCTATATCGGTCTCCCCACCGCGTCCACATTCGCCGCGCATGGGGTGAACGTCCTCGGTGTGGATACCAGCCAGCATATCATCGATACCCTGAATAAGGGCAAAATCCATATTCACGAGCCAGGCTTGCATGACGAATTAAAAAAGGCCATTCAATCCGGCAATTTCAAAGCCGCCACAAAACCCGAAGAGGCGGATGCCTTTATCATCGCTGTGCCAACCCCCTTTCAGGAAAATAAATTCGGCGAATACAACGGCGTGACCTATAAACTGGCTGACATGCGTGCCGTCATCTCTGCCACTGAATCCATCGTCCCGTTTTTGCGGAAAGGGAATCTCGTCGTGCTTGAATCGACTTCCCCACCGCTCACCACTGTGGATTTGGTAGGTCCCATCCTCGCCCGCTCCGGACTTGAAGCTGGGCGCGATTTCCATTTGGCTTATTCACCCGAACGGGTTTTGCCCGGACAGATCATGCGGGAATTGATCGAGAACGCGCGCGTCATCGGCGGTGTCACACCCGAGTCCGCGCAAATGGGACACGACCTGTATGCCACATTCGTAAAGGGACAGATCATCAAAACTGACGCGACCACCGCTGAAATGGTCAAATTAATGGAAAACACATACCGCGATGTGAATATTGCCATTGCAAACGAATTCTCACGCCTCGCCGATAAATTTGGCGTGGATGTGTGGGAGGCGATCTCCATTGCAAACCTGCATCCGCGTGTAAAGATTCTCACCCCCGGTCCCGGTGTCGGTGGTCATTGCATCAGCGTAGACCCGTGGTTCCTCGTCGAATCCGCGCCAGAGTTAACCCAGCTTATCTATCACTCGCGCATGGTGAACGACGCACAACCGCATTTCGTGGTGAATACGGTCAAACGCGCGCTTGGTTCACTGGATGGAAAAAGGATCGCCGCCCTCGGGCTGGCCTACAAACCCGATGTGGATGACCTGCGCGAAAGCCCGGCAAATGAAGTTGTTCATCTGCTTCAAAGTGAAGGCGCGCTGGTGAAAGCATGGGAGCCATTCAAGCCAGATGCAAATCTTGTGGGAATTACCATGTCACCCACTCTCGAAGATGCCATCAAAGATGCGGATGCGCTTCTGCTGTTGGTCGGTCACACAGAATTCAGGCGGTTCAACCCAATGCAAATTGCGGGGAAAACAAAAGCCCGTATTCTCGTGGACACGGTCAACGGATGGGATGTTGAAGCATGGAAAAATGCGGGTTTTGATATTCATGTATTGGGAGTTGGGAAAGTACGTAATACGTAATTCTCCAGAAATCACCCATGAAAATTCTCTCCGTCTTTGGTACACGCCCTGAAGCCGTGAAAATGGCGCCTGTTGTAAAACTGCTGGCTAAAACAGCGGGAATTGAATCACGGGTATGCGTCACCGCCCAGCACCGGCAAATGTTGGATCAAGTCTTGAATCTGTTTGAGATCAAACCCGATTACGACCTGGACTTGATGCGTGCCGACCAGTCTCTCGCGCAATTAAGCGCGGCCATCTTTATCCATCTCGACCCTGTTCTCGAAGATTTCAAACCCGATTGGGTGCTGGCGCAAGGCGATACAACCACAGTTGCAATTACCTCCCTGCTGGCTTATTACCAGCGCATAAAATTCGGTCACGTGGAAGCAGGGCTCCGTACTCACGATAAATGGCAGCCATTCCCCGAGGAGCTCAATCGCCGCATCGCCGGTGTAACAGCCGACCTGCATTTTGCGCCAACAGAATGGTCAAGGCAAAATCTATTGCATGAAGGCATTGCAGATGAGATCATCAAAGTCACAGGCAACACAGTCATTGACGCCTTGCAGTTTGTATCCACACAGGCTGAACCCGTTGATGTACAGGAATTGCTTGGAAAGTTGGAATTAAGAAACGAGAAACAAGAAGTGAGTAAAAACTCATTCCCCGGCGCTCGGCGCTTATTACTTGTGACTGCCCATCGCCGTGAAAATTTCGGTCAACCGCTGGAAAATATTTGCCGCTCGCTGCTCGAACTGGCAAAACGTGGAGACATTGAAATTGTTTATCCCGTTCATTTGAACCCGAATGTGCAGGAACCTGTCAACCGACTGCTCAAAGGAGTGGAACATATCACCCTGCTTCCGCCTTTGGATTATCTACCTCTTGTGCATTTGATGAAACATGCCGCGCTCATCCTCACCGACTCGGGCGGAATTCAGGAGGAAGCGCCCGCCTTTGGCATACCAACCCTCGTGCTGCGCGATGTCACCGAACGCCCGGAGGGAGTTGAAGCGGGAACGCTTAAACTGGTTGGAACAGAAACCAGCCTCATCGTCCAGGAAGCGAAGCGGCTATTGGAAGATGAATCCGCTTATGCGGAAATGGCGAAGGCGGTTAATCCATATGGCGATGGTCGCGCGGCAGAAAAAATCGTCCGAGCCTTGTTAAATAATAGTTGAGACTGGTGTTTTCAAAATTGTATGGCGTAAAAGAGAAACTGTGTGCTAAACTGTGAGTAGAAAAATATCTGTTAAATAGCAAACCCGTCGAAAGGCGGGGACGCAAAGTCATGGGTCTAAAGTTGTGGAAACACAATCATGATCGCCAGATCGCCGAAGATCACATATCCTTATATTGTGTTCCTTTCGCGCCCTGGCTTAAGTCGGGCGTGTTTTTTTTAAAGGCAGCAATCACATGGTTAAAAAGTATCCCCGACTCTGATAATTGGGTAAAATTGTTCCTTCATAGTTTGGTTTATTCTCAATTTTTCGAGATGACAGTTTGCAATGTTTAACAAAAAAATTCTGAGTATAATAAAAGGAAAGCCATGTTACGTCGATCTCTTGCTGTTTTCATTACACTTTGTCTGCTCAGTGCAAGTTGGGTATCTGTTCGCGCGCAAACCCAGGAGCAGGACCCCAGATATTTTAGCGAGACTGGTCACAACGTTAAAGGGGATTTCCTAAAATTTTATAATCTCAATCCCAATGCCATATTTTTGTATGGCTATCCCATCACTGAGGAATATGTAGACAAAAACAATAAAACAGTGCAATATTTCCAGCGTGCCCGTTTTGAGTATCGCGCCGACCTGCCCGAAGGTCAGCGGGTACAACTTACACAACTCGGACGTGAAACATATATTTCCACTGGCCCGTTAAATGTTTCAAATACTTTTGCGTGCCGCACCTATTCTGAAACCGGTTATCCGGTTTGTTTTGCTTTCCTTGAGTTCTTTGATCAATATGGCGGGGTGGCACAGTTTGGGTATCCGATCTCAGGATTTGAATATCACGAGAATAAGATCGTACAATATTTTGAAAAAGCGCGCATGGAGTGGCAGCCCTGGAAAGCGGAGGGGCAGCGCGTTGTAGTCTCAGACCTGGGTCGTATGTACTTTGATAAACTGGGTGAAGACCTTGGGTTGCTCTCGCCGGTAAAGCCGTTGGACCACACAAGTACGGATATTGTCAATTTGCAGGTGCGCGCCTTTGCGTGGAAAGCTGTAACCCTCGCGACCGATTCACAATTGATCTTTGTGATCGTACAGGATCAAAACCTGCAGCCTGTGGCAAATGCAAGTTGTGCAACGCTCGTACATTGGCCGGATGGGCGTGCGGAACCTACCACGTTAACCACGAATACCAACGGCGTGGGGATGGTGCCGCTCTCTTTTGTCAACCAGCCATACGGCAGTTTGATCTACGTCGATGTTGTATGTACTTATAGTCGTTTTAGCGCAAACACAACAACATCATTTAGAATTTGGTACTAAAAGTCAAACGTCTTCCATTAAATTAAATAAAGAAAGCGTTTCTTGTGAGGAATAATTCACTTGAACGCTTTCTTTTATTGATGGACTCTGCCTCATATTAATAAAAACAATCTTAATCAATATCACCTGGCTGCAAAAGTCTTTATCTCCATTATAGGCAAAATACGCGGTTGATCGTCCACTTGTGTGTGATGTTCACCTATTTTATACGCGTCCATTTTTTCGTAAAAAGATTGAGCATTGGGATCCGCTTCGATCTTCAGGGTGAATACGCCGCGTACACGGCTTCTATCCAAAGCGTGTTGAAAAAGTTGCTTTCCAATCCCCTGTCCCATGAACTCTGGCAAAACCCAGAGATTATCCAGCCATAGATATTCTTCATCGTACTTAAGTGAATAATATGCGACACACTGACCATCTACAACTGCCACCCATGTTTCGTTTGCAAGGATATATTCCGAAGTGATCGTCAGTGACGGAAGCCAGGATTGAATCCACCCATCGGGATAATTCCAATGACGTTTCGATGCCAGCGTAATTGTTGTCAATAACCCAGCCTGTTCGGACTTCGCCTGCAAGACGGAAATCATTTTGGGAATTGCGCGGCTTGTTTGATGACATCGTCAAAATGCAACTGGTCGTGATAAATGCCGATCCGCAGGATGACGATAAGATTACACCAGCCGAAGAGCGGGTCATAAAGATACAGGTTTCCCAGCACATCCAAATCCCTGCCTTCATAAAAATGGCGGACTATTGCATGAAGACTTCGTACTTCATTTTTGAGCGTTTCCAGTGGAACAGGTTTGCGCGGATTGTAGCGCGGAGTCCACATGAAGCCCACCCACTGCGGAAACTTTGGACTGCGATACAAATCTTCAATTTCAGTCTGATACGGACGGTTGCGGCGCAGGCGACCATACCAGCCAAACCATTTCCACATCCACTTCACGCTGGGATAAAAGGATCTGAACAACAAATAATTATGGTCAAGGATTTCGCCGATGCTCCACTCTTTTGGCTCGGGCCTCTGCCAGAGTTGGGTGTCGGTCAAACCATCCAGCGCACTGAGAGCAGCCTCACGCTGAGAGTCGAGCAGGTCAAGGTAGTTAGAGAGGACTGTGGACATAAAGTTCTTTTCCCTTCGTGACCTTTGCGTACTTCGCAGAAAAATTTACCCCACCACACGAATTTCACGCAGCATGTCGCTCAAGCACTCCGCATCACTCTCGGTGATGACTATATTATCTTCAATGCGGACTCCATTACGATTCGGCAGATAAATGCCCGGCTCGACGGTGTATGCCATGCCAACTTCCAACAGTTGCATGTTGTCGCCGCGCATGTATGGGTCTTCGTGACCTTCCATGCCAATGCCGTGACCTGTGCGATGCGTGAAATATTTTCCGTAGCCTGATTTTTCAATCACATCACGCGTGGCAATATCCACATCCGCGCACGGCACACCGGGCTTGCCTGCGGCGCGACCTGCGGCATTCGCTTCCTGTACGATCTTGTGAATCTTCTGGCATTCCGCATCCACCTCACCCACCGCGAAGGTACGCGTGAGGTCTGAGATATAACCGCCATACGCAGCACCCCAATCAACAACCAGCAGATCGCCCGCCTGCAATTTTCGTTCGGACGGCGAAGCGTGCGGATTTGCGGCATTCGGTCCGCCGGAAACAATGGGCGAAAAAGGCAATTCTGAATCGGAGCCGTGCCTCAATAATTGCATCACCAATTCGGAAGCCAACTCGCGTTCGGTCATGCCGATCTTGATTAATGGAATTGTCTCTTCAAGAGAATCTTGTGCGATCTTTACCGCGCGGCACATTGCGTCCACTTCGGCTTTATCTTTCTTCAATCGCAATTGGGATAGCACATCGCTGGCATCGGGATACTCCGCTTCGGGCGCGCCAGCTTTTACGTGACGGAATTCGAGCAGGCGCAGTTGACGTGGCTCGACGCCGATGCGCTTCCCGTCCACGCCCAGGGCTTGGGCAGCTTTTCGAAAGGCATCATCCCACTCTGACGGGTTTTCGCCGTACGCGATGGCTTGCACTTTGTATGGGAATAAATCCATTTTGAGAAGTTCAAGTTCGGGCAGAACCAGCACGGGGTCTTTGCCTGGCGCGACAAATAAAACAACCGGGCGTTCCATCAGGTGAAATTGCACGCCCGTAAGATACGTCAGCGTGGGACCCGGATTCAGAATAACCGCATCCAGTTTTGAGTTAAGCAGAGAAGCGGTGAGGGCGTTAAGTCGCGCAAGAGTCATGTGAGTCTCCTAATCCAATTTATGATTTTTTTTCGAGAATGCATAAGAAATCCAATCAACGACGACTGGAAAGAGCATGTCAAAAGTAATGACGATGCGGTACCACCACGGAATGATCAAACTGCGGCGCGGGCGTTTGGCAACATCCAGTACGCGGCGCGCAACATAGTTGGAGGTCATGTGAAATTTGATCGCAGAACTGACCGAATGGTAGGCATCGTTCTTGCCCACATGCGAACCAAATTCAGTGGAGGCGGGCCCGGGATAAATTCCGCTGACCTTGATACCCAACGGCGCAACTTCACGGCGCAGAGCATCGGTAAAAGCGCGCGCGCCGTGTTTGCTGGCCGCATAACTTGTAATGAGCGGCGAGGCGAGAAACCCAGCAGCCGAAACCATGTTAATGATATGTCCCTCACCCCGTGCAAGCATGTGCGGCAAAACCTCACGCGTGACCTGCATTAGCGCAGTCAGGTTGACCTGCACCAGCATATTGATATCACGTTCCCGGGAATGATTCTCAAACCACTCCACGCGCCCAATGCCTGCGTTGTTAAAAAGAATATCAATCTGACCGTACAGGTCAAGTGTGGTTTTCACCATGTTTTCCACTTCAACCGAGTCAATAATATCAACCGGTATGGCGATGGCTTCGCCGCCAAGGTCTTGAATTTTTGCGGCAAGGCTTTGCAAGCGGTCAATGCGGCGCGCGGCGAGGACAACTTTGCAGCCCTCTTTTGCAAAGAGCAATGCCGCATCTTCTCCAAAACCTGATGATGCGCCTGTGATGAGAACAACTTT
>DYDH01000148.1 GCA_020717985.1 Herpetosiphon sp. | reverse complement strand
TCCGCCGCCGATGAGGAATGTGGCGGTGATGACCCAGTCAATATCAATGCCAAGCATTTTTGCCGCATCTCGATTTTGTGCAGTGGCGCGCATGGCTTTTCCAAGGCGGGTCCGTTGAACAAAAAGGTATAAGCCGGTCATTAATGCAACAGCGAGAACAATGACGAGTACATCTTTAATTGTTAGACGAAGAGCCATTCCACTGGATGCAAGTAAATTAACATCCCAGCCGAGACTGGTGAAAAGGATGCCCAACATATCCGGGAATACCTTTTGAGAGGCACCGCCCGTTGTGCCAAAAGATGGAACCAGCCATGCCTGCGCCGCCCACATCAAACCAACATTTTCAATAATAAAAGACATACCGATTGCAGAGATTAACGGGGCAAGGCGCGGAGCGTTGCGAAGCCGCCGATAGGCAAGCCTTTCAATGGTTGCATTAAGGACTGCGCAAAAAACGACAGAGACAATCAGTGCCAGAATAAGTCCAAGAACTATTTTGATAGGGTCTTTGCTTTCCAATGTGCCTGTCAGCGAAAGAACGGTCAGGGATGTAAAAACACCAATCATGTATACATCACCGTGCGCAAAGTTGATTAATTCGATAATTCCGTACACCATTGTATATCCCAATGCAATGATGGCGATGATCGCACCGTTTGAGATGCCAATGATCAAAAATTGAACCAATTGAAGTGGGTTGGCCTTTATCGCCGCATAGACTATTGGTACGTCAAGTCCCACGATGGGTCCAATAAGGAAAACGATATATAGAACAAGTGAGGCGATGGCGAATCGTCTCCAGTTAAATTTTTTCCTGGTGGTTTCCATAGTTCTCCACTTTAACACACACTCATCAAAAAGGATGAGGGGGCGGCATATTGTGCCGCCCCCGACTTGCGAGAGAATTTATCTTTACTTGAAAGTACCGACGGGGACGTAAGCTCCCCCTTGGACTTGGTAGAAGGTCATGTCGGTCAGGGTAGCGTCGCCATTGGCGTCGAATGACCAGGTGCCGAGAGCGCCATCGAAATCTTTGATGGCGAAGACAGCGCTGTTGACAGCGGCGCGATCGGTGGGATCGCCACCAGCGGCGCAGACATCTTCAATCGCCTTGAGAGCCACATTCATGGTCTCGTAGCCATATACCGCGTAGGGTTCGGTCAGATTGCCAAATTTGGCGGTATAGTCTTTCACGAACTGCAAACCAGCGGGAGGCAGTTTGTCGAGCGCAACACCAGCGACGGAGCCATAAGCGCCTTCGGCAACATCAGCGCCAGCGCCATCAATGAAGGCTTGGGTCTGGATGCCATCGGGACCAACATACTTAACCTTTTCGTTGTCGCCCATGATCGCGACCTTATCCTTCAAGAGCTGGGAGGCGTTGTTGTCCACAACCATACCAACGTAGATGGCATCGGGGGCTTTTCCGCCATTGCTGGTGGAAATCTTGGTCATCAAAGCTTTGTAGTCAGCGGCTTTCGGGTCAATGCCTTCGTGACCAACGACTGTCAAACCAATTTCCTTGGCGGTGGCATCAAACACATCAGCAACGCCCTTGCCGTACAATTCCTGGTCGTCCAGGATGTAAACGGTGGTGGCGCCGAGGGATTTCACGAAGTTGGCGGCGACTTTGCCTTGAATGTCATCAGCGGCAACAACGCGGGAGTAGGAGCGGACGCCGGTTGGGTAGTAGGAATCGGTAACGCCGGGGAGGTCTTTGTCAGCCTTGGTTAAACCAGGGTTGGTGTTGGCGGGGGAGATCATGGTCAATGGACCGGAGGCGTTCAAAATCGGAATGGATAACTTGGCGGCGCCGGAGTTGAATGTGCCGAGGTATGCAACGATTGCGGTGTCAGCGGCGGCTTTATTGGCGTTTTCGGTTTCGACAGCGGGATCCCACTTGCCGAGAGCGGCAGAGGCATCATCCCAGGCTTCGTATTCAAGGGCATACTTGCCACCGCACGCGCTATAGTTGGCCTGTTCGAGGCGCAACTGCATGGCGTTGACGATGGTCTGGGTCTGGGTCAATGAAGAACCAGTCATGGGTAAACTGGAGACGATCTTGAGGGTGATTGCTTCAGCGGCAGGGGCTTCTGTGGCGGCAGCAGGGGCTTCTGTGGCGGCAGCAGGGGCTTCAGCAGCGGGGGCTTCAGCAGCAGGAGCGGGGGTACCGCAGGCGGCGAGCATCATGCTGGCAAGAACCAACACGGACAGTAAAGCGAACAAACGCTTGTTCATTTTTCTTACTCCTCCAAAATATGTTAGGTGAATTCAATATCCCGCATACGCGGGTTTACAAAAAACAGCAGACAATACTAACGATGTCAGCCTCACCTCCTTTTGAATTGGTATGAGTTCACTATCATAAAGAAAGCCCGAAAAACCCTTCCAACACGGATTTTCCAGACCTTACTTTAAATCACCCAAGAGCACAGTCTTTTTTTTATTAAGTGTCAATAATAAGACGGTTCTTATTATAGGTCAAGTGTTGTTTTTTGCCATTTCTCAACATGTATAGATAAATTGTGAGCGTTCTGGGCAAGGCATCTTTCTCATTAGAGATATATGGACTGCACTGATTACCTTACACTATATTTTTTGGACGCTGAAAAACGCAGATGGACGCAGAGTTTTTGATTTTTTCTCTCCAAAAGACATTCTGAATCAGCGTTTTCAGCGTTCATCTGCGTCCCGATATTAAGAGTGTAAGGTAATCAATGGACTGCATTAGAAATAACGCCTTTGCAAGGCATAATTTTAAATCGTTGGTGTTTTTTTATCTTTTACTCAGGTTTCTATTTTTTGTCGGTTGGTTTATATAGAAGTTGTTCGCGGATGCGCAGGTCTGTGTTGCGGATTTTCATTGCAAGGTCTGCCGCCAGGTTGTACATCAAGCGATAGCCCAGTTGTGGGTAGGTCTCACAGAGTATGATCAGTTTTTCGCGTTGGATGATAAGCAGGCGGGTATCTTTTTGCGTCGCGCGGGCGGAAGCGGAACGCAGACCTTCATCCACCAATGCCACTTCACCAAACGACTGCCCCCTGCGCAGCCGCGCCACCGCGGTCTCTTTTTTCTCGACATTGCCTGAACCGCGATTGATCAAAATATCCACCTCGCCCTGCGCGATCACATACAATTCCTTGCTACCGCTATTTTCTTGAAAGATAAGTTCGCCGGCATTGAAGACGACTTCCTGGCACAAATTTGCCACCAACTCCAGTTGTGTTGGCGTGAATTGATAAAAGATATCACTTTGTTTCAGGAAATTGACCATATTATTCATAGGGCGACGAGTTTAGCATAAATAAAGATGATGCGCAACCGTTTCTGACTTAACCTGAGCCTTGTTCCCGCATAACGGGCATTTACTTTGCTGATGCATTTATGGGTAGGTATTGGTTAGCCAATCCAGCGGATCCACCTGTATGCCGTTTACCCATAACTCCCAATGTAAGTGAGGGCCTGTGACACGACCCGTGCCCCCCACTTCACCGATCACTTGACCCTGTTCTACTACATCTCCAACCTGCGCGTAAAATTTGGACTGATGCCAGAACCCGCTGTATAAGCCCCAGCCGTGGTCAATGATCGTTGTGCCGCCGCGCACCGTCCAGTTTTCTGCAATGACCACCTTTCCACGTGCAGGGGCGGTGATGGGAAGCCCTGTCCCGCCGCCAAAGTCGAGCCCTGTGTGAAATCCCTGCACAGATAGGTCTGTGTTTATACCTATGTAAGTGCGGCGATTTCCAAAACGTGAAGTGAAGTAGGTGGCTTCTGCGTATTGGGATGCAGGTGAATAAAACTCTCCAGACCAGTATTTTTCAGGGTTTACCGGGGCGGTTATGCTAATGAGTTTATTTAATTCCGGTTCGGTCTCAGCGGGGTCAATGGTGACCGGGTCAACATAAAGAAGCGGGTCGTCGGGATAATTTCCCGAGACGATCAAAATGTATTGTTCGTAGGATTGCTTGCTTCCATCAGGAAGCATTGCTTCCAGCCGTAATGGATAGATACCCGGCGGAAGCAATGCATGAACTCCTTGCAGCGCAACTTGTGTTCCATCTTCCGTCGCAAAGAAATGTAATTGATGGTCAACCAGAATTCCACCAAGTGTCACATTCGGAATGGTTTTGACTTTGATCACGCCTGTGCCGCCCTGTTTGATGGGCAGGTCGCGTATCTCTGCGCTGATGAAAGCTGAAGGCAGTCCGCTCGCGCTTTGTCCGCCGTTCTCACCTGGCGTAAAAAGCGTGTCGCCGGATATGCTATCCCATGACCCCTGCAGACCATTGTAATGGGCAAGCGTCCAGACATCCGTATTTTGTTTTGCCGCCGCTTCAAGCAGTGATTCGCCTGTGCTCACCGAAATGCGTTTTGTAAGATTTTGGCTTCCTTCCTGCACAGGCACGATCATGTTCACCCCCACGTAGAATTCACTCGGGCTGACGATATGGTTCAATTTCTTGAACATATCCAGCGGAACTTGTGTACGGCGGGTTAGACTGCGGAATGAATCACCAAAGTTGACAAGCTGTGTGTTGATGATCCCTGTAATGCCGTCAAGCCCTGGAATGATTAGTTGCTGTCCAGCATCCAATTTATTGGGGTCTGTGATGCCATTTGCAGACATAAGGTCAGCCAGGTTGATGCTAAAAAACGATGCAATGGACGAGAGGCTGTCACCAGGTTGTACGATATAAACAGGCCCGCTGGTTTCCTGGGCGTGTGCAGGTTGAAAGGGGAGCGCTAAAAATGAAAGTAGAAAAAAGATTAGGAAGATGCGTTTGGTCATTGGCTTTTTTTGGGGGGGATGGTTCGTCCTTCCGAAAGTGCGCCAGGATGATGTGAGCGCAGTCGAAGGACGCTATAAATTTTTGAATTCAACCTTGTCGCCGATTTCATAATCCCCAAAACGGTCAGGATGTATTTCCAGCGTATACCTTGCGTCTGCTTTCGGGAAATATGCGGGATGCCATGATTTGGCGATGACTTTATCCACAACAGTCATATCAGAGTTGATCCAAAAGACGGCGAGATCAAATGGGACGAAAAACATATGGATGGAAGTGTCTAGGCGTGAATCCCGCTTTTCGACCAGGAGCAGTCCTTCGTTAAGTCCAAGGTGCGGGCGAAACATCAGTCCGCGTAAACGGCATAGGAATGAATCGCAATATCCCACGCTTGGCAGGTCATTGATCTCTTTATTCAGGTTGTGGATGAGAATGGGAAGAGGCATGGTCTAATCTAAGGCTTTTCCGCCGCCCTGTGAAAAATCAGGCTGATCTTTGGCTGAGTATTTTTTCAACGCTGTCTATTAGTTCCTGCGGGCCAAAGGGCTTGGCAATATAGTCATCCACTTTTGCGATATGCAGGCCGAGTACTTTATCAATATTTTGCGCTTTGGCTGTGACGATGATAACCGGGATGTTGCGCGTGGATTCTTCGGCTTTCATTTGTTGGTATACTTCCCATCCGTCCATATCAGGCATCATTAAATCCAGCAACACAAGATCTGGGAGTATCTCGCGGACCATTTTGAGTCCTTCTTTTCCACCCGATGCGCCAAGTACCTCAAAACCACGACGATTAAGGATGAGTTGAATGAGCTCGATCATTTCCGGTTCATCTTCAACGCAAACAATGTGCCTGACAGTTGTATTGTTCATTTTGCTCCTGTCTTTCAATGCAAGTTTACCATAAAAGAAATATGGATTAACCGATGAAAATTATTACATGGAATGTGAATGGAGTTCGCGCTGCGCTTGGAAAGAATGCGCTTGACTGGGCATTTTCCCAACAGCCTGACGCGTTGTGTTTACAGGAAGTGAAGGCACGCACCGAGCAATTGAGCGAAGAACAACTCGCCATGTTGAAACTTCCTTTTGTGTGGAATGCGGCGCAGCGCCCGGGCTATAGTGGTGTGGCAACTTTTTATAAACAGCAGCCCGATGAGATTGTGACGGGCATGGGCGACGATTTATTTGATGTGGAAGGGCGCGTCATTCAAACCTTTGGGGCTGGTTGCCGTCTCTTCAATATTTACTTCCCGAATGGACAACGCGGACAGGAACGCGTGAATTACAAACTCGCGTTCTACGAGCATTTGCTCAACCTGTGCGATGCTCTTCATAAGAAAGGGGAGAACATTATTATTACAGGTGATTTCAATACGGCTCACATGCCAATTGATTTGAAGAATCCAAAGCAGAATGAGAAAACTTCAGGCTTTTTACCTGAAGAACGCGAGTGGGTGCAAAAGTTTTTGGATCACGGATTTGTGGACGTGTACCGCAATTTGTATCCCGATAAAGTTGAATACACCTGGTGGACGTATCGGCTTAATGCCCGTCAGCGGGGAATAGGTTGGCGGCTGGATTATTTCCTTGTTTCCGAAAACCTTGTGCCGCGTGTGAAGGATGTGATCATTCACGAAAAAGTGATGGGATCAGACCATTGTCCTGTGGAGTTGGTGCTGGAGTAGCCCTTCGTCTCAACTTTATTTGGGCGGGGGAGTTTCCATACGATCCAAATTTGTATCTTCCCACGAAGCAGGGTCATTGAGTGACTCTAAATGCGTGAACACGGTTGCGCTTGGTAATGCGCGGCGGACATCCGCTTCTATACTTTCCAGCAGTTTATGTCCGCGATGGACTGACCATTTACCGGGAACCAATACGTGAAATGACACGAACTGTCGCGACCCTGATTCACGGGTACGAAGCGCGTGATATTCCACTCCGTTTTGTGTATATTTTTCAAGAATACTTTTTAATATGGTTTGTTCTTTAATTGGCAAGGCTGTATCCATTAATCCCAAGGCAGACTTGCGTACGATACGTACCCCCGACCAGACAATATTTGCAGCGACAATGAACGCCACAATTGGGTCCAATCTTTGCCAGCCGGTGAGTGCCACCAAGCCAACTCCGGCCAACACGCCCACGGATGTCCATACATCAGTCATTAAGTGTTGCGCATCGGCTTCAAGCGTAATGGAATTATAGCTTTTGGCAGCTTTTGACAAAATGAGCGCGACCACCAGGTTTACGAGTGATGCGGCGACCGAAACACCCAATCCCAGGCCGACCTGTTCGAGCGGTTTTGGGGTAAACAGTCTTGGAATGGCTGTAATGACAATACTTATGGCGGCGATTAGAATTAACGCCCCTTCAACACCGCTTGAAAAGTATTCGGCTTTGCTGTGACCGTAGGTATGGTCTTCATCTGCCGGGCGGGCTGCTATGGTTAACATGGCCAATGCCATCATTGCGCCAACAAGGTTGACTACAGATTCCAGTGCATCTGAAAGCAGTCCCACCGAACCCGTCAGGAAATATGCAATGGTCTTTAATGTAATGGTAATTACTGCCGCGCCAATTGATAGCCAGGCAAAACGTGTGAGAGATGAGCGGTTTGCAGGATTGGTTGTCATGGTTAGGATGGGTATTCTATGCAGAAAACCACGAAACAGGTAGTGACATTTATCCCCGTTGGGAAGCCTGTATGTTTTAAGTGACTCAGCGCATCTTGATTAAAGGTTGTACCTTGTGCGTTCCCTGAACGGGAAACTCATGTCAATTGCTTTTGCAGCCAGTTTTCGGAGGGTAATGTCTGCGTTTAGATTGGTCGAAACGAGCCGTATTAGAGAATCATATAAATTTCCCCTGTACGCGTTGTCCAAGGGATTGGCTTGGTATAATCCAATCGAAAGTCATATTTGGAGGATTCTGTGAATTCCCGTAGTCAATCGTTTTTTGTGTATTTCCTTCTGATCGTCGCCATTGGCGCCATGCTCTATATGGGCTTCCGTGAGAATACCAGCACGGTGAAGCCGCTTACTATTAATGAAGTGGCGCAGGCAGTGCAAGACGGTAAAGTTGCTCGGATCATTATCAAGAGCGACGATACTTTCACCGTGGTTTATACCAATGGGACGGAAGAAGAAGGCGTTGAATCTCGTAAAGAGCCAAATGCTACATTGGTGGATCAACTTAGCAGCCTTGGTGTTACGATAGAGCAACTCGCCCCTGAAAATGTGGTTGTTGAAGTTAGCGCTCCTTCTGCGTGGGCAGGTGTTTTAAGCGGCGCATTTTATATCCTGCCTGTTTTGTTAATGGGCGGTGTATTGTGGTTTATTTTTCGTCAGGCACAGGGCAGTAATAATGCGGCCATGTCCTTCGGCAAGAGCCGCGCGCGCATGTTTAGTGGTGAACACCCCACCGTCACATTTGCTGATGTGGCCGGCATAGAAGAATCAAAACAGGAACTATCTGAGATCGTTGAGTTCCTGAAAGAGCCGCAGAAGTTTATTCAGCTTGGCGCGCGTATTCCGAAGGGTGTTTTATTGGTTGGTCCTCCTGGAACAGGCAAGACCCTGCTTGCGAAGGCTGTCTCTGGTGAGGCGGGCGTGCCCTTCTTCTCCATCTCAGGTTCTGAATTCGTTGAGATGTTCGTGGGCGTTGGCGCGAGCCGCGTACGCGACCTTTTCGAGCAAGCCAAGCGGCACTCACCATGCATCATTTTTGTGGATGAAATTGATGCCGTAGGTCGTCAGCGTGGAGCGGGGCTCGGTGGTTCACATGATGAGCGCGAGCAGACGCTAAATCAAATGCTGGTTGAAATGGACGGCTTTGATACCGACACGAACGTCATCATTATCGCCGCAACTAACCGCCCCGATATTCTTGATCCTGCACTTCTGCGCCCCGGTCGTTTTGACCGCCGCGTGACGCTGGACCGTCCTGATGTAAAGGGACGCGAAGCCATCTTAAAGGTGCATGTCAAAGGTAAGCCGTTGGACCCCGAGATCGATCTTGCTTCTGTTGCGCGCGGCACACCCGGCTTTGTCGGCGCTGATCTGGAAAACCTGGTCAACGAAGGCGCTATTTTAGCCGCCCGCCGTAACAAGAAATCCATCGGACAATCGGAATTGGAAGAAGCCATCGAGCGCGTAGTGATGGGACCTGAACGCAAGTCGCGCCTGATCTCTGATGAAGAGAAGCGCATCATTGCCTACCATGAAGCTGGTCATGCGATAGTGGCCAATGCCATCGCCGAAGCGGACCCTGTCCAAAAAGTGACCATTGTCGGTCGCGGACAGGCCGGAGGCGTAACCTGGTTCCGCCCCGACGAAGACCGCATCCTTATGTCGCGCAAGAAAATGACCGCTACATTGGTCATGGCTCTTGGCGGTCGCGCCGCGGAAGAATTGATCTTCGATGATATTACTTCCGGCGCATCCAATGATATTGAACAGGTGACTCGCATGGCGCGCGCCATGGTCACACGCCTTGGCATGAGCGCCGAAATGGGCACCATGACCTACGGTCAAAAGGAAGAGATGATCTTCCTTGGGCGTGAAATCTCGGAACAGCGCGATTATTCGGAAGCAGTTGCCGAGCAAATTGACCGTGAAGTCCGCAAGATCGTGGAAGATGCGTATAAACAATCCAAGGCTTTAGTCAAGAAATATCGCAAGCAATTGGATCTTATCGCCAAGAAACTGCTTGAAGTCGAATCCATCAACCGCGAGGAATTTGAGCAACTCTTCCCATCACCTTTGGGCAAGAAAAGCGGTACGCCACAGGTTGCTTAGAAGTAAAAAGTAACGAGTAATAAGTAATGAGTAATAAGTAAAAAAAGAGTCCTCTGCAAAGAGGACTCTTTTTCTTTACGACTCGATTACTCGTTGCTTGTTACTCTTCACTCGTTACTTCTCACTTTTTACTGCACTTATTTTCCTTCCTTATGCTGTCTCACCAATTCACGGCGCAAGATCTTTCCAACCGTTGTCTTTGGCAATTCAGTGCGGAATTCATAATGGGTGGGGACTTTGTACGGGGCAAGATGTTCTTTGCAGAAAGCCTTGAGTTCGGCTTCTGTGATTGTTTCACCGGGCTTCATCACGATCCACGCTTTGACAGTCTCACCGCGCTGCGGGTCGGGAATGCCGCCGACGCCCACTTCCAACACCTTGGGATGACTCATGATCGCTTCTTCCACTTCGCGCGGCCAGACTTGGAATCCGCCGGGCTTGATGAGTTCCTTCTTGCGATCAACAATGTAGAAATAACCGTCCTCGTCCATGCGGGCGATGTCGCCGGTGAAAAGCCATATCTTGCCGTCTTTCATCTGACGCAGACTGTTGGCGGTTTCAGTGGGCATGTTGTGATAGCCCTTCATTACCTGTGGACCATGTACGATGATCTCGCCGATTTCGCCCTGTGAGAGTTCCGTCTCGCCATCGTCAAGGTTGATGAGTTTCACTTCCACATCGGGCAATGGCATTCCGATGGAGCCAGTCTTGTTCACACCTTCCAATGGATTGCAGTGTGTGGCAGTTGGCGCCTCAGAAAGACCATAGCCTTCAAATACCTTGCCGCCGGTCAGTTTTTCAAATTGTTCCTTGGTTTCGCGCATCAACGGCGCGGAGCCGGAGATGCAAGCCTTGATGGACGAAAGGTTGTACTTGCCTGCTTTTACATCGGGATGATTATTGATGGCGTTGTAGAGTGTTGGCACGCCGGGGAAAATCGTTGCCTTGTATTTACTGATATTGTCCAACACATCTTTCAAGTCACGAGCGTTTGGCACCATCACCATGCTTGCGCCGTTCGCCATCGCAAAATTCATGCCCGCCACCATGCCGTAGACATGGAACAGGGGAATTCCCATCAGCACCACTTCCTTGCCTGGTTCAAGCGAAGGCATCCAACTTTTGATCTGAAGTGTGTTCGCCACCACATTGCGGTGCATGGCAACCGCGCCTTTTGGCACGCCGGTTGTCCCGCCGGAATATTGGAAGACTGCGGTGTCATCAGGAGATACTTCCACCTTCGGCTTTGCAGAGTTCGCATGTTTTGCAAGCAGGTCCTTCATCCAAATATCGCCGTCTGCCAGCGTGCCAAGACGATCACCGTCTTTCTTTTCCTTTAACAAAGTAAACAACGCCCGTGTGAACGGCGGCAGAGATTCTTTGAGATTTGAAACGATGATCTTCTTAAGTTTCGACCTTTCCCTTGCCGCTTTTACCTTATCGTAAAAACGAGTGAGTGTGAACATCACCTCGATATTTGCATCGTTCAAGGGCATCACAATCTCATCCACCGGGTACGTGGGATTTACAGCAACCACTGCCGCGCCCGCCTTCAAAATGCCATAAAAGGCGACCACAAATTGCGGCAAATTCGGCATGAAAATTCCCACCCGATCTCCCTTTTTCACACCCATCTCGATCAACGCGGCGGCCATTGCATCGGTCTGCGCGTCCATCTCCTTGTATGAAATGACCGCGCCTTTGAAAATCGTACAGGCACGGTCAGGGTACTTGCGCGCGGCTTCCTCCAAAAAATGAAACAGCGGCTTTTTCGGGTAATCAATTGTTTGCGGCACACCTTTATCGTAATTCGCTAGCCACGGACTGTTGCTCATAACTCTTCTCCTTTGGTGGTGAGTATGATTGATGAACAGAGTATATACGCGAAAATATTAAAAGTCAATTACAACACTATGCTTTGTGTAAAGTTGCGCAAACATAATTCG
>DYDH01000440.1 GCA_020717985.1 Herpetosiphon sp. | reverse complement strand
AGCGCTCACATTCCCCGCCGGCGAGATCGAACCCGACCCAAATATTTACCCGGGCGCACTGGATGCCCTGCAAACATGGACAGACAGCGTCGGCGTTTTCATCCGCACGGCGCCTGAGACGGTGATTCTGCCCGTGCTGGTGCGCAACGTGATCTGGGACAAGACCGCCAACCTTCCCCTGCTCAAATTGAAAAAGACAAGAATGGACAGGGAGAAACTAGCCGCCTCCCTGCAACTACTGGCAATGGTGATGTGGAACGCCAAACCCGTGAACGTCACCGTGCAGATCGGCAAACCGGTTGACCCCAAACAACTTGGCACAACCAATACAAAAGTGATTCATCAAGCAATTTTGTCCGAGATGAAATCGCTCATCGAGAATTCGCCTCAAGGCGAAGGGGTGAGCGTTTTATCGTAACTCACAAAACCGTAGTAACGACTTCAGTCGTTTTTTATCCGAACGACTAAAGTCAGTACTACAAAACACTGATTATGAAAAAAATCCGTCCCATCGCAATTTATTCCTTGCTTGCAGCGTTGCTCTATTTTGCCCTCCGCAATGCCCCGCTGACTGAAATTTGGGCGACACTGCAAAAATTGGAACTCTGGCAAATCCCCGTTTTGATCGGCTTGAACGCCATTATTTATATTCTTATCTCCCTGCGCTGGTGGCTGATCGTCCGCGCTGAGAAGAAGGATGTTTCTTTTTTTCCTTTGCTGGTCACCCGCGTGGCTGTGTTTGGAGTCAGTTACTTCACGCTCGGACCGCAAGTCGGCGGCGAGCCGCTTCAAGTTTTATATCTGCAACGCAACTACGGCATGACCTACACCCGTGCCACGTCCACGGTGGTGATGGATAAACTGCTTGAGTTTTTGGCAAACTTCGTTTTGCTTGGCTTTGGTTTAACAGCCATCATTCAGGCGGGGATTTTTTCTGCAAGCGGAAACACTCCCTTCGCAAGCCTTAGCGGATTGATCGTCCTGTTGTTGTGGCCGCCTGTTCATGTCTTCCTTTTGTATCGCGGAAAATATCCCGTGTCGGCAATTCTGCGAAAATTTTCGAACAATAAATTCGTGCGCTTTGTCGCGGCATCGGAGCGAATGGCTGGCACATTTTGCCGCCGGCATCTGGGGTCTTTGATCTCGGCCATTTTTGCTTCGGTGCTTGCCGCATTGGGCATGGTGGTCGAATTTTTCTGCATCACATTTTTTCTTAGAATTCGCTTATCGTTCTGGCAAACCATCGCCGCATGGACAGCCGGTTGGCTGGCGTTTCTCGTGCCCTTGCCCGGCGGATTGGGCGCGCTCGAAGCCAGCCAGGTTTTTGCCTTGGGCGCATTTGGCATTTCGGCAGTTGCCGCAATCGGCGTGACCTTGCTCATCCGCGCGCGCGATCTGTTGATCGGCGGATTGGGGTTGTTACTTGCCGGACGCGAATCCCGTAGGTCACGTTTGTAACGTGACTATATTGGCGGGTTACAAACCCGCCTTACAAAATATGAAAGACATCATGGAATATTCCTTCCCTCATTATCTGCTCTCCAAACAAAGCGTGGATGATCGCGCGCTTAACCGAACGGTTCTCGATTCGTTGAAAACCAATTTACCTGCCGCGCCGATTCGGATTATCGAAGTGGGCGCGGGGATCGGCACGATGCTCACGCGCCTGATTCGTTGGGATATGCTGACGAAAGCCGACTATATCCTCGTGGATGAGATGGAGGAGAATATTCAAAAGGCTTGGGAGTGGATTCCGCTTTGGGCTGTTGAATCAGGTTTGGGCATGGAGCGGGTCGAGCCGAATCAACTTCGGGTGTTCGACCAGACTCGCGATGTCCGCATCCGCTTTGAGTGTACAGACGTTTTCGATTTCATCAAAAAAAATAAAGAGCCTGCGGATTTGTTGATCGCGCACGCGTTTTTGGATTTACTTCCGATGCCCGAAAGTATGCCGAGCCTGCTTGCCCTGACCAAACATT
>DYDH01000439.1 GCA_020717985.1 Herpetosiphon sp. | reverse complement strand
AGGTTGTGCTTTTCGTGTAGTTGCTTCTGTTCGTCCGTTGCGGATGATCGGTTAAGGTTGTTCAGGAAAAATTAATGTGCGTTTCATGATGTTTTGCGCATGATATGCCTGAGTTGAGATCGGTTGTTTTTTTCCACTTTAAACCGAAGTTCCCCATAATAAAAAACAGTAACTCATTACAGTACAATCAAAAGACGGGAAAATCAACTTCCATCTACTGGGTACAAACGAATCAATTCCATAGCACGGATTTGAAGTGGTGTTGGTTCAGTATCCTGAGTAATCAAAGGACTTTCTGATGCGGATTTCAACCTGCACCGGTTCCGACTGCGGGTACCCAGCTCCATGACAAGCGATCGAAAACTGTGAACGGGTAATCCCTCTTGGTTTGTTTTTGTACTCTTTTTCTTTTTTGCCGATTTGGATGCTACCGCTGGCTTGATCGGATCGCGCTCTTTCCTGTCCTCAGAAAGTTCTTCGTCGTCGAAGAGCAACGGCGCAAGAGCTTGACGCAAGTGCCACTCGACATAATAAGCCAACAGGCAAAGAAAGATATGGGAGCGAACACGTTCTGCATAGCGATGGTATATGGGTCGTACCTGCAGGTCAATACTTTTGAAGGTGCGGAAAACCTGTTCGACTTTCGCTAAATTCTTATAGCTTCTAACGGTATCCTCTGCCGACAGGCTTTGTCGGCTTTCACTGGTGCGAATAACATAGATGCCATCCAACTCCGCTTCCTGTGCGATCGATGCAGCTTTCCTTTTGAAGGAAAACGCTCCATCAGCAATAGAGAGTTCAAAGTGTTTGGCCATTTTATGCCCATTGATAATCTTGCCAACCTTCTGGCCTATTTCCGATGCACTCAACGGGGTTTTCGTGCGGCGATGAACCTCGTCACCAATTTTCTGTAGTCTCTTTTCTGTTGCATCCAATAACTCCTGGCGTTTGCGCCTCCGTTCATCACAGAGCAGTGGATTGAAGCAGGCGATCAGTCGTTCGTCGGGAAAATCTGCTGAAGCTATTTCGGCCAGATTTTTTTCATCAAACAACGAAAACTGCAACTGGTTATCTGCTGCCAATTTGCGAATGTTCCCACTGCGCAATGCTGAAATCCACCCAATCCCGGGATGCGTTTTCAGAACATCGATCTGTGTCTGAGTCAACGTGCCACGATCGCCAACCAGAACCACTCGCTGCAATGCAAAACGCTCTTTCAGCTTCTCTACCTGGTCGGCTACCGTACCGGGATCGCCCGTGTTACCAGGATACACCTCAACAGCTATGGGACGCCCCTTGGCATCGGTCAGTACACCATAGGCAATAATTGGCTTCCCTCGCCGACCTTCTTTATCGTGGCCCAAGCGTGCCAGAGGACAACAATGGCCTTCATAAGAGCTGTTGCTCACATCATAAAATACCTGCTGACTTTCACCCAGATGACGGCTTGCAAGGCTTTTTTCAATAACAGGTTGCCGTTCCAGCAACCAGTCCATGGCTGCATACAACTCATCCTCATCAGCATCATCGACATTGAGCAACTGCGCAAGCGTTGTACTGTGCCATAATCTCGTCGTGGCCAATTTCGAAGAAGGTGCAATCAGGCGTTCAACGATCATAGCCAAAACGAGGTCACGCTCACGAGTTCGACGGGACGAGATCATTTTGTCAAGACCGATATGACGAATCATATCAAGAATAGCTTCGACGTGACCATGAGGCAATGATCGCTCAATCGAGAACACCTCACCGGGAGAAACAAGCGGTTCATTCTTCAAAACCCGTCGTAACGCAATGACCTTTTCCGGGGGCCAATCCGAAATATTGGCCAAAGTGCGTTTCATGACTTTGCCGTTCTCACGCCAGGACTCGCGAAGCAAGATGGCGGGACGAGAGGTTCTATTTGGGACAATATCGATATGCATGGGTTTAATATATCACGAAAACCCAAATAAAACAAGCGTCTTGGTGTGATTTACATGGGTACAAATCACGTAAAAACCTTGCAATTTATCGAAAATCAATAGGTTATA
>DYDH01000438.1:1084-1975 GCA_020717985.1 Herpetosiphon sp. | reverse complement strand
AAGGATCCCGCCAGCGCGCCGATAATTCCGAGCGGCAGCAGCGCCGCGCCGAACGCCCACAGCGCGAAGTTGCCGCCCAGCGCACGTCCATACGAGTTCGATTTCTCCAATATACTTAATGTGGAAAAGTTGACAACTGTAGACGAGTACATTACAATATTCGAGAATTCTAATATACGAAGGACGTCAAATGACCGACCCACAATTGTATAAACTCCATGCCAGCATCTGCCATACACTCGCTAATCCCAAGCGGCTGGAAGTTATCGACCAACTGCGCCAAGAAGAAATGTCGGTGACCGAATTGGCAGAAGTCTTAGGAATCGGCCAGTCTAACCTGTCACAGCATCTGGCGATTATGCGGCAGAAGGGTATCGTAACAACGCGGCGAGAGGGATTAAACGTTTTCTACAAGTTGAGCAATCCCAAAATCATACAGGCCTGCGATTTAATGCGGCAAGTTCTGTTGGAACATTTAGAGACTGCCGCTGAACTAGCCCGAGGAAAGTGACAGAAAAGGAGCCCATTTCATGACTGAACCTGAAAAAACGAACTACCTGTTCATCATCAATGATTCGCCCTATGGAAATGAACGCCCTTATAATGCGCTGCGGCTAGCGTTGAACCTGGTCAAGCGCCCTGACGCCAGTGTGCGCGTGTTCCTGACAGGCGACGGCGTCAACTGCGCCAGCGCGGGACAAAAAACGCCCGAAGGGTACTACAATGTCGAACGCATGTTGAAGTCGCTGGCGAAACGCGGCGAGGTCGCAACCTGAGGGACATGCGTAGAGGCTCGCGGGCTCGAGCCTGAACGATTTGTGGAAGATGTGCGATCCGGCAGCATGGATCTGGCGGGCGAGTGGACTGTTGCGGCGGACAAGGTGCTGGTGT
>DYDH01000438.1:0-999 GCA_020717985.1 Herpetosiphon sp. | reverse complement strand
TGAGGTTTGCAAAGTGCGCGCCATCAGGCGGATTGATGATGATGAACCGCCATACATTGAAATCGAACGATGCTATGACTGCCGATTGTGCATCCCCGCCTGTCCCTTCGACGCGCTGCGAAGCGCAGGCGATTGACCTGTTGAATCGCCCACGAATTCTTTATCAAATCTTTACATCAGCGTGGGAGAATGTAAAGAAGCGTAATTGAAAAAACTTTCGAGAGGAGAACGATTATGTGCGGTTGTATGTTAATGCATGCGACAATGGATCATGATGGACACCAAACATCCACCCAGCCCGCGTCTGCGCCGCAAGCCAGCGTCATGCCTGCCTCCAGCGGACCGCGATGCGCTCACTGTGACTTCCCTCTGGGACAGGGTTTTGCTTTTTGTCCGAACTGCGGCATGAATCTCAAAACGTCGGAATGTTCCGCCTGCGGACAAAAGGTTGATCCGAATTGGAGCGCGTGCGCCTACTGCGGCTCCCCGCTCGGCGAAGCGGAAAAACAACCAGCGCATCATTAAGAAACCCTACTCGAAGGAGTGACTGATGAACAAAGTTAATTGGACTGTGGTCGTTGTGATCGTCATTATCGCCCTGCTCGTCTTGATGTTTGGCGCAAGCCTGCTGGGCGGCTGGGGATACGGTGGTTGGGGATACGGCGGATGGGGAATGATGGGCCCATGGATGATGGGCGGCATGTTCTTCATGTGGCTGATTCCTGTTGGCTTTCTCGTGTTGACTATATTGGGCGTAGTTTGGATCGTGCGGGCTATAGGAAGTGGGAGCAATCCTGCTACTCCTGCTCATACCTGTCCCTCATGCGGACGCGGCGTACAGGCTGCCTGGAGCAATTGCCCACACTGCGGCACTTCGCTGGTGAAATAAACCACTCTATCTTGGCTGGCACGAGCACAGAGATTTCTCTGTGCTCACTTGTACTATGGGAATCCGCTTACCTTCCCAGATACCCCACCACAAAATTGACAATCGCCGCC
>DYDH01000002.1:42737-108314 GCA_020717985.1 Herpetosiphon sp. | reverse complement strand
GCCTCCCGGCTATTATAGCCGAGAGGCTTGATGGAATTAACACGATCTATCCAGAAAACGTGTCTTTTTTCATAAGGTCGAGAAAGTTTGTGGCTTTGAGCCTGTTCACCAATTGCTCATGCACCTCACACCAAACCGGGCGCAGCGGGCAGTTATCATCGAATGAGCATGTGCTGTTCTCGCCAACACATTCGTTGAGCTGAATGGGGCCATCAATCGCTTCAATGACCTCTAACAGGGATATCTCCTTGGGGTCACGCGCAAGCGTCACGCCACCGCGCGCACCGCGCGAAGTGTGTAATAGCCCCGCAATGGATAATTGCGAGACGATCTTGGCAAGAAAGGATGGCGGAATATGTTGTTCATCCGCGATCATATTGGTGGCAATGCGCTGGTCACCATTGCGGGCAAGGTGGAGTACCGCTCGAACGGCATAATCTGCTTGACGTGTAATTTGCATAATGTCCTCTTTATATAAAAACAGGTAATTCCTACCGACAAACACGATTTTATTGTGTAATACCGTACTAGACAAGTGATGGAGGTCATGGATAAATTATGACCTTTTGCTCCGAATTCTTTGACAATAGACATGGAATGCCGGATTGATATAAGACGGAAAAACGCATCCTGCCCAACCGATGGCTGGTCCTGATCCAAAAGCAGGGTTCAACCCGATAAAAAACAAACCCCACATTCCCTTCAAATGTGGGGTTTGTTCATTCAAATTTCTATTTTGTCAGCGTCACATTCCCCGCGCCGATCTCGATCACAAAGGTGAGCGTCGGACCTTCACCTTTCTGCTTATACACATCCCCACTTTGACTCCAGCCTGAGCCTGCATTGACATTCGACGCGCCGCTATCCACTGTAACCACTGCTTGTACACCTTCAGGAACAACCACAATGATATTGCTCAATCCGCTTGAAATTTTGATGGAGGCATCACGCTGCAACTCGCCTGAAAAGTCCAAAGTATAATCGCCCGCGCCTGCGGAAAAATCAAAGATGCTAAAATTGGCATTGGCAAGTCCGCTCATCTTTACATTGGACGCGCCCGTCTCATAACGGAATGTGGACATCTCAACCAGGTTGGGTTCAGAGAAGGCAAGTTCCACATTTGCCGCTCCATCTTTAATGGAAAGGTTGTTGAGCGAAAGTCCGCCAAATTCAAAGGTTCCATCATATGCACCGGATTCAATGGTCAAGTCCATGGGTGTATCGCCGAGTTTGAGGTCCCATATATTTTTGAGGTTCTCGAAAGATGGAAGTGACTTAATTTCACTCATTTTGATCTCGGCATTGCCGCCATCAACATTAACTTCAGGCTTGAACGCGGAATAATTATAAGTGGCTGTGCCTTCCACAAGTTTCTTCGCGCCCGGAGCCAGGGTCATCTCACCTGCGCCGAACGAAAGACGCAAACTCACCTCGTCGGTCTTTGGGGTTGGAACGGTAATCTCATCCGTGATTTCGGGACCGGGTGTGGGCATCTTGGGTAAATTAATATTGAACCCGCAAGCCATGCTGGCAACCGCAAGCGCAAGAAATGCTGAAATAAGCTTTGTGTTCATAATAAAAAATCTCCTTCAGACAAACATACGCTGCCGGAGGGAGATTGGTTGCAAATAGCGGAGTGAGCATTTACGCGACGTACTCACCCGCGCGTTCTTTTAAGAATATTCGTTTTTCCCGTATCAACTCCTCCTGTAATTCCTCCTCGCTTGGGAGTATCAGTCGATACTTGGACGCGAATATCTGTTCGCTGTCTTTTAGGACGGAATATCTCGCAATGGTTTCATCCTTGTTCGTGCAAAGGATAATTCCAATTGTAGGGTTGTCTCCTTCGATACGTTTGAGATCATCGTACAGGCGGATGTACATATCCATTTGTCCGATGTCTTGATGAGTGAGTTTCTCCGCTTTCAGGTCGATCAGCACAAAACATTTGAGCAGATAATTGTAGAAAACCAAGTCAATGTAAAAGTGGGACGTCTCTGTACTGATACGCACCTGGCGACCCACAAAGGAAAATCCCTTGCCAAGTTCCAAAAGGAACTTCTGCAATTTCGAGATGATCGCTGTTTCCATTTCAGCTTCGGAAACCATCGGGTCTTCTGGAAGTTGAAGGAACTCCAGCACATACGGGTCTTTGATAAAGTCGGCTGGACTTTGCTTTTCCAATTTAGATTCATTTTCCAACGCCGATTTTTTATTTTGCGACGCAAGCAATCGCTCGTAATACAAGGAGTGGATATTGCGATCAAGCACGCGCACGCTCCAGGTCTGATCAGCGACTTCCTTGAGATAATATTCCCGCGCCAGTGGATTTTCAACGCGCATGATGAGTCGGCAATGGCTCCAGGTTAATTGGCTACACAGTGTGTAGCTAATTTGCTCATCGGGAAAGGTCAAATAAAACTGGCGAAAACTTTTCAGGTTTGCGACCGAAAACCCCCTCTCCAAACTCATCGGTCAGCGAATCAGACAGGGATTTGATCAACTGCGTCCCATAATCCGCCCGTCCTTTTCCCTTTTGCTCTTCCTCCACGATGCGCCTGCCGACTTTCCAGTAGGCTTCCACCATTGCAAAATTGACCGCTGAATATGATTTTTGCCGCGCAACTTGAAGGATGCTTTGAACATCTGTGACAAGTTTTTTGGGAGTCATTTTCACCCCGCTTTTTTCAATGCCGCGTTCAACGCCTGATCCAGCGACCTGACTTCGATGATCTCAATTCCTTTTGGATATGGCTCTCCCTGACGAATGGCTTTGGGAACAATGGCAACTTTGAAGCCCAGCTTTTGCGCCTCGCGCAAGCGTGCCACCATTTGACCCGGCATACGCAACTCTCCGGCAAGACCGATCTCACCGATCAACACCGCCTCGGCGCGAACAGGAACATCCTTCCATGAAGATGCAATCGCAGCGGCAATCGCAAGGTCAGCGGCGGGTTCGTCAATTTGGATGCCGCCCACCACATTGACAAAGACATCCTGCTCCGAAAGTTTTAATCCCACACGGCGGGTCAGTACTGCCGAGATCAACAGCAAACGGTTGAAGTCAATGCCGTTGGGTGTGCGGCGCGCATTTCCAAATTGTGTGGGGGAAGTTAATCCCTGAATTTCAACCAGAATGGGACGTGTGCCTTCCATGGTTACGGCAATCGTTGAACCCGCAGCATTGACCAACCGCTCCGCCAGAAATGCCTCGGATGGATTGGTTACTTCGACCAATCCGCCCTCACGCATTTCGAACACACCCACCTCGGCAGTCGCGCCGAAACGATTCTTTACCGAACGTAACAAACGGTATGCCTGGAACCTGTCACCTTCAAGATAGAGCACCGTATCCACAATATGTTCCAACACACGCGGGCCCGCTATCGCGCCTTCCTTGGTCACATGTCCGATCAGGAAAACGGAGACGCCGCTGGATTTTGCCAGCTCGCGTAAATGTGACGCACACTCACGCACCTGCGAAACCGACCCCGCCGACGAATCCAATTCGGACAAATAAACTGTCTGGATCGAGTCAACAATGAGCAGGTCAGGTTTTAATTCGTTAACGTGATTCAGAATCACTTCGAGATTCGTTTCCGTCACCAATAAAAGATTCTTTGGCAATTCCTTTTTATTACTCAACAAACGTACCGCGCGCATTTTGATCTGCCGCTCGGACTCTTCGCCAGAAACATATAGCACTCTCTGCGTATTTGCCATCTCCATCGCCATTTGCAACATCAACGTGGATTTGCCAATGCCAGGGTCGCCGCCGATCAGAACGATGGACCCAAGCACGATCCCGCCGCCGAGGACACGCGCAAATTCACCGATCGGCAAATGGACTCGATCCTCCGCATCCCCCCCGACCTCGTCAATTGGGCGCGGCTGCGAACGGCCGCTCAGACCCCGGACATTCGCCGGTCCCTTGTTGACGGGTTCTTCGTGGACGACTTCTTCCACCATGCTATTAAACGAAGAACATTGCGGACATTTGCCCATATACGAAGCGGCCACGCGTCCACATTGCTGACAGACATAACGGGTATGTGTTTTTGCCATATTATTTCTCGCAGTCAAAAAAATGAACAGGCTGGTTGAGTCGCCCAAAGTATAACAGAATTTTTGTTCTGTTTTGAGGCAGCGCGAACTGGCAAGTCTCCATTTTCTCGTCCTCCGAAGGGGACATTTTAACTTTGGGCTAACAAAGTTAGCGGTAAATCTTGACTCCCCGAATTTTGTCGTTTATACTTATTGATAATGGTTTTCAATAAAGAAAAGAGCGAATATGTCGGCTGAAGTCTGGCTCACTCAATTGCACGAGAACGGTTATCGAATTACCAAAGCGCGCGGCGCTGTGGTTGAAACCGTGGAAAAATCCAATCGTGCGCTGACACCCGTCGAGGTCTACGATATGGCGCGTAAAAAATATCGCGCCCTTGGTCTGGTCACGGTCTACCGCACGCTGGAAAAACTTGAGGAACTTCATCTCATTCAGCGCGTGCATCAGCCGATGGGATGCCAGGCGTTCATCTCGGCAGGTCATGGTCATCAGCATCTGTTGCTCTGTCAAAACTGCGGACAGGTGGCATTTTTCGAAGGCGACGACCTGGATGTGCTGACAAAATCCATTGCCAAAAAGACGGGTTATCAGATCAACGAACATTGGTTGCAACTCTTCGGTCTGTGCGCAAACTGCCGTGCGTAGGGCAAGATTTTCAACCTGCCAAATTGCCATGTTGAAAGCCTGACCTACAGAATTAATCCATCCCTCATCGTTTCGGTGGGGGATAAAAAATAGGAGTTTCTAATGAAAAAGATTTTCAATTCCATTACTGTATTTGCAATCGCGGCGTTTTTCCTTGCCGCGTGTGGGTCTGCCCCATCGAAGGAGGACGGCGGTTTGAATGTGCTTGCCTCCACCACCTTCCTCGCGGATATTGCCCAAAACGTGGCGGGCGACCGCGCACAGGTTGAGTCGCTACTGCCTGTCGGCGCTGACCCGCATACTTATCAAGCTGCGCCTTCGGATGTGGCGAAGATAGCCGAAAGCAATGTGCTGATTCTCAACGGCGTGGAATATGAGCATTTTATCGAAACGCTTCTCGAAAACGCGGGCGGCGAACGACTGGTGATTGAGGCGACGATTGGGCTGACTCCGCATAAAATGGAGGAACATGCCGCCGAAGCAGAATCAGCCGAAGGTCACGACCATGAAGCGGGCGATCCGCACATGTGGCTTGACCCGAATCTCGTCATCGCCTATGTGGAGAACATCCGCGATGGCTTGAGTCAAGCCGATTCCGAAGGCGCGGAAATTTACAAGTCCAATGCCGATGCTTACATTGCCCAACTCAAGGATTTGGACAATTGGATTGTCGAGCAGGTGAACACCATCCCTGCCGAACGTCGCCTGCTGGTGACAAACCACGAAGCGATGGGATATTTTGCCGAACGTTACGGCTTTGAGGTGACTGGCTCTGTCATTCCAAGTTTTAGCAGCAACGCCGCGCCCTCCGCGCAGGAAATGGCAAGCCTGATTGATGAGATCAAACGGCTTGGCGCGCCAGCCATCTTTTTGGATACAGCGGATAACAATGTCCTCGCCCAGCAGATCGCCGATGAAACAGGTGTTATGATTGTTGATGACCTGCACTTGGAGTCGTTGACCGAAGGCGCGCCTGCGCCGACCTATATCGAGATGATGAAAGATAATGTCTCGAAGATTGTGGAAGCCCTCAAATAAATGTACCCTCACATCAATCACCAAACAGACAAACCCATTCTCGATGTACACGACGTGTCCGTTCGTTATGACGGGCGCGTGGCGCTCGACAATGTTTCCTTTCATCTACATGTCGGAGAACGTATTGCGGTGGTGGGACCAAACGGTGCGGGGAAAAGCACCCTGTTCAAGGTTGTCTCTGGCGTATTGCAGCCCAACAGCGGCGATGTGACGATTTCGGGATCGAAACCTGTTGTCCACAGTTGCATCGCATATATCCCGCAGCGCAGCCAGGTGGATTGGAAGTTCCCCGTCAGCGTGGCAGATGTGGTGATGATGGGACGTTTCGCGAAACTGGGTCCCTTTAATTTTCCCAAAAAGCGCGATTGGGACTTTGTGAATCACGCGCTCGAAACCGTCGAGATCGGCAACCTGTCAACGCGACAGATCGGTCAATTGTCGGGCGGACAGCAGCAGCGGATGTTCATCGCCCGCGCGCTGGCACAGGAAGCGGAATTGATGCTCATGGATGAACCGTTGACCGGTCTCGACACGCCCGCCCAGGAGGGTTTGCTTGACTTGCTAGATACGTTGCGCGCGCAAAAAGTCACCGTGATGGTGGCAACCCATGACCTCGAACAAGCCGCAAAACATTTTGATCGCATTATGTTGTTGAACAAGAAAATCGTGGCGTTTGGCAACGCTGAAACTGTATTGCACGCTGATAATTTATTGTCAGCCTATGGCGGACGTTTCCGCACGGTTGAAGGGAAAGCTGATTTGTTAACCGTTGACGATTCTTGTTGCGACGAAGGGGAACATGACCATGTTCATTGATTGGCTTCTTGCTCCTCTCCAATATGAATTCATGATACGCGGCATGATCGCCGCACTGCTGGTTGGCATCGTTTGTGCCGTTGTTGGCACGTATGTAGTTTTGCGCGGCATGGCATTTTTTGGTGATGCACTTGCCCACACCATCTTGCCTGGAATCGCGGTTGGATACCTCCTCACAGGCGGCTCGCGTGATACGTTATTTTGGTGGGCGCTGGGGACAGCCGTCATCGCTGCATGGGGAATTGGCGCAATCAGCAAGCAGGCGGAAATAAAAGAAGATACGGCAATTGGCATCATCTTCGCGGGGATGTTCGCGTTGGGCATTGCGCTGATTTCCACTGTCCGCAGCTACGCCGTGGACTTGAGCCACTTCCTGTTCGGCGATGTACTGGGAGTGTCTGCTCAAAGTTTGTGGATCATCGTCATCTTTTCGGTAATTGTCCTGCTGACAATTGCCGTCTTCTACAAGGAATTCCTCGCCCTTTCATTCGACCCCATTCTTGCGATGACTCTCCGCCTGCCAGTGAATCTGCTTAACAACCTTTTGCTGGGACTGATTGCTGTGACGGTAGCCGTCTCGCTTCAAACCGTTGGCGTGGCGTTGATGGTCGCAATGCTTGTTACACCTGCTGCAACAGCGTACCTGCTCACAAACCGCCTGCCGGTCATGATGGCTCTCGCCGCTGCTCTGGCTTCACTTGCGGGTGTGATCGGTTTATATCTCTCCTATTATTTGAGTATTGCCTCGGGTGCAGCCATAGTACTAACGGCTACTGCGTTTTTCCTGCTTGCATTCTTGTGGAAGAGGATGAAATCTGTATAATGGCTTTATCGTTATCCGCCGCTTACTCATAAGGAGAAAACAGCATGGCTCTTATTGAAGTTTCCACAACAATCAACAAACCCGCAGAGGCGATCTTTGCGCATATTACCAACCCCGATAATCTGAAGAACCAATATGTTGTCAGCATTGAATTTGATGGACCGCTGAAGGTTGGCACAAAATGCAAGACCACAGTCAAATCCACGCTCGGCGCTGTGAATGTAATCACATCAGAAATAATCGCGTTCGAGCAGAATAAGATCTATGGTACAAAAACATTTGCCGCGCCTCCCGCGTCAGATGTAACCAGCACCTATATTCTTGAAGCGGCTGGCGGCGGCACAAAAGTGACCATGCAAACAGAAGCCGCGCTTATGCCCGCCGGAATGCCCAGTATGCCCGGCATGGAAGACATGATGAAAAAGCAAATGCTTGCAGGATATGAGTCCGCTTTGGCAGCGCTCAAGAAAGCCATCGAAGGCTAAATCCTTTTATGAATATTGCGCCCTCCTGCTGGATCATTCAGCGGGAGGGCTTTTTGTTGGCGCATTTTCGTGATTATTAATTTTTGCAACAAGCGGTAGAATACAGCCCATGCGAAACAAATCCACCCTGCCCCTCCTTGTTATTTTCCTATTAACATTTATTTTTTCGGCGTGCGCATCTTTTTCTCCGGCGCCTACGGCTACACCCACGGCATCCTTTACTCCTGTGGCAACCAATACGTCCTTGCCAACTGCCACTCCTGTATTGCCAACAGCAACTCCCATTCCAGCGCCTGAACGCGCCAAATATACACTGAATACCACCATTGACTATGACGCGCATACGGTCACAGTTGATGAGACCATTCTCTATCCCAACCATACAGGTAACCAACTCAATACGCTGGTCATCGCCGTTGTGCCCAATTTATGGCAGGATAGTTTTTCCCTCACCGGCATTTCCATTGACGGCACACCCACAACGACCTATTCCATCAGTGGGCAAAGATTGGATATTGCCTTATCCGCCTTCGTTAAGCCGGAAGATATATTGACGATCAACATTCAATACACGCTTTCACTTCCGTTTGCCGAGCAGGAAGACCCGGGGATTTCACGTCCGCGCATTTATGGATACACCAAACGGCAATTAAACCTCACCAACTGGTATCCATTCGTTGTGCCACGCGACGCGATCAATGGCGATTGGGTTTTGCATGAACCCTGGTATTACGGTGAACACCTGGTTTACGATTCTGCCGATTACGAGGTCAATCTCAAATTTGCAGACCCAGCCACCACACCGATTGTCGCCGCGAGCGGAGTCCCTGAACAGCAAGAGGGCTTCACCCGCTACACAATCACCTCTGCGCGGACATTCGCACTTGCCGCAAGCCGCGAATTCCAAGTCTCCAGTTTGATGGTCGGCGATGTAACTGTCTCCAGCTATTACTACCCGTTTAGCGATGTTGGTGGACAGGCTGCCCTGCAAGCCAGCGCCGAGGCATTGAGCGTCTACAGCAACCGCTACGGAGCATATCCACATAAGACGCTTTCGCTGGTCATGGGTGATTTCAATGACGGCATGGAATATTCCGCGTTTTTTTATCTCAGCCGCGATTTTTACAGTCTATACGATGGAACCCCCGCCAACTATCTTACTTTTGTTGCTGTGCATGAAACATCGCATCAATGGTGGTTCGAGCAGGTTGGGAACGATCAAGCCGAACAGCCCTGGCTGGACGAGTCGCTGGCTACCTATTCTGAGCATGTGTATTACGAAAACATCCATCCAGACCTGATCGGCTGGTGGTGGTCGTATCGAATTGACTTTTACAACCCGCAGGGTTTTGTGGATATCCCGATTTACGATGGACAGGGTTTCCGTCCTTACACCAACGCGGCATATTTTCAGGGTGCGCATTTTCTTGATGAATTGCGCGCGCGCATTGGCGATGAAGCATTCTTTGCTTTCCTTCAAGATTATCTAGCACAAAGTCGCGGCAAGATCGTAAATTCAAATGATTTCTTCCGCATCCTCAAAGAACACACCAGCACAGATTATTCAGACATCGTGCGCCAGTATTTTCAAAATATTTATTGATGAACACACACCGCACATCCACACAGAACACGGAATACGGAACACGCAACACGTATATATCCCGTGTTGCGTGTTCCGTGTTTTTGATTGCCTTGCTTTTTTCGTGTTCCTCCCCAACGCCCACACCGCAAGTCTTTCCAACCTTTATTTTGATCACGCAAGACCCGAATGCATCCCCCACCCCAACGCCTTTTCAACCGTCGGGACAGATCAACACGCCGCTGCCGACATTTACGCAAGCGCCGCCAGCATCTGCAACTTCGACAATTACCTTGACAACGGCGCCTACGCAAACCGCCACGCAGACGTTAACTCCGCTTCCCGCTTCGCGCACGCCGACAGTTGTATCAGTCACGACGACAGTTCCCCAGCCGACAACTCCCTTGCGGACAAATTACATCCTCTCTGCCACGTTGGACTTTGACGCACACACGCTAGATGCGGACGAAACCATCCGCTATTACAACACAACGGGAGTCGCGCTCTCGGATATTGTCCTGTCCGTCCAGCCCAACCGTTACGGCGGAGCATTTTCCCTGCTGGCGGTCTTTCAAGATAACGTGGCGTTGACAACCTATTCACTCAACGATCAGCGCCTGACCCTGAACCTGTCGCAGCCGCTCCAGCCTGGTTCCGCCACCACACTGGGGATTAAGTTCACGCTCAACATTCCCGCCAAAGCCAACGAAGGACTATTCGGCTACGATTTCAACCAGATCAACCTCGTGGACTGGTATCCGTTTGTTGTGCCTTATGTCAACGGATGGGTATTGCATGACCCCATGCCATTTGGCGAGCACCTTGTATATGATGTGTCGGATATTGAACTAAATCTCAAAACAGGTGCGGATGTAGTTGTGGCAGCCAGCGCGCCCGCAGAACCAAACGGCGAATGGACTCGTTATCGGCTGTATGGCGCGCGCACGTTCACCCTGTCAGCGAGTGACGAGTTTTTGATGTCCGAATCAGCTGTCGGGTTGGTGAAAATCCGCTCGTATTATTTCGATGGGTATAAAGCCGCGGGGGATGGAATTTTGTATGCGGCCGTACAGGCTGTCAGTCTTTATTCTGTCAAATTTGCGCCGTATCCTTATGAAACGCTTGCAATCGTGCAAACCGATATACACGACGGCATGGAATATGACGGGTTGGTATTTCTTGCCTCGGATTTTTACGGGCAATATGGCGGCGGCGCGAAGAATAATCTCACGTCCATTGGTGTGCATGAGATCGCTCATCAATGGTGGTTTGGGCTGGTGGGCAATGACCAGGCATTGGAGCCGTGGCTCGATGAAATGATGGCGACCTACAGCGAAAAGATTTTCTATGAATATAACTATCCTAATTACGGCAATTGGTGGTGGCAATTCCGCGTGGATTATTTTTCACCGACGGGTTACGTGGACACGCCCATCTACAGCGGAGGTACGTTCCGCGCCTACACCAACGCCGTTTATTTGCGCGGCGCGCACTTCATGGAAGACCTGCGCGTCCGCATGGGAGATGATGATTTCTTCGCATTCCTGAAAGATTACGCGGCGCGTTATTCACGTGGACGTGTAACCACGAACGACTTTTTCAACACGGTTCGCGCGCATACCGGCGCTGACCTCAGTGATGTGATGATGGAATATTTTTCGGGTTCGTATTAATATTTAGTTGGCAGGTTGAAGGTTACAGGTTTAAAGTTCCTTTGACCTTCAACCTTCAACTTGCAGCCTTCAACCATGAACCGTCCCTATACTTTTATCAACGTCGCCATGACGGCGGACGGAAAAATTGACACCTTCGAGCGTAAAGGCTCTGCGATCTCGTCCAGGCAGGATAAGCAGCGCGTGGATGAACTGCGCGCCTCGGCGGACGGAATCCTTGTCGGGGGGAAAACGCTGCTCGACGAGCAACCCAAGCTGACGGTGAAGAGCGAAGCGCTGCGTGAGGGGAGAATCCTGCGCGGGCTGTCGCCGAATCCCATTAAGGTTGGAGTCGCTACAGTGGCGGATATTCCGCTTGAATCTGATTTTATAAAAACAGGGAATGCGCGGGTCGTAATATTTACCACTTCACAGACATCTATAAGCCAGATCGAAATCCTGCGCGCGCATGGCGTGGAAGTCTTTGTGCATGACGCTCCGCGTGTTGACCTGAATAAAATGATGCTTACCCTGAAAAAAATCGGCGTGGATCATTTGATGGTCGAAGGCGGCGGGACGATGAATTTCGAACTCATGCGTCTGGGTCTGGTGGACGAATTGATGATCTATGTTGCGCCGATGATCTTTGGCGGCGCGAATGCCCCAACCCTTGCCGATGGACTCGGGCTCATGCGAAGCGATGCCATTGCATTGAAATTGCAAACCATTGAACCGCACGAAGACGGCGGAATTTTATTACGATACAAATTGTAGGGGCATGTTTCAAATATGCCCCTACGGAGGAAACGATGACCACATCTACACACGAACAAATCAAACTTATCTTGCAGGAAACTTCCTGTAACGGATGCGAAGGCATGAACAGGAAGTTCGTCTGCGTGCATATTGAGGCGATTGCCGAACTGCCTTCACGTTTTGGCGATTTTCATATCGTCGCATTTTCAAATAATCAGGACGGCAAGGAACACGTTGCCATCATCAAGGGTGAGGTGTTCGGCGCGGATGACGTGCCAGTGCGCCTGCACTCCGAATGTCTGACGGGCGATGTGATCGGATCACTGCGTTGTGACTGCCGCGATCAACTCGAAGCTGCCTTGAAGAAGATCGGCGAGATGGACAAGGGCATTGTCTTATACCTGCGCCAGGAAGGACGCGGCATTGGGTTGACCAACAAAATCCGCGCGTACAGTTTGCAAGACAAAGGGCTGGATACGGTGGAGGCGAATATTGCGCTTGGCTTCCGCGACGATGAACGCGATTACGCCGTTGCCGCGCACATGCTTCACGCGCTTCAAGTGCAGTCCATCCGCCTGATGACGAATAATCCGAAGAAGATCGCCCAGCTTGAACAATACGGCGTCAAGATCAATGAACGTATGCCGCATATTTTGCCGCCCAACGAACACAATATTTTTTATCTTGAAACCAAAGCCGCCAAGTCTGGTCACATGATTGATTTCCACGGCAAGGAACATCTGCCCGAACAAAGCGATCAGCCGATCATCGAAGGCATGGACGAAAGCCAGGTCAAGGCGATGCATGACTAAAACAATTGTTATTACGGGCGCAACGGGCGTTCTTGGAAATTTGGTTGCGAAAACTTTCGCTGAGCGCGGACATAATATTGCGTTGCTTGCCAAAGACCAAAACAAATTGGATTCCCTTGCCCGTGACTTGAATCTACCCAGCGAGCGACTCTACACCCAAGCCATTGACCTGCTCGACGGGCAGGTAGCGCGCGACTCAGCCAAAGCTGTTCATTCCAAATTCGGGAGTGTCCACGCCTTGATCCACCTTGTCGGCGGCTGGACGGGCGGCAGGGCAATTCCTGAAGCCAACGCAGCCGATTTTGAATCCATGCTCAATCAACATGCGTGGACAACGTTTCATTTGCTTCAAGCCTTTGTCCCGTACATCGCCGCCAGCAAGTGGGGACGCGTGATGATCGTCTCGATGCCTGTCACGGTCAAGCCATCTGCAAAAATGGGATTGTATGCCGCCGCAAAATCCGCGCAGGAAAGTCTCGTGTTGACTCTCGCCGAAGAATACAAAGATAGTGGATTGACGGCAAATGTGATCCATGTCAAATCCATTGACACCAAAGGCGAGGGTAAGGGAACCACACCCGCAGAGATTGTCTCAGCCATGGACTATTTGTTTTCCGACGAAGCAAGTAAGGTCAACGGCGCGAGAATACCGTTGTATTAAACGTAGTAGCGACTTTAGTCGCTTTTAGCCCACAAACCACGACTAAAGTCGTGACTACGGTGGCAATCTGGCGCGGCGCATCTTCGCAGATGTATAATCCAATATTATGCGCCGCACTATTTTCTTCATCGCCACAGGTATTCTGACGTTTGCATTTCTGGCTTCCAACTTTACGGGGACTTCCACTGCTTTACAACAACCCACATCCACTCCCGCAATTTCGATCACACCCACATTTGATTCCAGCCGCCTGACTCAACCACCGACGGTATATCCGCCTGCACAAGCGGATACGGGTGGGCAGATCTATTGGGGCATGTGTATGTCCTGTCACGGTGACAAAGGTCAGGGCTTGACCGAAGACTGGAAAAATTCATTTCCGCCCGAAGAAAAGAATTGTTGGGACTCAGGTTGTCATGCCAGCGATGCGCCCGCCAACAGTTTTGTGATTCCGCAGACGGGAATCCCCGCATTGGCGGGAGCGGGCGCATTGGCTCGCTTTTCAAACTCCTTTGAACTTTATCGCCACATCCATGAAAACATGCCATTTGGGCGGGCAGGCTCGTTGACCTCACAAGAAGCCTGGTCTCTGACCGCGTATATTTTGCGAATGAATGACCGCGAGGCAAAGGGCTTCACTTTGGATGAAACCAGCGGCGCGGCGATTTCGGTTCATCACAAGGTCACGCCGCCCGAAAGCCAAACCCCAGGCGGGTTGATTTTGATCGGGGCGCTAATTCTTGCGGCAGTCGGCGTGAACACCTACTCCAAACTTAATCCCCCATCGGGCAAGCCAAACTTCTTCCATCACCTGCATCCGCCGACCATCCCTGAGGTGCAATCGCGTTTTCGATACACGTTGGGTGCGGGCGGAGCGGCAGTCTTTCTCTCGTTCATTTTACTAGTCACGGGTCTGCTGGAAATGTATTACTACGTTCCCACGCCCAAGGGAGCGGCGATCTCCGTTCAAACCATCACCAACCTTGTGCCGTTTGGAAGTCTCATCCGCAACCTGCATTTTTGGTCGGCGCAATTCCTCGTCATCGTGATGAGCATCCACCTGCTGCGTGTCACGCTCACAGGCGCATACGCCGCGCCGCGAAAATTCAACCATGTGCTTGGCGTGGCTCTGCTGGCATTTATCCTCCTGCTTGATTTTACGGGCTATGTCCTGCGCTGGGACGAGGGCATTCACTGGGCGCTGGTGGTCGGTGCAAATATGTTGAAGACCGTCCCATTCATCGGCGAAGGTTTATATCAATTTGTGATTGGAGGAAGCGAACCTGGCGACTCCACTCTCATCCGCTTTTATGCATGGCACATTTTCGGGCTGACGCTTGGTGCGGTTATCCTGATAGTCTGGCATGCCTTTCGAGTCCGTCGCGATGGTGGGATTGCCGTCCCGCCGCCGACTCAGCGCAAAGAGCATGAACGCATCTCGCGCTTTGATTTGGTTCGTCGCGAAGCGCTGGCAATGACGGTCGCCGCCGTGATCCTGATTCTGTTTTCCCTGTTGATTCCCGCGCCAATTAAACAGCCCATTACCGCGTTCAATACAATGGGCGGTGATTCTCAGGCACCCTGGTTCTTTCTGTGGATTCAGTACCTGCTCAAGTTCGGAGACCCGTTCGTGATGGGAATTTTGATTCCCATAGTAGTGGTGTTTGTGCTTGGTTCGATGCCCTACATCCTGCCCAACGCCAAAAGTGAAGAACTCGGCAACTGGTTCCCGCGTGGAAATCGAATCGCACAGGTGATTGCGGTTTTGATTATGGCTATCATCCTTATGTTAACTGTTTTGGGAGCCATTCCAAATTGAAAGTCTAAGCAGCGTGTAGCGTGTTCTGTTTTCACGCAACACGCTACACGTAACATGCAACTCAAATTCAAAAAACATAAAAACCATGAAAAACCTCTCCCGTCGTGACTTTCTAAAATTATCCACCAACGCGCTCTTCGGTCTGAGCGGATTGATTGGACTTGGCGGCTTGATTCGCTACTTCAGTTATTATCCACCCGAAGCGCCTGTTGAATTTGATTTGGGTGATATCACCAATTTTCCAGTCGGCTCGCGCACCTTCCGTAATGATATTCCAGCCGTGATTTACAACAGAGATGGTGAAATTATCGCGCACAGTTTGGTCTGCACTCATCTCGGCTGTACTGTGGCTGAAAGCGCCACTGGATTTGATTGTCCATGTCATAGCTCGCGTTTTGATGAAGATGGGAACGTGCTGGCAGGTCCTGCGCAGAAGCCTTTGAAGACTCTACATGTGGAAATTTTGGAAGGCGGCGCGTTGAAACTTCATATAAAAGGATAAAGAAGATGAAAAAAATTCTAAGGTGGTTGGGGATTGGATTTGGCAGTCTCATTGGTTTGCTCATCGTTGCGCTGGCGGTTCTGTACGGTATGGGACAGGCACGGCTGAATAAAAAATACGATGTACCTGTGACGATGGTCTCAATTCCCACTGACGCCGAATCTCTCGCCGAAGGCAAACGCATCTTCCAGTACCGCGGATGTGAAGCCTGTCATGGCGAGGATTTGCAAGGACTGGTCTATCTGGACAATCCCGCCATCGGGCAGGTCATCACCCCCAATCTCACCAGCGGAAAAGGCGGCAAGGGCAATCAACTCACAGACGAGGATTTGATCCGCGCCATCAAGCACGGCATCCGTGAAGATGGAACCCCGCTGCTTTTCATGCCATCCACCGAGTTTTATTTTTTGAGCGACAAAGACCTTGGCAATGTGCTGGCATATATCAAAAGTATGCCCCCTGTGGATAATGAAATAGCGCCCAGCAAATTATCCACCGCAGGCTTCATTGTGATGAACGTGGCAAAGACAATTTCCTTCCTGCCGGCCGAGTTGATCCCGCACGACCAGACGCCTCCGCCCGCGCCCGAACCTGGTGTCACAGCCGAATATGGCGCGTATCTTTCGCAGTCCTGCATGGTCTGTCACGGACCAACCTATTCAGGCGGCAAGATCACTGGTTTTCCTGATGAATGGCCCGCCGCTCCCAACCTAACCTCAGGCTTGGGTAGCCGCCTGCCAGGCTGGGGCGAGGATGGATTTATTACGATCATGCGCACGGGTGAAAATCACGGCAGGAAGATCAATCCCAGTTACATGCCGTGGACATCCTACCGCCACATGAGCGATGATGAATTGAAAGCGGTTTACACCTATTTGATGTCACTTCCGCCAAAGGCTTTTGGGAACAGATAAGTTTTTCCGTTATACTCGCAGAATGCAAAGCCAATTCATACAAACCAATGCCATCAACCTGCATGTCATGACCGACGGACCTGAAAACGGGACGGCGGTCATTTTATTGCATGGGTTTCCAGAATTCCACTTTTCTTAGACGCAACACGTAAAACTTTTTCGCCCAAAAAGCATCGAACAATTGCAATTTTCTCTCCGTTCTCAACATTTAATTCTGCTGTAACATCAAGAAGCTCTATCAACTCCCGTTTCTTATCGAAGTTGTCAGTATCCATTCTCGGGGCAATTTCCCGAGCGAATTCGATAATACTCAGGACCTGCTCCTCAGTTAATGTTCGACCTTCCAACTCATTAATAATGCTTTTCTGCTCAGCTTCCAAACCCGCAATGGTTGTTTCCAATCGATTTTTCCGCTCCCATAGGATTTCCTTGTCAAACTGTCCTGAAAGATATAAATCTACGAGACGGTTTAATTGCTCCTGATTATTATCAATAAGCTGGGAAATTATATCGGCCCTTTCCCTAAGAGGAACAATATCTTCTTCGCGCCTCATTTGATACTCTTGAAGACCGATTTCCAGTTGGCGCGGATCAGTCATCAAGGAATATACCCAATTCCACACATCCGCATCCAAGCTTTGTGCTGAGTACGTGACCGTGTTGTTGCAGTCCTTCGCGAAGTTACGTTTCGCCTGGCAATGGTAATAAAAATATATTCGCTTCCCTGTGTAGTTTGGGGTCGCGCCCATCTTGCTACTACAATCCCCGCATTTAACGCGTTTGCCAAGCAGGTACTTGTGCTTTTGGTTTCGTTTTGAGTTTTCGCGGTTGTATTTGAGTTTTGCTTTTGTGGCATCCCAAGTTTCCTCCGAGATGATTGCAGGAACATCGACTGTAGCTATAGAATCACCGTGAATTCTTTTTGTGCCGGATTGTTTTCTCTTTCCATACTCCCATATACCCATATAAGTTCGGTTGGTAAGAATATGATGTACTGTAGCGCGACTCCATTCACCCCATCCACGAATTTTTCTACCACCCTCCTTTGGCACTCCACTTTTTTCCGTGTCTGTCTGGTAAGTATCCAGGTATGTAGGAACCTTCAAGTCGTTCAGTCTTCGGACGACCCCAATAATCCCAATTTTCTCCTCCGTATACCATGTGAATACCTGACGCACGATTCCCGCTTCGGGCTCATAAATTTCCAATGCCCAAATGCTTCTTACCTCCCTAAGACGATACCCATAAGGTGCGCGTCCATGAGTCATCACGCTTCCTGCTTTGACTTTTTGGATACGGCCACGATTCATACGTTCCTTGATTTTTTCGCGCTCATACTCTGCAACTGTAGCCCGAACATTTTTCATCAGGTTACCCTCAGGAGTATCAGGATACTCGCCTAGCACATATTCGATTGTTACACCATGTCTGCGAAGTTCCTCTTCTACAATTAATTGCTTGGACAGTTTGCGTGCAAACCGGTCGAGTTCACGTGTAATCAAAATGTCGTACTCACCGTTGCGTGCCATTGCGATGGCCTGGCTTAATTGAGGCAGATCAAATAACGCACCACTTGCACCACGATCATCCTCCGCAAGTTCCGCCACTATGCGATAACCATGCGCAGCCGCATAGTCACGGCACATATCTAACTGTCCCTGTAAGTTGCGGGAATCGTTCTGAGTATCATCTTTTGAAACACGTGCGTAAAGAATTGCTCTTTTCATCATATGTCATTGTCCTTCGGTTGAATGTTTTATTGGTGGGGCTATCCCGAGTCCAGCCCCTATTGGATTTATGCTAGTTTCGAGAAGGATTTTTCAGAAGATCTTTCATTTCCTGAAACAAATCATTGCCCAGCACTGTGACTTGAAGATCAATTGGCAGATTCAGGTGATTAAGGATATCCACAAGTAGCAGCCCAAGATTGCTCTCGACCTCCAACAAACTTGCGCCTCTGGCTGCTGTCTGCCATTCCTCTCTAATATCTGTTAGCGCGTTAACGATTTGAAGCGGTTGGTTTCCTAGTGTTTGAAGCATATGATTCTCCTATCAATTTTGGCGCTATCTTTCCCCGGAGGAAAACACAACGCCCTAATGGAATCCCACCAGGGCGTTTCAAAGGGGCTGTATAATAAATTCAGCCCTTTTCCCTCCGCTCTGATCGGTGGGTTGGGTTAGGGTCGTGCCTGTGTTAGCGCACATGCACGACCCGTTTCTTTCATTAGCTATTTCATTGCCAGCAATGAAATTATAGCACATACATTCTAAATATCAACCCCCAAAGCTTTGCACTATTGCTCTTTGTTACGGTGAATTGGTTTTCGTCCGCGCTTCTCCCCTTGCGTCTCGCGGTCTTCCATAAACTTCAATAGGGATTGCCGGCTGACCTGCCAGGACTGCCCCCACTTGCGTCCTGTGATTTTTTGGGCGCGAATCAACTTACGAATGTAATCCAATTCGTAGCTGCTGATACGCGCCGCTTCGTAGGTGGTCAACCAGTCTTCCATGTGATCTCCATGCCAATTATAACCGTGCCATGTTATCTGGCGCTATTCTGTTTTTAAGGTGCCGCATTCCTTTTAACCTGCGGCACTATGGTTTCTTTATCGTATGCCTATGAGTTGGACTACGAGTTTTTTTAAAAAAATTTCGGGTAAAATAGACGCCTTATGAATCAAGAGCTTCCCGTGCGGGGCGGTTCTAGCTTTCCCAAAAGAAAACTGCTCCTTGTAATACTCATCATTTGTCTGGGGGTGATCATTTACTCAGTGCTGGACCGTCTGCACCATATTGTGGAATCCTCCTTCGGTAATGAATTGGCTATTGTCATTGTCGCCGGAGTGACCATTGGAATTTTGTTTCTAATTCTGGTGGGGATGGGACTTGGCGGCGTACTCGAATGGGCCGTTTGCAGGCGTTTCCTGATTTTCAAAAGGAAGCCCCTGACAGGCGGCAGGCTTGAACTTTTTCTAAAGCTGTGGGGACACAAGCTTGAAGAAATTCCAGCATCTCAACCAGCCGAAGCGCCATCGGATGAAATACCACCCGGAATTACGATGACCGACATTGAGGAATTACTGGTCATTACCGGACAACGCAGGCGGGGCGGAAAGAAAAGCCTGCATCCGGACGATACCCAATTTCGGGCTGTGCGCGACTGGATAATCATGCAGTCGCATGGCACATCCGTCACTTTGCAGCAATTCCTGGAGGAGCGTTTTGGCACGGCACCCGAAACCGGGATGCCGCTGGTTCCCAACCAAACCTTCTATGGATGGCGCAATAAGTTTCTCAAGGAATTGAAAAAATATAAGCATGCACAATCCAAAAGAAAATGATGCAGTTCAGAATAATCTGTATCGTTTTTTGCCTGCAACAATCTCGTAGAATAGTCGTAGTCTAAACCATACAATTACCATAGACCCAGATGTTAAAAGAGCCGCCGATGCGCGGCTCTTTTTTATTCCATGCCGCGGAAAGGAGACTATGGCAAAAGTAATTGTTTATCTGCGGGAACAGGAACGCAGTGCGCTGTACGAATTGGCGACGAAGGAATACCGCGCGCCCAAGGCTCAGGCGGCCCTGATCATTCGCAAAGAATTGGAGAGGCTTGGTTTGTTGGAAACGGATGCGGAAAATCAGGAGGAAAAACATGATGAACAATGCGCCTCCTGAAATCAAGGAATACACCCTGGAACAACGCAAGCTGCTTGCAAAGGCATACCGCTTGATTTTGAGCTGGCCTCGGGAGAAAACCAAACCGGCTGAAACCTCTTCGCGTTCCGATGAAAGCAAAGTTACAAGGAACCCCACGCTACCCCCCAGTATAGATGTGGCTTTCCTCCCGGAAAACAAGCAAGGCTAGCCCATGTTTGAAGGGATATTGATCGGACTGATTCTGTTCTGCGCTCCCATCCTCATAGGGATGGCAGTTGTTTTACTGTGGAAACGACTGTGTTAGCGATGCCAGAACCAGGCTTCTCAGCAAGGAAATGAAATGTCCACAAAAGTAATTTGTATCGCAAATCAAAAGGGCGGGGTGGGAAAAACCACCACTGCCGTTTCCCTCGCTCATGGTCTCTCTCAAAAAGGAAGACGGGTCTTATTGATCGACCTCGATCCACAGGGACAATCAGCGACTGCACTGGGCCGCAGCCCGGAGCCCGGCGTATTTTATCTGCTCACAATGGGCATGACCCCACAGGAGACCACCTTCGTTCAGTCATGGGTACGCTTTTCCGGAAGAGAGGGTTTGTATCTCCTGCCTGGCGACCAACAGACAATGGCTGCGCAAACCGTGCTCAACGCGCAGGATAAACCCATATCCGCCATTCGACATTCGATTAATCGATTTTTCAAAGAAGGTCTGCATTACATCATCTTTGACACTGCACCCAGTGTAGGCGGTATTCAGGAACGTGCAGTTTGGGCTTCGGACCTTGTGATCGTTCCCACTGCCACCGAGTTTCTGTCTGCTGATGGCGTCTCAAAAGTTTTGCTCATGATGAGCATCCTGCAGGAAAAGAAAAACTGGCGGGGCAATCTATTGGGAATCCTGCCGACTTTCTACGATGAACAAACCCGTGAAAGCAAAGCCACAATGGATGCCCTGCGCGAGCGATTTGACGCCAGTGTACTGCCGCCAATCCATCGCGCTACGCTATTACGGGAATGTGCCGCAGAAGGGCAGACGATTTTTGAAGTTGATCCATTGTGTCGGGCTGCAAAAGAATATCAAGCGTTGACCCAGCTGGTGATGAAGTTTTAGGAGACCACCATGAGCAAGAGACGTAATCCCTTTGAAACTTCTGAATCAGCTCCAGTCGCAGTCCATCCACCAAGCATTTATGATTCTCTGCGCGTGGCTGAACCTCGCATACGCAATCGTCAGTGGGAAAAGGAACACCAAAGTCACAAGGTAGTCTATCGCGGTGTGGACCCTAAACTATCCCTGAAGGTTAAGTCGATTGCCGGCGATCTGCTTGTGCCATCGGGAGAAGTCGCACGTGCGGTGATTGAATATGCCCTGCGGGGTTACGAGCAGGGTGATGTTGATCTTCATCCAAGACCCAATCCTCTGCGAATGCGAATGACATTATTTCCATCTTCTGATTCAGCGCGTTCATACGACCGACCTGCAAAATTATCGAAACAAAAACAGCCCGAGTCATTATGGCGGGTCATCACCACCTGGCGCGGCTTTCCACCCGAACTCAAAAAAGAACTTGCGGCTCTGGCGTCCGAAGACGGATTGAATGTGCCCATTGGGGAATTGATTACCGCCTTGCTACGTTTTGGTTTGAGGGCATACGACAACGGTCTGTTAAATCTTGAACCAGTCCAAAAAGCTGGGACCTTCACATTGGCTTTGGATGGCACGAAATGAATTTCACACAAAACATAAATGTCAACCAAAGGAATGAATTCAACGTAGGCGGCATTGTCTACGTGCCGCCTACGTGCTGTCTACCTCCCGCCTGCGCTTCCGCCCACGTTCCCGCCTACGTTGAACGCACAGGAAAGGCTGTAACGAAAAAAATGAATGCTATGGGGACTGTGAGACCTATGGCTGTAAATAGCCTGATTTCGTTTTCGGAGTTGAGACTATGAATCCAACCGAAGCTTGGCAATCCGTGCTGGGTTTGCTCCAGATGGAAATGCCGCGTGCCTCCTTCGATACATGGGTACGGGATACAGAAGTGTTGTCGCTTGAGATGGGCGTGATGATAGTTGCGACACGCAATGCATATGCGCGTGACTGGTTGGAGTCGCGCCTTGCCAGTACCGTGCAACGATTGCTAATCGGTATTTTGCATCAATCCGTATCCGTTCAATTTGTTGTCCGAGATTCTCCAAATGAAGAAATGGAACCTGACGGCAATGAAGATGAAAAAGAAGATGACGAACAGGAAGTTGCCATTGAACCCGTGCAATGGCTGGACTATGACAAGATCGTCCAACCTCATAAACAAGTTGTCGTGAAAGGTTATCTGCGCCGGCTGGGGATGGAGATCGGACCAAAGGCCACCTGGTTGTATATCGGTTTTCACCAGGCTGCCTGGAGAGTACACGCGAGTGGAAAAGAATCTGGCATGGCATTACACAGCGGCGATGTCTTGCGATTCAGCGGGTTGAGTTTTGGCGCCTTCTGGAGATCGCTGCGACATAGGGGCATCCAATCCGAACTCAATGGATTGGTGCAGCGCATAGACCCAGCCCATGAACGTAAATACCGGCGAGGACGGGATGGACGCCCCCATCGCATCCCGATCCGCTATCAGGTCTGCATGACTCCGCGTCTGACTCGCGCAGATGCCACTACGATTTATTCGCGAATAAGGGCTTTGTTGGATCAAGGCATATCCATCCTGAATGCCTTGCAGGAACTGCTGGACACTGAGGATGTCATGGAGTTACTCATTCCCAGCGAGTCGGCAAATCCAAATATTCCCTTTGATACCGTGATGGACATAGCGCGTTTTGAAACTGGTGGAGTGTTGGATCCTCAGGTAGACCATCTGGCACAGGAGCTGCATCGCAGGATTATCAATGTGCTGGGTGATATTCACATCACGCATTACTTCATCACGGAAACGATCAAGCGCTTCAACCTGACTCCCGCACAAGCCTGGCTTGTGACGGTCGCGCGCGATATGGCGTACCTAAATTCCCGCACCGGTGAACGGCGTGAAGTGGTGACCTTCAAAGGGGGCTATCAGGAGATGGGGGGACTCGTTGGCTCCAATCGTTACAAAACCGTGCAAGCCTGGTTCAATCAACAATGGAAATCACAACAGCGCGGCGGTGACCTATCTCGTTTCCTGGTTGAAGTGGAGCCTTCTGATTCCAAGACCTATCTCGACCTGCGTGTTGAGAGTATGTCACGTACCTTTCGGGTGCTCCTGGATGAACCGCTGGACGCAAATGGAAGTAATAAGGTGGACGCGAATGGCAGTAATAGAGTGGACGCAGATGGCAGTAATAGCCAGACGCAAATGGAAGCATTAGTGGACGCAAATGGCAGCAATATGGTGGACGCAAATGGCACTGCTTTAAACTCTTTAAAACACCCATTAAACACAAATAAAAATAACACTTCCACCACCCAACACGCAGAAAATTCGGCGGGGGTGGCGCCTGATTTTTGGGAACTCGAAACCTTGCTTCAACAGAATGACGTGCATCCCAAAGTCCAACGCGAACTCCTGGAAGTCCAGGCTTCCGTGCATGCCTTCGTTTCGTGGGTGCTGTATGTTGCCAGCCCGCAAAGCGGAAATTTAGCAGACCCACTCGGCTACGCCATCAGCCGGCTACGGGAACATTCCCTGCGCGAAGCGCGCGGAGTCTTCCGACAACTGGCCGACCTGCCGCCCACAGAACTTTTGATGTTGATCGACACCACCCCTACGCGGGCTTACGAAATTCCCACGCAAATAAATCATCCCCTTGCACACGCTTGGAAAAAAGCGATGGGTTCCAACAACCCCCTCCTGCCAGCCGTGCGCGAAATCCTCTTTGGTGAAGGAGTAAGTGAATAACATGCAATTACATTTCCTGATTACATCCGAACAACGCGCGACCGGCGCAATATTTTTCAACAACATGAATGAAAACATTCTGGCCTTTGTGTATCCCAATGATTCAAAACGCCTCTTTCACACCTTCTTCTGTCCGCCACTACGAATCGCCGCCTTGAGCGCGGATGGAGAAGTCCTGTTTGATCAGGTGATCCGTCCCTGGAAATTTGCGAAACTGCCAGAGTGCCGATACGTGATCGAGACCGCTCCAGAGGTAGACTACCGCCCTTTTATAAAGACCATCCTCTCTCTGTCACCCGAGCTGCCTCAGAGTGGTGCGCTGGATGCTAGCATCCGCATGGACAGTTTGTTATTCGCATTACTTGCGGAAGCAGTGGCCGACATCCGCCGCATCCGCGAGGCGCATCAAGGTGAAGTCAAGTCTGAAATTCAGCGCAGGAAATTTGAAACCTGGGAACGCGGACAGATCGTAAGTTCGGCAGGTTTTCTCCTGGACTTCTCGCGTGTCTGGAACCTGCCGGATGGCGCGGTGAAACTTTCGTATTCGGTGTTGAGTGTGGAGGAACCCTACCTTGATGAATTGGTGGCGGCATCTGTAGCCGGCATTCCCTGGCGTCATGAATTTCCCAATGCCTGTATGCGTTGCGGTAAGCCAGGTTCATGGCGACCAATTTTGAATCCACCCCCGGACGCACCCGTGGAAATTGTGTGGCGCTATCAGCGACCGGAGAATGCCATTCCGATCTGCCATCATTGCACGGAGACTCTTGATCTTCTCAGGAGCGAACCATTACAGCTTAACCTGGTCTGGGGATTGTGGGGACCGCGCTTTGAAGCTTTCTGGCAATGGCACCGGGCCATGAAAAATAATCATTTGCCTGAATGGGATCCATACGCCTTTCCCCTCTGGCCGCCTGAATTTGGGGGAGCAACATGGGAATCCGGCAGCGGCGCTTTGAGCCATGCCGAGCCGCGTCCACCACATGACATCACCCGTAACGAACAACATATGACCGCCCTGCGTCGGGCACTATATAGCAAATGTTTTCGTGGGCGACAGTTGGGCGAAGCCCCATTGCAAAAGTTATTAGACTTCCGCTTCGACATTCCTGAAGGAGATACCCTATGACTTTTTTCGCTTTCCTCGGCGCACTCAGCTTGAGCGTGCTGGCTTTTGAACTAATGTCCGTTTTCCAAACTGCGTTCAGCATGTTTGGATCCAATCGCCTGATGAACTTCCAATCACCCACCTCAACCAAGAGGCGTTCCACCTGGGAGGCATTGCTCGTTGCCATTTTGCCCGGACGCTTTGATCCGGATCAGGCAAAGAACATGGCGGATGTGGTCAGCCTCCTGAGGCGCGCCGGCTATCCATACGATACGCCCGGTGAATTTTATGCGGTGGCCATCCGCGACTTTTCGATTTTCCTTGCAGTGGGTGGAATGCTTGCCGGCGCATTGGCAGCTATGAACATCATTGCAGCCGCGCCCGTCATTGCGCTGATCTTTATCTTCCTGGGCTTGCGCCGTCCGTATGTGCGTATGAAGACTCTAGCGAAGAAACGCGCCGAGTCATTGCGCAACAATATGTTGATCGGTCTATCTGTCCTGAGTTCGCTGTTGTCCTCGGGCGTGGGTGTGCAAGAGGCATTACGACGCGCATCCACTGTCGGTGGACCGTTCTGCAATCTATTGGGGCTGCTGGTGGCACGCATGGAGGTGGAGGATTTTACGAAAGCCGTGGAAGTCACGCGCGCTCACCTTCCGGATCCTGCGGATGTGGAAGCCAATCTCTTTCTGCGCGACATCTATGATTTCTTCGCCAATAATCGTCCAGTGTTATCCAGTGTGCAAGGCTTGCAGGAGTCCGTCCATCGTTCCGTTGTGGAGACAACCGAGGCAAGAGCTGCGTTAGTGCGTCAGCGGGCCGGCTTGTTCGGTGTGATGGCTGTGCTGGGATTGGTGCTGGCAATCATTGCGCCGTTCATGGGCGCGGGGCTGATGTAGAAAAATGCCTGATCATCTGTCGAGCGACTCTCCGTGACGATCATCAAAAGCCAAAATGGATCTTTATACATTGAACCCTAAGAACATCAGATACCCAAATCACCAAAAGTTTTCGGTAGGGCAAATTATTTTTTGGGGTGTCGCGTTGGTGCTGGCAGTCTGCTTTTTTTTCTTTGTGCGTCGCCTGACAGCCTGCTGGCAATTGACTGCCCTCCCTGGTACACCGCCTTCTTATTGTGGCGGAAATCTGGAAGGTCAATCTGCCATCCCTGATCTCAACATTGACGGTGCGCCCATTACAGATATTCCATCCGATGTGGAAGCGCCGCAGATTGAGATGCCTCAATGGGATGGCGGAAGCCGTATCAATATTGTTTTCTTTGGTCTGCGTGGCGGCGACATCAGCGGTGACGATTGCCCGGCCTGCACTGATACGATCATGTTATTGACCATCGACCCTGTCACCAAAACAGCAGGCATGCTATCCATCCCACGTGATATGTGGGTCAATATTCCAGGCTTTGGTTACAGCCGCATCAATACAGCCTGGACTCTTGGAGAGGGAGCCAAACTACCTGGTGGCGGACCAGGTCTGGCAATGGAAACCGTCTCCCAATTTATCGGTGTGCCGGTTCATTATTATGTTCAGGTGGATTTTGGCACCTTTGTGTCTTTCATCAACATGATCGGCGGCATAGACGTTTATGTTGATGAAAAAATGGTATTGGACCCGGCAGGTACTGGGCAGGATCATTTTGTGCTTACCCCTGGCGACTTTCGCCATCTAACTGGTAAACGTGCTCTTGCGTATGCACGTTGTCGTCATGAGTCTCAAGGATGCAGTGGTGGAGATGTGGGTCGTGCAAAGCGCCAACAACAAGTCATCATGGCGATCAGGGACAAGGTGTTCGATCCGATTTACTTTCCAGAATTATTGGCGCAGGCTCCGGAGATTTATCAAACCTTCTCAGCTGGCATCCATACCAACATGTCCTTCGAGGATGCTTTGAAACTGGCGGTGCTCGCAAAAGACATTCCGATTGAAAGCATCAAGCAGGGCGTCATCGATAACAACATGGCTGTCTTTGCAAATGTCACACTCAATGGAGTTCCTGCCAGTGTCTTGAGACCCATCCCAGATATGATCCGCATCCTGCGCGATGAGATCTTTATTCCCGGCGGACCACTCAGCCCACTTGCGCAGGGTGACGCAACAACATTGATGCCGGCGGATGCGGCGCGGATACGGATTACGAATAATACCTACACAGCGGATTTGGACAGACGTACTGCCAATTTCCTGATGGCACAGGGAATGCAGGTGATGGATTATGGTATCCCCACCGGATGGTCTGAACAGACTGTGCTGATCTTGTATTCCCCAAAGCTGTATGCCTTGCGGTATTTGACCGATACTTTTGGGATCACTGGTAGTAATCAAATCATCATCAAGCCTGACCCGGATGCGACGGCCGATATCGAGATCCGCATCGGGGAAGATTGGGTCGGCAGGTTGCCGGCGGGATATTAGTTACGAAACTTTTCTCCTGCCCAAGAATCTTTTTGGAGATTTGAAAAAGTTGGCGGTTAACAAACCAGGCATGCAAAATAATAGCGGGAATTCCGTAGGTATTCTGTAGGAGGAATAAAAGGGATACTCTGAGCGCTCAGATACGTAGATCAGGAATCAGGCTTGCCTGACATTGGGTATAATTAAATCACGGCGCAAGCAGGAATGATTTCCAAAGCGCCGCGCGTAAATTGAATAGCCCAGGCATGAAATAGCGAGGACTTATGGAACTGAGCGCTGATCAAGGATCATCTCAACTGATCGAGCCTTTGTATCGCCGACGCAGGCGGATTTTGGCGATTGTTGTCATCGTGGCTGTCGTCATTGGTTTATTGGTATCCCTATTTACGCAGCCAGAAGTCAGTGCACAGCCCAAGCCACAGGAGATTACTCAAGCGCAGCCGCTGGACGGGCAGGATGCGCAGGATTTACCGGAAGGTCAGCAAGAGCCGCAAATTCCACAGGAACAACAAGGCACAGACATTACCAGAGTTCTATTTCAGTTTGGGCAGTGGGTCATCAGTTTCATTGCGGTGCTGAGTTCTATTGTTGAGTTGACAGGGGTAAATATGCGCGACCTGTTCGGTTCGCGGGCGGCGAAAACGAACGTCGAGGAATTTCCTTTTTACGTCTATCAAGATTTCGATAAATTGCTCGCCTATCTGTTTCCAGACCCGAAGACGCCTTTGCTTCCAGATCGTGACATAAAATATCTGCCGCAAATTTCCTCCGAAGCGGATGCAGCCTTGCAGGGCAGGGGTATGGTCTTGATTCGCGGCGGGAGCAAAACAGGCAAGACGCGCGAAGCGTGCGAAATGCTGCGGCGCTGGTGGTATTCGGGTCCGACAGTATTGGTGGTCAGGAGTCACGTAGGTTTATACCCGCCCTTTAAAATCCCGGAGAACCTGCCGCTGCGCAATCTGGTTATCTTTTTTGACGACATTGACCGCTATCTCGGCAATGCCGCTTCCCTTAAAAGACTGGACGAGACCCTGAAATTTTTTCAGGAGATCTGCCATAATCGGGGAGAAATAAGCGTGGTTGCCACCGCACGGCAGGAGGAAGAATTTTGGGAGAAGTTGAAATTTGACCCGGCGCAAACTCCGTGGAATAAATTCGAACTCATTCAATTGAATCCGCTTTCTACGGAAAAAGCGTTGGAAGTCATCACCGAATTGTCAAAGACATCCGGAATCGCCATTGAACCGGAACTGGCGAAGACGCTTGCAGAGAAAAATAACGGGACGTTTTTGAATCTAGCGCTGGCGTTTCGTGGCTGGCTCAGCCAGAAAATCACAACCATCACGCCAAATGAGATCAAAACATTCGAAGGTTCGCTTAAGCACACGTGGCGCAAGCGTTATGAGGAACTTGCCGCTTCAAATCCGCGTATAAAGCCTGTTTATGCTGCCATAGATTTTATGCAGTCTCATAATATTTCCCTGCGACCTGAATTGATCGCCCAACTGGCTGCCGAAATGGCGTTGGGCAAGGGAATGCTTTCTGCTTTGGGATTGATCGCGAAACTGCAAAATTGGTTTGATATGTCGCCGATGTTCAACTGGTATCGGAATGCAAAACAGCGGCGCAAAGGGTGGGCGTTGATTTCAATTGCCGGAATTTTGCTACTGTATCTCTTGATCTATGCGCTGTTGCGCTTTGTTCCCGGAGATATTCAGATTGACTTTTTTGAAACGCTGCCAGACAGCCGGGGCTATCAGCTGCTTTGCTTGTCGCCCCTTTGGGCTTTGTTAATTCCTTTTGCATTTTATACAACCGTGAATGTTTTGAGGAATTGGGGTTTACGTAGAACCAAAAAAGATTTGGATTTCCTACTGGACACCACAATTCCTGTGCGTGGGGATGAACTGCGCCCGTATGAAAATCAGTTCGAAGGAAATGGAAATACCCATAATTGGGATGCCCAAAATTATGCGGGAGAAATTCAGGAGAAAAGGTTTGTCTCGAACGCTTCGCACATAGTAATGGATCGCTATCTCGAACTTGCCGAGCAACTGCGGGTAAATGGCGAATTCAGCCCTGCCCGCAAACTGGCGATACTGGCGCAAAGCATCGCCCCTGACCACCCCGCGCCGGTCTTTATGTTGGGGAAGATAGAAACCGATGAGGAAAACTTCCGCGACGCGTTGGAATTATTCAAGGCGAGTCAGGGATTGTATCACCGCTCAAATAATGTCACCCGTGCCAAGGAACGTCAGGCATTGCTCCACCTTTTCCTTGAAGAATATGAAAGCGCGGAACAACTCGCAGGGAAAGCCTTGAAAGAGATGCCCGATTTGCTAATTGCCCACTGGGTATTGGGATTAGCGCAGATCAAGCAGGGGAAAATACAGGATGGTCAGGATAATTGCAGACTGGCGTTTTCGTCGGACAAGATTATTCCCGGTGATATTCAAAAGGTCATGGGAATTCTTGGGGTAGGCCAGGGAGAATGGACTGATGTCCTTAACACTACCCCTCCCAATTCAGCTAAGTCTACATTCCGAAAATGGCGCGGATTTATTGGGAAATCTGCGGTTTTTCTTTCAATTCTAATTCTCTCGGTTGCATTTTTTGTGCTGATACCTTATGCCGACTTTCGCTATTGGTTTTACGGAGAATCTGGAATATCTCTGAATACTACGCTATTAAAGGTTTTTTCGAATTCTCCCGCGATCACAGTCCAGCGTGGAATTGCCTATCTTAATCAAAGCGAAAAGCAGCAAGCCATTATAGATTTTAGCGAAGCCATTCGCCTTGACCCAGAGTTTACCTACGCCTACCTGCTACGTGGCTATGCCTATAAAGAAAATGGCGAGTACGAGAAAGCCATTGCGGACTACACGGAAGCCATTCGAGTCAACTCAAAATATACCGCCGAGGCATACGTGGCTCGAGGCGAATTCTATGAAGAAACCGATGAAAACGAAAAAGCTGTGGCAGATTATACAGAAGCTATTCATGCCAACTCGGAATATGCATATGCCTATTATCGTCGCGGCGAATTCTATGAAAAAATTGGCGAAAACGAGAAATCCGTCGAGGATTACGCGGAAGCCTTCCGATTAGAATCGTATTTTGTGAACAATTGCAAAACAGATCTATGCTATACCGCGGTTTTCAATAATTTCAACCCAAATGATGCTGTTTCCTATGAGTATCGCGGCGATGCCTATGAAAAAAATAGCGAACATGAGAAAGCTGTTGCAGATTACACTGAATCCATCCACATTGATCCTAAATACGCCCCTATTTACATGGCACGTGGCGATATCTATAACATCCTTGGCGAAAACGAAAAAGCCGTTGCGGACTATACCGAGGCCATTCGCTTGGATTCATATTATGCTAGTGGATGGAGTTGTAAAACTATCTCGTGCTATGCCGCAGTCATTAATGTACTAAAACCTAATGATCCCACAACTTATGAATATCGTGGTAATGCATATAAGAAATTAGGCAAATATAAAGAAGCGGTCGCAGATTTTTCAGAGATAATCCATATTGATCCAAACAACATAGCTGCTTATTATTCTCGCGGTGAAGTCTATACCCTGTTGGACGAATACGAGAATGCCATTGCTGACTATACTGCGATCATTAACCGCAATCCTGAGGACTTCCACGCTTATATGAGCCGCGGTAAAGTTTACGAGAAAAACGGCGAAGATGAAAAGGCGATGGCAGATTATTCTCAAGCCAACCGTTTGTCAGCCAACCGTTTGTCGGATTCGCCTAGGGATTGTTATGGACTGTGCTATGATGCGCAAATCGCCGTGGATGTCGAAACCCTCACCGCAAGAATCGAACTTGATCCGAACGATGCTTTAGCCTACGTCAATCGTGGCGACGCTTATTATTCCCTTGAAGAATACGATCGCGCCATTGCAGACTACGATCATGCCATTCGTATCGACGCACAGTACGCTTTAGCATATTATTATCGTGGTCGCGTTTATGAGGCAAAAGGCGAAACTGAGAAGGCGCTTGCCGACTACACTGAATCCATCCGAATTGATCCGTCTAATACAGAGACCCGCAAGGGGCGAGGTGATTTTTACAATAACCTCGGTGAATATGAGAAGGCTATGGTTGACTATGAAAAAATTATTCTTTTAGATCCGAATTCTGCGCGTTATTGCAACAATATACCATGTTACACTGCGGCTATAAATAATTTACATCCGTCCACTATTCAAGATTACGCAAATCGCGGCAATGCGTATGAAGGGCTTGGCAAATACAGTGAAGCAATTACCGACTACTCTGAAGCCATTCGTTTGGATCCGCGTATTCCTACCGCCTATGAGCGTCGTGGATACTTATATTTTAATAATAAAGAATACGAAAAATCCATCATAGATTATTCCGCAGTCATACGTATTGACCCAACGAACTATTTTGTTTATTCCTATCGAAGTATTGCGTATGAAAATATTGGCGAATACGAGAAGGCTATTGATGATTACACAAGATATATTAACAGACTGCGCATAACAGATGATCCATTACCCCCGGGTGTTTTGGGCAACGCTTACATGTCTCGTGGCGAGGTCTATGAAAAACTTGGCAAAACCGACAAGGCTATCGCAGATTATAAGGATGCCATTCGTTCGTTTTTGCCTGGGCATATAACATCTGATAATCTATTGTATCTCACGACTGAGATTGAACTTGATCCAAAAATTGCTTTTATCTATGCGGCTCGCGGTAGTGTTTATTATAACCGGAGCGAATATGAGAAAGCCATTGCGGATTACACAGAGGCTATCCGCCTTCAACCTGATTACGCTGAAAAATGCGATAACATTTCATGTTACATTGCAGCTGTTAGTCTAAATCCTAATGATGCAACAATATATTACAGACGTGGTCGGGCCTATTACGATTCCAAAGAATATGAAAAAGCAATTGCAGACTACACCGCATCCATAAAAATAGATCCAAGTCAATTTAGTGTTTACTATGATCGGGGTAATATTTACTTGAAACTGGAGAAATACAGGGAGGCCGTCGCAGATTATACTGAAGCCATTCGTATTGATCCAAACCATGCTTCTGCTTACATGGCGCGTGGTGGCGCTTATGAAAAGATTGGCGAATATGATAAAGCTACGGCGGATTACACTGCAGCAAGTCCTTTACGGAAATCAGATGTGCCCATATGCGAGGCACAAATGAGCAGCACTCCTTTATGCCTGACTACAGAAATTCATCTTCACCCTAACAGCAGTATTCTTTATATTCATCGCGGCGACATCTATAATGATCTTGGCGAGCACGACAAAGCGGTGGAAGATTATAAAGAAGCCATTAGAATCGATCCTGAATATACTCATTACTGTGGAAATATCTTATGCTATAACGTTGCAATTGATACAATCAGCCCGAAAACTGCAGATGAATTCAGCGGACGAGGCTTTGCTTACTACAGCCTTGGGGAATATGAGAAAGCCATTGCAGACTATACCGAGGCTATTCTCCGTGACCCAAAGTATGCCAAAGCCTACAAAGGCCGTGGTGACGTCTATGCTAAACTTGGCAAAGATGAGAAAGCCTTTGTCGATTATGCGGAAGAGCATACTATATACATCAATCTTAATCCTACAAATGCTGATGCCTACTCTAATCGTGCGCTTCTTTATTACAACTTTGGCGAATATGAAAAATCAGTCGTAGATTACACGGAAGCCATTCGACTTTCCCAGCCGAGCGATATGCCGAGCGATACTTTGTACAATAATCGTTGCAGCGCCTACGACTTTTTGGGAGAATTTCAAAAAGCCATAGAAGACTGCACGGAAGCCATTCGCCTCACATCTACCCTTGCAAATTCTTATAATTGGAGAGGCTATGCTTATGGAAGGTTGGGCGAATACGAAGAAGCATTCGAAGATTTTAATCAGGCTGTTCGATTTAATCCAGATTACTTTAAAACCTATTATTATCGCGGCGAAATCTATTTGTCTCGTGGTGAGTATGAAAAAGCCATTGCAGATTTTACGGAAGCGATCAATAGAATAACTGGAAATGAGGTTCAAGATGGTGTTAACTATACTCTGGCTTATCAAAAGCGAGGGGAAGCCTATCAAGCATTAGGAATGCAAGCCGAGGCTGATGCGGATTTTCAAAAATATAAGGAGTTGCTAGGTCCATAGATTACCGTGGTCATTTCCGGTATCAATTCCGACAATCAAAAAGGGGACTCATAAAACAGATACGCAAAAACAAAGATAAGCGACACCAGGCATAATCCCCTTTACGCGAATCTATATCATATCGGCTGGCAGAACATTCTGCCAGCCGATTTTTTATTTCAAAAGGAGATTCACATGTTCAAATTATTGAAACGATTTATACGCGAAGAAGATGGTCAGGACTTTGCCGAGTATGCCCTGATCCTGGGCGCGGTGGGCGTGGTCGCCATCGCCGTGATCGCCCAATACAAGACCGAATTGATTGCGGCCTTCCAGGCGGGCATTGATGCCCTGCGTATGGCGCGAGGCGGATAAATGTTTCGCTGGAAAGAAAAGGGACAGACGATGGCAGAGTTCGCGCTGATTATGCCAGTCCTGATTCTGCTTCTGTTCGGCATGACCTTCGCCGCGTTCTATGCCTTTCGTTCAGCCTCCACGGATTGGGGCGTGTTCATTACAGGAGTTGCAACCGGATCGTATAACACTCCTGCAACCGAACACGCCAGAGACAATGTCTTGTGGCCGGATCTGGCAGACCGCATCAACGCAAGTCAGAATGGTGCGCGCCAGGTGCGTTCGTTGATCACTGTGGAGGATTCGCGCGATTGGATATTCGGCATCCACTTAATCGAAGCGCAACGCGCAGCCACCTATTTTCGTTTGTGGCGTTTCTATCCCGGCCCTCCTCCTGCTGGAGGCATCGAATGAAAACTGTTCCTCATCGTCGAGGGGAACGCGGCCAGGCATTGGCAGAGACCGCCCTGTTTGCAATATTGGCTGTACTCATGGCCTTTGGCTTGCTGGCTTGGATACCCACACATCGCGCCCGTTCCGCTGCGACTGCCGCCGCATATGCCTGTACTCAGTTCCTATCCCAATCGCCTGATCCAGCCAGGGCGAAACGCAACGCAGTGAATGTGGCATGGAGAACATTGAACGCCGATTGGTCTGCCACGGCAGGTGTGCAATATCGAGTGCAGGTCTCACCGCCCAGCGGTCCCGGTCTACCAGGTCGCTGTTTGGTTTCCTTTCAAGCGCCGACCTTGTTCAATGGATTGCTTGGACTGGGTGCCGGAGGCTGGAATAGCGAGTGGTTCATTTCGCGTTCCGAAACCTGGAAGGCAAGGTGGCAATGAAACATAAACGAAATGAACGCGGTCAGTCTATTCTGTTGTTTGCGATCCTGATGCCCTTGATGTCTTTGTTCCTGCTGGGCATTCTGGATTACATGGTGACTAATGTGCGCGTGATGGAGACCGTGGCCGCCGCAGATCTTGCCGCACATGCGGGCGCGCAGGAGATCACAGTCTTACCGGATGGCACGATAACCGCAACAACAGGCGGCAACGGCATTGCCGCCATGTATTTCAACGCCCAACGACCGGGTTACGCCCAACTCATCTCTGTATCCTGTGGAAGACATCAGGGACGACCGGCCTGTTTTGTAACAGCCCAAACCCGCTCCGCAGGATATTTACTACCTGCCCGCTGGGTGACGGTGCGCGCCATCGGCTATCTGGCGCATGGCGTCACGCGCGGCGATCAATAATTTTTTGGAGAACAATGAAGTCACTTTGGAAAACAATCCTGGATGGATTGACCTATAAAGACCTTGCCGGGAAGAGACAACCGCGCGTCTTTACGGTCATGACCGGACTGATCCTGCTTCTGCTTTTGGTGGCAGGAGGCATGGCTGGACTCAATCGGTATCTGTTGATGAGCAGGGTGCAAGCCACGCCGGTGTCTGTTTCATTAACTACAGAAGCTACTGAAACATTGGAAGTTGAACCAATTGCAACCATTCAATTAGGAGATGAAACACATTACGGGTGTCCAACCGATTCGGCAGACTGGTCGCTCACGTCAACCTATATCAGCGAGAATTACAAAGTCATCCAACCCGCGTGTGTGTATCAGGGTCTGGAAAAGACAATTGCCTGGGCGCTGGCTGTGCGGGAAGGATACAGCCGAGCGGAAGCAACGCAACAACTCGGCTTCACTGAAATGCCGATGAGGCAAATGGATCAAGTGACCATTCCTGCTAATGCCAAAGATCTAATGGCAGTGCCAGTCAGTTTCATTCCGCCAAATCCCGATTTCACCGAATGGCGGATTAATGCCAATGATGAAGCCGCAGTGACCTATGCCTTGCGTGGATGTTTCAGAACTTCCACTGTCGTTGGCAATCGTGTGGAAACCTGGGGCGGCGATTACTCCGTGATCTGCCTGGTGATAGAAGACGCCGAGAACACTCATATCGTTTATTCATTGGGGGGGCATATCTATACTTCAACAGCCACTCCCATGCGATCCTTCCTGCTCTTTGGTTATCTTTCAGATGGCGCTTGGGTGTGGCTTGGAACTCAGGAGAATCCCAAACACGAGATCACTGATTTGCAGAAAAGTGCCGATGAACGCCTGATCTTTGCCACGCTATATGATTCCCAACCCTGGGATGCAAAGTGGTTAATGAATACCTATCATCTGCTGATGCAGCCCCCGCCCGAAAACTGGCAGACCATGACCGATGAAAACGAGAAGCAGGCTATTCTCAATGGATTGTCCTTTGATCTAAATGGAGCAACGCCATGAAGCGCGCGAGTCTGCTCCTCATCCTGACTGCATTGCTTTTGTTTCAGCCGAATGCAGTGCAAGCTCAATCCGCTCCATCTTGTTCCTTTCAACCGGATGGCAGTATCTTCTGCACAACCGGTGGCGGGAACGACGATGGTGGGGATGACGGTGGAGATGGTGGAGATGGAGGCGTATGCACACCCGGCGAACATCTGGTCTATCAAGTGACCGAATATGACGCCGCTACCAGTACTTGCAGCGCTTTTCCATTGTGGGTCGATAACTGCACTGGCGAGCCGACTGAAGCCGCAGGGGATGCTGTCGATGATCTGCCGTGCGAATTACCGGAACCGCCACCCGATCATCCCTGCACAACATTCACAGTAAGCGCGGGCGGCATCACCTGTGGAAATACGGAATGGAAAGTGAGCGCACGTGTCACCTTTCCCGAAATCTATCTCGATGTGCGACCCTATCCCGCGACTCTTGTTCGCTGGCCGACTGCTGTTCGTAATGGAGGTCAACCAGAGTCTAGCGGTTCAGGCGGTGTGAATTACATTCCCTATGGCGGTGGTTCGCCAAACAATCCACAGGAGGGTGACTGGCAAGACTTACGTTTAATTCTTACTCTTCGACCAGCGGGACCAATGTTTGTGACACTTCCTCACATTGGAGACCTGATCCTTACCAATCAAGGCGAAACAGGCAACCCCACCATGATCCAATGGGAAGTGCCTTCTCATCCCGCTGTTGGTGGCGGACCACTGGCGGGAAGTGTTGGCGGATTGGATGAATTGCCCGGTGATATTCCTCTGTTTGTCGGCAGTGGACGCGCGCCCTATAAGTTGTTCTGGGAATTGCGTTATTTCGAGTACACGGCAGAAATGGGATGTGTGTCCGGCCCAGGCGGTAACGGAAACTATAACTGTGGAGGCGGAACAGGACACAGGGAAATCGTGGGCTATGAATGGAAACGACAATCCAGTGGCGGTGAGATTCCACCTTCCGCTGTGCAAGACTTGCCTGCCGCTCTTATGGCCGACATCAATAATGATGGAACGCCCGATGCCTATTGGGACAACAACCTGACTATACGGCGCATGGACGATAACAATCGCGTGGATAGTCCACGCTATCAACGTTCCTGGAATTGGGGCGGGATCATTTACTGGGCTGTGCGTGAAGGGCAGGGCCAGATCGGATGGCCGGGGCAATAGCTAGCTCAAAACATTATTCAAACAACATACAAGGCACCAAAATGGTGCCTTGTATGTTAAACACTGGTGGTATGAACCTGCGACCTTCGGGTTATGAGCGTCAATCGTCGACCGCAAAATTAACAACTACAGGTCGCCGTTCTTTAGCAGCCTTGCAGTTTTTGGGCCCTTATAACACAATGACAATTATTTTTCAATCAAAATCCCGCTTCTTGACAACGTCGTAAATAAATGGGATGTTCCAGAATATCAGTTTTTCACCTTTCTAATAGAACACTATTACAAAGAGAAAAGTAATGAATATGCTCTTCAAACTTCCGAATCTTTTCACGGGATGTTGCTGTCCAGTTTTTCTAGCTCTCCCTTTTGATTAATTCCTCTCTCAGAACACTACTGTGATCAAGGTCAACTTCATAGCAGGATTGAACTTTATAAATGATGATGACGCACACCTCATGTGTGACTGCATTTCTCTCAAATCGTAGTAAAAAGAATTTATAACGCCAAAATCAATCCCTTTAAAATCTATCGCATATGGTCATTTCAGATTCTCACGGGGGTTCGTATCCCTATTGGGTCACCTTCTCATAGCACTACCAATTAACTCTGAAATCCCGCGCAAAAAATGTGGAATGGAAAGTCGATTAAGTTTACCCGCTTTCTATTAATCTCATGGGTTCCCATTTTTTCATTAGACGTTATCGGTAATAAGGTTTTTGGCGTGAAAACCGCCCGTTTTCAAGGGCTTTTGCCCATCAATTTGTTATTTCCGATAACGTCTATTAACCTACCAAGCTGTTTGGGCATGATCCATCCTGTTTTTAAACCTTTTTCTACTTCATACTTGTCAAAGGTATTTCAAGAAGCAGATGCTATAATCCTATTGAATATCTGTAGCGTCATTTTTCCGTCATAAAAAAACCAATTATTTGTCATGTAAACTCTGCTTTTCTGAAGTAATATAAAAGCACTCGATCCAGAGGCCCAAACATGCTCAACAGACGACTGGCATACGATTTGCAGGGATTGCTTGTAGGTGTGAATTATTATCATGACCCATTGATAAACCGCCTACGCTTTGCCGTAAACGATGCGCAGGAATTACATCAAACCCTTTTCGATTCGGCCTACAATTTTAAATCTAGGAAAATTGATTTACTGTTGAGTGCTGACATTAATGCCAATGAAGCCTTGCGTCGAAGCATTTTAAAAAAACTGTCTCAAGTAGCCCAAAATACTTCTGAGAACGATTTACTACTATTTTATTTTTCTGGACATGGAGATCTTGTTGCTGGGGATCCTTATCTTTGTCCATCTGATACAGAATCAGATTATGTGAGTGACACCGCTATCCCGCTTGCCCGTGTCCGGGAAATTATTGAGGCAAGTCGAGCATCTGTCAAACTATTAATTTTTGATGCCTGCCACCTGGGTGCCCGATTGGGTTCAAAGGGCTTCGATGATAGTAAAGTATTTAGCGAAAAAACCAAAAGCATCTTTCAGGGAGTGAAAGGTTTGGCAATGCTGGCATCGTCGGCGCGTGAAGAAACTTCTCTGGAAACTACAGAGAAGGAACACGGTATTTTTACTTATTTTTTCCTAGAAGCATTAAGAAACTACTTGGTCGTTGATAAAAACGATGATGCCCAAATTAGCGTCACGGAGATATTTAATTACGTAGCATCAAACTTACGCGCGCATGGTCAGCAACCCACAATTATCTTGGAAGGCAGTGGGGATCTACCAATGTTCTATGTCTCTCCTAGTCCATCACTACCTAACCCAATACGTAGCGTATTTCCATTACCAATCAAGGACTCCAAAAACTTTTTCGGACGTACTGATGAGTTACGAAAGGTACGAGATCAATTGCTCAACACCTCGGATATTCTGATTTTTGTTCATGGGGAACGATGCACTGGAAAAACATCATTTCTCAACCGCGTGAAAGCAATGCTGGATAAAGAGTCTAACTCAGATGCTCAATTTTTACATTTTTCGATAGAACCATCCAGCATGAGTACGGTTGCAGATTTTGCCCGAGAACTTTGGAGCGGTTTTCAAGGTGTTTGTCAGGCAGTGAATCCATCTGTCTTTGAAGGGAGAACTTTTTCGTTTCAGGGATACGGACAGTTTGGCTTCGAATTGACAGACATCTTACGTTCTCTAACAACGTACCGATTCGTAGTATTTATTGATGAAATTCAAAAAATCAAAAATTTTACCGATGATGTGACATTCAACCAAATTATTGGATTGCTCCGTTACATCATCGAGCAAATGAACATACGAGTAGCTTTTGTTGTATCTAGTTTTGAAAACCAACAACAATTTTTTCCGTCATCTTTTGGAAGTCCCCCATCTAATAAAGATATTGAGATAGTGCCTTTTGATCGTGCAGATTGCGACGCAATGTTGGCATACCTTTTCGCGTTTGATTTAGAAAACATGAATATTTTGTTTGAGCCAATCTACCGGCTGTCCGGCGGACATCCGTATGCAGCCAAAATGTTGGCCGCGGAAATATATGATGTCGTTCAACATACATCCCTCGAGAGCTTACTCAGTGAGGCGGCTTGGCAGGAATTGGTTTCGAAAACAGCAAAAGCGCCAGACGCCTTTAATCTCTTTTCATCTTTGTATACTCACTTTAATGATGATGAGCGTTATGTCTTGGTCTCTCTATCTTTATGGAAAGATTATTCGATTTCTGGTCAAGAAATAACGCTATGGCGGCGTAACCATCGAAGCGCGGCCAGCCTTCTGGAAGAAAAACATTACCTTTTGCGAATGCCTGATGGCGGCATTCGTTTACGGGTGCAATTGTTGGGCGAATGGCTGAAAAGCTGGCAGGGATTTTCCTTGGAGGCGGAGAGATTTAACCTTGTTCCTCTATCCAACTCTCAAGCTATTAGCAAAGAAGGAATATGTATCGACGAAGCAAGTGGTAAAGTCTATTTGAATGGTAAAGAAATCGAAAGCAAGCTGTCTGATCTACAGTATCAAGCACTGCTTTATCTGGCGCGCAATGTAGATCGGGTGGTTTCTCGGCAGGAGTTATACGAGTTTTTGCACAGCAAGGATGAGAAACTCCTTCCCACTGATCAAAGTCTAGATGCCTTAGTCTATCGTTTGCGATTGGCATTAAGAGATCAAGAACAACAATATTTGCAAACTCTGCGTAAACGCGGCTATTTGCTGAAACAAGGCACGATTATTTCTAAATGATTCTGATAATCCATAAAGGAGATACCATGAAACCTGTTCCGCCTTATCTTATGGTCAAATTTGGGGAAGAAGTATGGCACGATGAACCTTATGACCAAAGCCCTGCGGACTTTTTTGACCGGGACGAACCAAAAAAACAAGCGCTGGCAATTCTGCATTCACCAGAAACACGCCGTGCAATCTGGTTGTTCGGAGAACGACGCTCTGGAAAGACTTCCATGCTGAAATTGTTGATAGATAAATTCAAAGAGCAAGAAGGTTATCTTGCCATCGAGGTGCCCTGGCAATCCATCCACTCTTCAGATGATTTTTATAAAGAATATTTGCATCAACTAGATAACGCATTAGACCCAAAGAGCATTTTGCCTGTCAATCCAGGTTTATCCTTTTGGGATGCTTTGCGTGAACGTCAAGAAAAGATTGGTCAGCGTATGCTGGTTGTAGGTATTGACGAAATTGATAGTATCATCATTGAAAAAGTTGACGAAAATTCGAGAGGCGAAATTTTAGGTTGTGTATTACGGTTAGTCACTCAAGAACCAAATATAAAAGTCATTCTGACAAGCGTAAGGTCGTCAAGCGAGATAGAGCACTTCAAGGCATCACCTCTCGTTTCAAAAAGCCAGCCAATAAACATCCCATATTTTTCAACTAAAGACATCGAGAATCTGATTAGAAGTCTCGCTATTAATATTTCGGAAGTTGAAATAGAGCAAATACGAAACCTTTCTGGCGGATGGCCCTATTATGCCAAGTCTATCCTTGTTCATTTACTGCAATTCCCTGAAACGGAACCCCAACGACTAGGGTATGCACGTATCAAAGCAGTTAAAGATATTAGCCAACAAACATGCGGACATCTGTATGATCATCACTGGGATAAAAACGAACGTCGAGCTCTTTGGTTGTTGGCAAATAAAGAGCAAATCAAGCTAGAGGAATTCAATCAACTTGACGCTCCATTGCGTACTGCTCTCCGAGAATTAACTGAACGTGGATATGTAATTGAGGAGAATGGGCAATATCGTTTTCGTGTGGTTTTGATTGCTGATTGGTTCAAAAGCTGGTCGCGTCGTGATATCGAAGAAGATAAATTAGAAATCCCATTGCTTTTGAAAAAACTAATTAATTCATGGGCTATTGAACCCGGAGAACAAGTCATTAAGATTACAAAAGAGGACTTGCGGCACCGCGGTTTTTAGCAATGAGGCAGCCAATTCGAAGAGGTTAAATATGAAATTCTCAACGCATCTGACCGTGCAAGGATATGAAGCGAAATGGTGGCTGGATGATGTCCATGCGACCATCGTTCGTTTTGAGTTACCCGAAAATACAGTTTATGCGTGGAGATTGGCTGTCAAAAAGTTAACCGAACTCTTGCCCAAAAACTTATTCCCGGATAGTGCTTCGTTTTTTACTTGTGAATTTCTTGATGATTTGAATGATGGAATTAGTAAAAAGGAAGCCATTCTTGAACGAGTGGCTTTTTGCAAATTTCTCTTGGCGATGGGGCGTGAAAATACTTTTTTTCAAAAGAAATTCCAGGTTCTTGAGATTTTCCGAAACCATGTCCAAATCGTTTCCTTTTCACGTCAATGGCCCTATCACTTACTTTTCCTGAATGCAAACAACGATGAATTTTTACCGAAAAGAGAAAGAGACGAGCAAGAATGGGGATACAGTTTGGAAGATTCGCACAAGTCCAATCCATCCAGTGAGTTGATTTCAGATTTGGTGAGTCATTATGATTTATTGAGAGAATTTGTCTATCAGGCTTGCAAACAAAAACCAGAACTGGCTTTATCTATTACAAAGAACTATGCTGCCTTGGTCAAAGCCATTCTCCACTTTTTAGATATCATCCAACAAGATACTGGCACTGCGTATACACCGGATTTGTTCATCGTAGTCAGGCGACTGGCCCAAAAATACTCGCCTTATTTTTACGCTTTGATAGTCGAAAATGAAACCTTGAACCTGGACGAACGACAGGAATATCTGGATTCGATTTTTGTGCATCGGATGTCTTATGAAGAACGCGCTTTGCTTTTACAGAACGTTTTGGCTGATTTGGTTGAGGACGCGCAGGAAAACCATGAAAACATCATCGCCATGCAAACAATCGCCAGCTTGATGTCCCAGTATTATCTCAATCGCTACGCTTTAGACAGGGCCGTTTTGATATGGGAACAGACAACAAAGATACAACAGAATAAAAAGGATTGGCTCTTAAGAGCACTTTTACGTCTTTATAAATATCCGATGTACTTCATAATTCCGCTTGTGGCAATCACCGCACTCTCTTTTGCTCCTTTCGTCGCATCAATCGCTATGCTTTTTTCAGGTTCGCTTTTAGCGACATTCTTCGTCTCTTCGCTATTAGGGCTGTGGACAATTACAGCGCGCCTTCTCAAAAAGCAGGGATTTTCCTATCTGGAACTTTTCTTACCACGCTTATTTGGCAGCATAGTTGTTGGTCTTACCATCCTTGCCTTGGAGAGCACCGTTTGGGAAATCACCCTAGATATAACTTGGGGAAACTGGCTCCTAATGGCGCTTGCTGCATACACGGGCTCGCTGGCTTATCTCTTTCTGGATATACATAAAAACATGAGGTTACTGCCTGACGAACTGAATTCAGATGACCCAAAAGACGATCAACAAAAAGATCGAAAAACGCCACGCAATGCAATTGACCGTTCGATTCAGACAACTTTTAGGATTTTTGCAATCAGCTCATTAGAGGCTGTCGGGCTGACCACTTTGGTTTCATCCCTGATACCTCTTAATGCGCTTGGGGAAACTTTTCAAACATTAATAGCTAATGGAAAAACGCTGATAGCCTGGCATGGAATAATTATCAAAGTTTTGTTGAACAACACGTTTATTTTTCAACTGTTTGGACCAGATGGCTTGACTCTAACCTATTTTCCAAAAATCATCGTGCTATGGGCAGGGTTGTCTCTGTTAATTGGCTCATTTGTTCAACTTCTCTGGCAAGACCGTCAAATCACTGCATCCTAACCCGGAGGTGCAAATGAGAAATTTACCTTTTAAAAAAGTTGCCCAAATCGAACAAACTTGCTCTAACCTTCCGCTGGATGGGTTGGCATTGATTTTGACTGGGAAGGAACGACAAGGCGGGGTGCTTGTTTATATTGACCAAATACCGTTGTTCTCTCTACCCAATGAATGGCAATTCAAGGGCCTCAGCGAATTACAAGATGAAGATTTCTTGACTTGGAACGGGCTGGCTATCGGATATGACCCTTTGAATCTCCAGTTCCCATTACTGTTGACTCAGGGTCCCAATTTTTATCCCATCCGATATTTATTTGCCACCCTCAACCGTTTGGACAACTATCGAGAAAACGCCCGAAAACTCGCACTATGGCTTTACCGAAAAAATTCAGAAGCAAACCTGCCGAATCGTTTTTCAACTAAACTTGTTGAACTCCTTGCGCCCTTCTGGCTGGAAACGAACCATCCTGTCGGAAGTGTTGGGCTGGCACTCGATTCTTCGGATCTTTTGCCTTTTCTCGTTGAAGAAAAACGACCCAAATGGATAATGCTTGACGATCTCGAAAACAACCCTACGTCAGTTGCCTTTTTGTTGACATTTGATGAAGTCAAACAAATAATTCCCAGCCTGATGCAATGTCCGCATTTCATCGAGTGGCGTCCTATCTTGTGGAAAAACGAAGAACAAAACTTGTTGATTGATGCGCTTGACAAAACGGCTCAGTTTTTTGGGGAGCAGGCAGAAAAACAAAATCAACCCCAGCTTCATCGTCAGGCTTATGCGCTTGCTTTGGAAAAATGGCTGGTACAAACAGATACAGAACATCTCGTTGCCGTCTTTCCTAATGGAGATTTCGAAAATTTCCTGAAAACAGGCAATGCAGTCTTTGTCAAACAAATGCCTAAAATTTATGTTGGCGCTGAACACAAACAAGAATTTTTTACCCTGATTGACCTCGTCAATAGAGATCAAAGACTTCAAGAGGCCATCGGCAAAGTCTATAGCGGAACACCTTTCTGCATCCAACCTTTATCAAAATCAATACAGGCCTTGACTTCACCTCCTCCTTGGCCACTTGAGAAGATCTTGTATGCTGTGGGTAAAGCATCTTCTCTTTCTGCGACTTTCTTAAGTTTGGTCAATGATTTCATCCACTATGACGACATCAAGAGCGCGCAATTTTCAGGAGAACAAATTCGCAATGTCGCTCTTAAAGGAACATACTTACTAGCCTTAGGAGATCCCTGGAATACAGTTTGGCGCGGGCGATTTAATCTTTTGCTTGACCAAGCATACGCTATTTTAGACGAAGCCTTTCTCTACGATGAAAAAATACGTCAAAACCAGGAAAGCCGCTCGCTACGGGCATGGTACGGCCTATATCAGGAACAAGATTTGTCTCACCGCTGGGACGAACTGCAACAACTGGAGCGGAAAATGTCAGGAAGGGTCTCTACTCAGGAGGCATTCATTTTCGATGTTTTGGCAGTGAAAAAGATATCAGAAGTTGAAGTGACGCAGATTCGTGATTTACAAAACGCCCCGGTTTCATGGGAGGAAACAATGCCAGCGCTGACCAGAGACTTTTTGGCGTTTTACGATGAATGGTATCAGGCTCATCAAAAACGAATCTCCATTGAAAAAAGTATGATTCATACACCTCCTTCTGCGGAGCAAATCGAACAAATCCTGAGCATTTATCGTGGCATTCAACGCCGTTTGTATGCCTTGCCGCACGAAGTTATTGTAATGCGACACCTTTGTTCAGAAGATGTGGAGGCTCTCAAACGCCTGCAAAGCGCTCTCCAAAAAGAAGTTGCCTTACACATCCAATTACAGACGAGCAAAATTTTCCTAGGCGAAGCAACTCGTTTGCTTTTCGAAGTCCAGAACATCGGTGATAAGGATGCTAGAAATATAGAGCTGTCCCTGAATGAATCCCCTCAATACGAAATTTTAGATAAAAAGGCATCTCAATATCTTTCCAACCTGCCTGCACATACTGGTGACCATCATCTGGAATGGCAGATTCGCGCGCAAGAGGATGGTTTGCTTAAAATACTTTTGAAAAGCAACCTATCAAAAATCAATGAATACGAATATGAACAATTCGAATTCTCTCTATCAGCAATTCGTAGAAACGAGAAACCACGAGGACCGCGTGGAGGTAATCCCTTTCAGGCTGGAGTGGCAGTAGAAGGCGATAAATTTTTTGGGCGGTACGAAGAATTGAAGCCTATTTTTGAGCTTCTTCTCTATGGAACGACTCAACCCATCCTATTACGCGGACCGCGTCGGATGGGAAAAACATCTATTCTTCACCAAATTGGATATTTACTGACTCATCCGGGCGAATTACAGCGTCAACTTGGTTATGACAATGAAGACGAAGTGCAATTACGCCTGGTTAAGCCAATATTTACCACATTGAATGGCATTGAAAGCGAGAAAGATATCCCGGGTTGGTATTTTGACCTTTTTACAAAAATACTTGAAACAACAGGCTCTACTCTGGATACAGAGATAGCATATTCCGAATTCGAAAGAGATCCTCAGCATGTCTTTGAACGTCACGTCAAACAATTTCTCGATAATCATCATAATCATCGTGCGTTGCACCTAGTAATTTTGCTGGATGAATGGGATGAACAACTGCATTTGACCAAACTGGGTGGGAAATTGCGCGCTTTAATACAGAATGAGAAGCGTTTGAACTGGGTGATTTCCAGTACTTGGATGTTGAGCGCAGAACAGGGGCGCTATGGTTCACAATTTTACGGGCAAACCAAAGCCTTTGAGTTAAAAGAGATGACTTGGGAAGAAGCAAAAAACATGGTGGAAACCTTGAGCAAACGGGTGGACGTAACTTGGGAAGGCGATGCCCCCCTACTTATGCTTCTCAAGCAGACGGCAATGCGGCCTTATCTGATTCAAGTGCTAGGGCAACGGATTATTGAATATCTTGCCTCGGCAAAACCGCCTTCCAACGAGGTTGATCTGGAAACAATTCGGGCAGTTGTTAGTGACTTTGTGCGCGGTACAACCGCACAGGGTTCTTATTTCGCTTTTTTGTGGGGTGACGAAACTGCTAAGTTGAGGTCATACGAAGCACAGGCGCGTCTGTCCTGGTTGGGTCGCCTTATTCTCTTGACTCTGGAGCAAAATTCGTCTAACCCACTAAAATCGATAGAAATTCGGAATTTCCTGCGTGCAAAATTCCAAGAGCAAGGCACTGTGTTTTCTTTGCCCGATAGTTTTGACGATGACGTAGAAGAAAACTTAAATCAGTTGACACTTATTTTCGATGTAGTAAAAATGGAAGGTGATCGTTATTCTTTCGGCATTCCTCTGGCACAAGACTGGTTTCACAACGCCATCAGTCAATACGATAACCCCTGGCAGTTTGCTTTTGAACAGCTAAAAAAAGAGTACAAGAAGTCAGGGCACACGAATAGGGAGCAAAAATGAATCCTCTGACTATTTTCCTATTGGGTCTCACGCTTGCATGGATTCTTGCGACTCTTTTGCCCGTTTTTTGGCATAAGGCAGTGAATGTCTCACTCAGCCTTGCACTGCTGACCAATTTGATCGCGGCTGGCTTCAGCGCGGCAATCTGGCTGGGCTTTTTGCAATGGGAAACGCTAAAAATTCCCGTTGATTGGTGGGCTGGCATGGATGTTACGCTTCACAATCAGACTTTGCCGCCACTGCAACTGGAATTCAATCTGGATACTCTTTCTGCTTTTTTTGTTTTTCTGGTGACCTCTTTTTCAGCGTTGGTTGCTGTCTATTCTTTCAAAGCATTACAAGCGCGTCACTATCGAGACTATGCTCATTGGATTACCTCGGCATTCAACATATTTACTTGGTCAACCGTGATGGTATTGGCGGCGCACGATGGGGTTTCCTTGCTGATCAGCTTGGAAATAATGACACTTTCCTTTGGCTACCTTGTATTGTACAAACACTTTTTATATCAGGATGACAAATATCACGTTGTTAAACCAGAAAAACAACGCAAAGCATTTATTGCTCCACAGGTGTATCTGATGATTAGCCACACCAGCACGGTTTTTCTCTTGTTGGCTGTGTTGCTCCTAGCTATTCATGCAGGTGGATGGAGCTATCAAGACTTTATTGATGACGCTCAAAAGTTACAAAGTAACCTGCCAATATTAACCGCGATATTTCTGTTTGCTTTGGCGGGATTGGGCATCCGCGCGGGATTGACGCCAGCGCATATTTGGGTCTCACTAGTACACCCATCCTCACCAACCACAACGCATGCGCTCTCACTGGGAATAGCCATCAAAGTTGCCATTTATTTGATGTATCGCTTTTTCTTTCAATTTTTGCCACCGCAAGCCTGGTGGGGATATCTATTGCTGGCTGTGGCCGTTATTACAGCGTTGGTTAATGTTTGGTATGCCATCTCCAGCCATGACTTGAAAGAAGCGTTGGCCTATCACAGCATCGAAAACATCGGCATCATTTGTGCCGGCATCGGTTTTGGGTTGATATTCTGGGATCAAAATCCCCCGCTGGCCTATTTAGGGTTGGTAGCCAGTTTGTATCATCTTCTCAATCATGCTGTATTCAAAGGTTTGCTCTATCTTGCCACAGGCGCGATTGACAATCTCACCCATCAAACCGTAGATATTGACCGTCTAGGCGGATTGATACACAAATATAGCTTTACCGCCAGCATGTTCCTGATTGGTTCCTTTTCCATTTCTGGATTTCCTCCTCTCAATGGATTTATAAGCGAATGGCTGGTGTTGCAAACGGGATTGGTCGGCTTATACAATCTTCATGGCAATCTCATCTCCTCCCTGGCGGTTCTGGTGGGTTTGCTCTTGTTAGTGGCATCTTTTGCGCTAACCGCTTTTTGCTTCTACAAAATGGCTGGAATAGCTTTGTTGGGAATGCCGCGTCTGCCGGAAGATGAAAGAACAGAATGGGAAAAAGAAGATGTTCATCTCAGTATGAAAGGCGTCATGGGGTTGATGGCTTTTCTATGTTTGCTCTTGGGCACTCTACCAGGTGTGATTGCGCCTCAATTGGTCAAGGCATTCGAGCCATTACAAATACCAGATAGTTTCTGGAATCAGAATCAATTGCAATGGTATCAATTCCAATTACCCGCCCAATCTGTCCCACTATCATCTGAGAATTACAGTCTACCTCTTCAAGTATTGGCTGTTATCATCTTGCTGTTAGGAATTGCCGCGCTATCCCGCTGGCAATTTCATTCGCGTGTTGAGACTCGCCAGCCAGATCTTCCCTGGGACTGCGGTGAGCCTTTGCCCCAAAAAACCGTTCATCAGTATACCAGCGGGGCGCTCTCTTATTCCCTGCGCAAGTTGTTCGCTAATAAGGATATTGTTTCCTCAGAAACAGATTACCTGCCAGCTAAACTGGTTTTGTCCGAAAGCCTCAACAACCCACAATATATCACAGAAATCTTTAGGCATAACTACAGCCGATTAATTGGTGAACTTCTCAGTCTTTCGGAAAAGTTTGGCAAAAAAGTCCAGAACCGCGATATTCGCAACTATTTGAAATATGTCTTCTGGGTCACTGTAATTATCTTTATTCTCTACTGGCTGACTGCTATCATACTCAAAGGTGCTTAACATGAACATGCAAACCATCTTTCCCTACCTGCAAGGCTTGGCAATTCTTGCTTTTGCCCCAATACTTATTGGCTGGACAAATTGGTGGAAAGCGAATTTCACAGGCCGTAGGCGCTCTGTTGTTTACCTTATACAACCTTACCGCGACTTGTTCAAATTGTTCCGGGTTCCAGCCACACGTTCTCGCACCACTTCGTGGGTATTCTACTGGGCTCCTTGGGTTGTTTTTCTCTCTTATGGAACATTGCTTTTTACATTACCCGTTTTTTTCGCGCCTTTGCTTCGTGCAGATTTGATACTCACGCTTTACCTCTTGGGACTGGCACGCTTTACTCTGAGTCTAGCTGGCTTAGATAGCGCCTCTTCTTTTGGCGGTCTTGGAAGCAGCCGAGAGATGTTTTTTCACTTTTTGACCGAAATCAGCCTTTTTGGTGTCATTGCTGGCGTTTTCATCTTGTCAGGTAGTGCCGTCCTTCCATACAATTTTGAGTCTCAAGAAAATGGAAATCTAGCGTTCATTATCTCTACGCTTCTTTTATTTGCTGCCTTTTTTCCGGTGCTTATTTTGGAAACCCGGCGCATTCCCGTGGATAACCCAGAGACGCACTTGGAACTGACAATGGCAGGAAAAGCGGTAGAACTCGAATTTTCCGGGCGTGACATGGCATTAATAGAGTGGGGCGAGATGAGCAAATTGCTATTCATGATCGCGCTGTGGATGCAGTTACTTGTTTCCTTGTTGATACCCAATATGACGCTTGCGATAATGCCTTTGCTCTGGTTAGTTTCGGGGGTTGGCTTGGCACTGTGGGAATCAAAAATCCCAAAAATGCGTCTGGGGCAAGTTCCTACTGTAGCACAAATTTCTCTCCTCTTCAGTCTGTTTGCCATTATTGTTCAGTTTTTCAATGGAGAATAGCTTATGAATAGTTTGATTGCTATCCCTGAGATAATTCTACTTATTACTGCATATCTTGTTACAACACAGCGGGATGTGCCGAATGTCATTAAAGCATATTCCTTGCAGTCTTATATTCTTGGGGCGACTGGAATACTGATTGCTCTTACCAAGTTGATCGAAAACAGAACAGGGTTTTGGGAATCTTTTGTACCTGTAATACTAATTGCCTTCCTTCCATTTGCTCTTGGCTTTTTTATTGATCAGGTGTTAGCCCGGGCTACTGTTTACGAACCTGGGGTAAAAACAAAACTCGCTTTTGGGCAACTTGTTTCCAATGAACAAAAACGCCTTGCACACAGTATTTGGCTGGAACAGCACCATGCAGTTTCTACTCGTTCAGGAATAGCAATCGCCTTACTAACCACCCTTGCTTTTGCAATTGTGTTTTTAGGAGGGCTTCTGGTAGAGCCTGAACCCAAAATAGGCATTTCGGTTTCACTTGCCTTGCATCTCATTGGGTTGTACAACACTTTTTTACGCAGAGACATTCTCTCCCAAGTGATTGGAATCCTTACGATGGACCAAGGCATGTATCTAGCCATTCTCAAAGTGGTCAATATCCCAGCACCAGCCGTTCTCTTTGTAATAGCCCTCTATTTTTACACATTTATCACCCTGCTAATCTTGTTTTTGATATTGCCGCAGCTACGTCACGAAGTTGACACATTGAGTTTGGATGATATTGCTAAGCAGTCCAAATTGGAAGGTTGAAATGGGCATCACAAACTTATTACGCATCCTTGCTCAAATTACTTTTTTCCTTCCGCTTGGCATAGTTGTGACAACTTCTTTGTTGGCAGGATTACTGGGTCGTAAAGATCCGATTCTCAGTGAACGCCTCTTGAGCGCAATTACGTTTGTCTCATCGTTTCTTTTGCTGGCAGTTTCTATCTGGATGTTATTTACAGAAAAGCAAGATGCCAGTTTTGATTTTTTGTGGGTTAATTTTCACGTTGACGCTTTGAGCATCTTCATGATTTTGCTCATCAATATCGTTGCTTTTGCCGCATCCTGGAATAGTCTAGCATATCTGGATGCAATGCCTTCATTGCCTGAAAAGCCTTGGTGGCAGAAAAAAATAGGTTTTCATATACTAATTAATCTGTTTCACTTTACGATGCTATTAGTGCCTCTGGCAAACAATTTGGTTGTGGTGTGGATTGCTATTGAATTGACAACGGTGGGATCGGCAATATTGATTGTATACGAAGGGAGAAAGTCCTCTTGGGAAGCAACTTGGAAGTATTTGATTATTACTTCAACCGGCATTGTTCTGGCTTTGCTTGGCACTATTTTTCTTGCCAGTCATGAAACAGACGCTCCTATATTGAAACTAGCAAATACTCCCAATCAACTTCTGGATTGGACATTCTTGATGAATAATAGCTCGCTACTAGATCCTAAATTGGTTTGGTTTGCATTTTTGTTTGCTCTTGTTGGATACGGAACCAAGGCAGGGCTGGCTCCTCTGCACACTTGGCTACCCGATGGTCATGGCGAGGCGCCAGCGCCGATTAGTGCTCTTCTCTCAGGTGTTCTGCTCAAAGCATCCTTTTACGTTATCCTACGTTTCTATATTCTGACTAATGCTGTCTTGGGCAACACGCACCCTGATTGGACATCTTACTCTTTGTTGATTGCCGGTTTAGTTTCCCTGTTCGTAGCAACACCATTTATCCTGAAGGAAAATTTTTTCAAGCGCGTCTTGGCTTACCACAGTTTGGAGCATATGGGGATTATTGCCTTCGGCTTTGGGATTGGCGGTCCGATTGCAATTGCAGGAGCACTTTTGCATATGCTGAATCATGCCATTACCAAAGCCTTGATGTTCCTAGCCTATGGGAATATCTCCAGAAATTATGACAAGACAGACATTCCAATTGCAGGTGCATTGCGCACGATGCCTTGGAGTGGCGGTCTACTTACGTTGGGTGGTCTAGCGCTTGTTGGCACACCACCTTTCAATATTTTCATGAGTGAGTTAATTATCTTGTGGGGAGCATTATCGCGATTCATTCCAGGTCAGTCTCCTACACAACCCTACTATCCTAAATGGATTGCTGGCGTCGCTATCGCTATTTTTATCATTTCCACTACCCTGATTTTTTATGGTCTGGTCAATCACCTGAAAAAACTTGTTCTGGGCAAAGCCGAAAAGGAAATTGCACGTGAACGCTTTTCATGGACTGCTGTCGCTCCCCTAATTTTTCTATTTGCCCTAATGCTCACACTTGGTGTCTGGATTTTTCCTAAACTTGCCAGTCTGGTGCATGAGAGCGTCAATATTGTTCTGAATGTGCAAGGAGTAAACCCATGACAATAGATTTGGGCTTATCCAGTCTACCTAGGGGAAGTTTTGTAGAATTGCCCCGAAAAGCGGCAAATCAGCGCCATTTTGTGATTCAGGATGAGAAGGTATTACGCCAATTACTCAATTGGGCCAATCAACCGGAATATTATTTGTGCAACTTATTTGCCACTGACGACCGCCTGCTGGTTGACCGTGCTTTTAAAATTTATTACGTCTTATCTGGCGAAAAAAACGAGATAATCATCCTGGAATATTTTATCCCTAACGCAGTGCAACAAGTCGTTTACCACTCTGTGGCGGATATTTATCCAAATGCGCACCCGCTCGAGCTGGAAATTCACGATATGTTCGGCGTGATTGCCACAAATCCTGAGAAAGGCGCTTCGCAGCCAGGCTTTTTACTTCAGGGAGAAACATATCCGCAAGAATTTTTTCCTTTGCGAAGGCGGCGCACATTAAAGAATTTACAAACACGATTAGAAAAAATGTTTAGCGTTGACTCCGAATTTGCGGGGACGCTAAATGCCAGCCAATTAATCGACGCGCTTCGCGAATCGTTTCAAAAACAAGGTGTCTCTCTGACTGCCGAGGCCACAGTACAAGTGGAACGGGCTGGCAGTAAATGGGTGATTGACGATGCAGGTACGAGATACGATATTCGAAATGAGCGGCAAAAGCTAAACGTATACGGAAAATTTATCCCCAAAAACATCGTCCACCTCTCCGAAGGAATGTTGATTGTGCCAGTAGGTCCCATTCACGCTGGAATCATCGAAGCAGGACACTTTCCTTTTCATGTTGCTGGGGAGGTGGTAGAGGAATTGCCTATACGATTGGGATATAAACATCGCGGAATCGAAAAAATGTTTGAGACCAACTACACACTGCAAACTGGTTGGAAACTGGCAGAAAAGGTCTCCGGCAGTTCTTCTGTTGCCCATGCAATTGCCTACTGTCAAGCTGTTGAAAATCTGACACAAATCGAGTTGCCCCCCGTTATTTATGAGTGGCGTGCTCTATTTCTTGAATTAGAGCGCATGTATAACCATATTTCGGATATTGGTCTACTAGCAACTGGCTTGGCTTATGAGCAGGCTGCATCCTCTCTTGCAACACTGAGAGAATTATTTGTGCATTTCATAAATCTACCTTTGAGTGGAAATCGTTTCTTACGGGGTCTAAATCAACCGGGAAGCGTTTTACCCAATTCATCCGTCAATTTATTTGGTATGTACAATACGGTTGAGATTATCACCGAAGAAGCGCTGGGATGGGGCAAAAAACTAAGGGAAAGCCAAGCTTGTCGTGAACGTATGCTGACCACTGGCACGTTGACAAAAGAGGAGGCGCGTTATGCGACTGGTCTGGTTTCCCGCGCATCAGGTTGGTATCAGCATGATTTTCGGCTTCGCCATCCTTCGCCGGCTTACTCTTCTTCTGATATTCAGCAATGCTTGCAAGAGACCCTGACGCCGGAAGAAACGCCATCCACGCGTCTTGCGCCAGTATATAAACATGACTTGAAGGGAGATGTCTTTGCCCGCTTATCAATTCGGGTTGCTGAGCTTGAAACATCTTTGCACTTAGTTGAAAAATTTATCGAAAAATTATCGTACTCTAAAAATATATTAGAACCCGCAACGTCACTTGAAATGAGTCTGGCTAGGGTGCAGGAAATGAGCATGGGATTGGGATATGCTGAAGAATGGCGAGGTGATGTAGTGTATGTAATTTTTAAAGGAATGGATAACACTATCGCACGCTGTAAGGTGCGCGACCCGTCTACCTTTAACTGGCATGTATTTCCAAAAGCCGTTCAACGAAAACAGGATCAGGATAATGAAGATAATAAATTCCTAGAGAATATTCTAGCCGACTTTCCTCTTATCAATAAAAGTTTCAATCTATCTTACGCAGGACATGATTTGTAGGTAACCCTATGGAAGAAAAACTCCGCAAAAAAATGCTCAATCAACTTGTCGAACAAAGAAAACAGAGTTTGAAGACTTTAGGCGGCAAGCCATGTTCGCTTTTCATTCGCCATTTAGATTGCGGTTCGTGCAATGCCTGTGAACTGGAATTGAATGCATTAGCGAATCCCATTTACGATTCGGCGCAATGGGGCATTCACTTCGAGGCATCGCCTCGTCATGCCGACATTCTGGCGTTGACAGGGCCTTATGTACGTAGTTTGGACAGAGCGGCACGCTCAACGTTAGAGGCTATGCCTGTTCCACGGATTGTCACTATTGGTGACTGCACTCAAAATGCAGGTGAGTTTCAGAATTCTTATGCAGTCTTTCCTTATTCTGAAGAGGGTTATCCTGAAGAGGTGAAGAAGGCAATTATTGCTCATGTGCCGGGTTGCCCTCCATCACCAGAGGAGATATTGAAAGCTCTTTTCACTATTGGTCAGGGCTTGCTACACTATCGCCTCAAAATATGATTTTACCCAAAAGGGTAGCCCCTATTCAGGTTAACGCCAATTCCCTTACGTTTCGATGCCAAAACAACTGTATTTTGACCGAATATTTGTTAGGCAACTTCGGTTAACCTGAATAATAGGCATTGTGCGACAATATCATGTCAATTCTTGTCAAAAAAATAGTGAATTTTGAACCTCTACATGCCAAAGCTCCTGTCGTGTATTGCGCCAAAATTTTCTACATTTCTGCTCGTGCATTTCAGCATAAGGACTGGTAAATATGATCGGCAGTTAATACTTCATACCCTTCAACTGTGGAGGAAGAAATACCATCTTGCATGGATCAAGCACTGTCTGGATTGCACGATCCAACAACCTGAAGTATCTTTTTGTATCCAACCTTCCGGGGTTCGGTGCCTCTTCTAGCTCCCAGGCATGGACCCCGGAAGCATTGCGCGCGAATAGGAATTCAATCGATTGACCGGGGACAAGCTGACGGCCTTGCGCCTGCAATTGCAAAGCTGCACGTGCAGCGGGTGAAGGGGATTTGTATCGATCCAAGTTTCGACTCAACCTTTGCCTGACGATCAACTCATGCAATGGAACACGCCCTGATCGCATTTCCCGCTTGGCTCGATCCACCAAAGCCTGCACATCGAGAACACAGTCGGCGAATTCCTGTGGCGTATCCGCCTTTGCCAGAATTTCAAGCACGGTCAGTTGAATTTTTCGCACCCAAAGTGTCGTATCCCGTCTACGTAACTCTATACCGCGATATTTAATTGATCCATCCATAAATGTGCCAAAGTATTGATTGGGAACCGGCACACGCGCATCTCTTTTTGAGGACAAAAATGCAACCCACTTGAATACACCTTCCATTGCGATGGGAATACCCGTTTTATCTACAATGGCATCCATGAGCGGGATAAAATCAGCCGACTGTTTAAAGCCTGCCTGCTGGACAAATAGACAGTCTACATACATGTGTAAGACAATGAAGCCCATATCTTCCGCCACTTCCTTGGCCTGTAACATCAATTCCCTGCTCATGGCTGTCACAGCTTCATGCGATTCGATTTTTCCAAAGCGCGCATTCTTATATCCCAAATAACCAAAGCAAACCACCAACAACCACTTAAGCGCTGCGGCGCGCGCCTTGAGGATTACCACCCGACAATCACGCGGATTTAGATCCGACAGAATGTTCTTAAGCATCAGCCGCTTTTCCAAAAGGGGTCGCAGAGTCTTGGGCACTAATCCTTCCGGCGCATTTTCTTGTCCAACAGTTTCCGGCGATATATTGTGCTTGACCATAATCGCTGGATACATGGAGGAGAAATCAATCTGCGCCACGTTGCCGTGCAGCCCGATGATGGGCTGATAGATCAGTCCGCCATGATCGGCGCGGATCAATTCGGTAAGTGTTTTCGTCCCTTCGACTTGCTGCTTTTGAACAGGGACCATGACCGCATTCCGTATGGCAGTCAACATCTGCATGGCAGTGATGCCTGCGCCCGGAGATTTACGTGCCATCTCCTGCACACCGAGTCCTGTAACGCGTGCTTGCTCCATCACCCCTTCCAAACCATACTCTCCAAACGACATGGCATTGTGGCGGTCAATGTGCCAGCGGCCAAACAAATGCGCCTGTGCGCCGCGATAGATGACCTGCCCGTATGCGAAGTAACTATCCGCGCGATGTGTCAGAATTTCCCTGCTTTCATCGCGATTGGGATTCAGGTCAATCCCACTTTCTTTGGACCATACGGTTAGTTGCGGGAAAAGCCAGGTGTCACCATAGTCGGTCAGGATCAGGTCGGGATCGAGGCGTTTCAAATCGGCTTTCAATCCGATCATGAAAGCCCGCGTGGATTCAAGTGGTAAGTTGTATTCCCCACGTTCATATCGAATCCGAAGGTGGGTCGGCTTGCGAATGGCAGGGTTACCATCAGGACTGAGAGTCAATATTCGTATGGGAATGGGAGTCGGGGCAATCTCCCAGGGCGAATTCAACGGCTCGATCCCCCGAACCCATTCATCATCCAGCATAACTCGGCAACGTCCCAATAAATGCGTATTCGTCTGCGCGATGAAACGCAGACTGAGGGGAATGTCGGCATCGTAATAATCCAGCGCTGGAAATTGGCGTGAGAGTCCTGAAAAGATTCTAGGAAGCTTTGCTGGACTGGATGTGGTGACACTCAACACATCACGCTCGCCGAGGAAGAGATCGCGCCGAGTAGTACGTTCCAACTTTACATCCTTGTCTCTCAGATAAATCCATGCCTGGCGCAGGATGCTAAAATCCCCAGCCACGTAAAACGTGACTGCAAAGTCCATGCACAATCGCAGGCGTTTGTCATCATCGGTCAATAACCACAGGACAATTCCACTATCCTGATCTGCATACACATCCAACAACCACCCAATTGCTTCATCCATTCTTTGCCATCAGTTCTTCGAGCTTTTGTTGAAGAACAGCGATTTCTTTTGACTGTTCCAACAGCATGGCAAGCATAGCCGACTCAAATGGCAATAGGGATTCCGCCTGTCCAATCGCGGCAATGTGCCGGCGCGCAGCTGCAAAGAGTCCATCGAAGACATACTGGTCACTCCTGCGTAAGGTTCGACGAAAGGGAGACAGCATGCTTTCAGTCTCATTCAGTTGTTGAGTGATGGTGATGACAGTGCGACCCATAGATTTGACTAGAAAAGAGATGGTTGGACAGGCTTGTAGATGGGCAATTCCTTGATCAGAACTTCATCGGCTTTGCGGCAGACTTGCTCAAACAGAAATGCGCGCTCATTAACCAACGGCGGTGCGAGAGTCACAACCACAGGTCCTGACAGCAATAGGCGTTGGATCTGATTCAGACAGGAAACCAAAAGGCGGGCGGCTTCAGATGCTGGAACATGATCGTCATAAAACGTGTTCAACAAATCCAGAATCAAATAAGGTTGGTTCAGGGATGGAGTTGACCCCAACAAGGTATTCATCTCGTAGCAAGTGAACGCGCGCCGGCTGAATAGGCGATTGGCGACTGTCGATATGTCCACCGTTTTTCTGCGCAACAACATCGCGACCTGATAGGGTTGATAGCGGTTACCACCATCTAGAATCGTGACCGCGCCTCGCAATCCAAGTTCAGCAATCAAGGTCATACTTTCGGTGCGTGCGGCATCAAGGGTGTAGAGAACGATCAACTTGCCAGTTTTGAGAACGGGGAGGATATCCATTCTGCGAGATTAATGGTTTTCCCGAAAAACAAACAGCCCCCACCTGGGTAGCAGATGGGGGTGAAATGGGGGTACTAGATTTGGGGGTGATGCAGACTTTAAAGCCATTGGTCTGGTAAATCGTTGCTCTTGCAGATTACAAAACACACTTTATTTCATAGCGGTCGCTACAAAGGCATTCCCCTCTGTTTGAAATTTAAATATCCCTGAGCTTTCCAACACTCAGCAACGTAAACAGATAAAGCCCGCTAGAAGCAAACAATATCCAAATGATGCCCAATGGATTAGCCAACCAACTGGAACCTAACAAAACCAAAAGCAAGCCGCCCAGGAGCACTCCCACTCCCAGCACCAAACCTGTTGCCAGTGCAGGTGATGATGGCATCAAGTACCCAACAGCCGCCAGCGAAAGGGGTGTAACAGATTGCAGGAAGAATATGCCCATCAGTAATGGCCAGAGCGCTGCACCACCAAAGGCCAGCAGGAAAGCGCTCGCTACCAGCGCAATGATCGCATAAGTGCGCCAACCGAATTTGTCCGCGAGAAAACCGCCGATCAGTTTTCCAAGCCCGGCTGCCAGTGCAACGGAAAAAGCAAGTTGACTATATCCCGCCTGGCCGGATTGAAGGCCCGCCCAAACATATGATCGCAGGGCGATGGCCAGAACAAGCCCAAACACGAGTAATTCAATATTCACACTAGTGGAAATAGAATCAGGCGATGACGATATTACTGATGAGGCGGGGAAAAACCATATTACAGCGGCCAGGAGAAGCAAAATAATGGTGAACGCAGTGATGGTCGTGGCTGAAAAATAAAAAGCCAACTGTGAACCGATGGCCAAACCGACCACGCCAAATGCGGCAAAAATTCCAGGACCTGTTGCACGTCCGGGGGTGCTGGTCAGTGCAGTAGATCCACCCCCTGTATGAAAAATGGCCGATCCCAATCCGGCAAACAAAATTCCCCAGGTTAAACTGACCCAGGTCAGGATCAAAGCAAGAGCCGAAAGTAACAATCCCACCGAAGCTCCACGGCGTTGAAATTTGAATTGATCCAGCAGCAAACCGGCTACGGGCTGCAATCCGAAAGCCAGCACATTGTAAATCAGGACATAGTCAACGATAGGCTGCGAATTCAGCATCAATACCTGCACAACCAAAAATCCCGCCACAGCATCCGAGGCGCCATGAGCTAGGCCGGTCAGCGTGGGCAGGCCAAGTTGTTTCATCGGGCATTCAGCAGGATAATGGGCAGGATGATAACCAAATAACTCGCGAGGTTGGCGATTAGACTTGTAAGCAGGTTTTTTCGTACTTCGCCACGCTTCATTAACATTAATACGCCGCCCTCGATCAACACAGAAAGTACAAATGCAGCTACAAGCCAAATATATGAACCACCCAATAGCCCCAACGCGATCAGCACACCGCCAAAAATTGTTGAAGTCACATTCATCAACAAAGATGCCCACAGGCTTCGGCCAAATTTATCCCACTTAAGCAGGAGCATCACGATTGCCTCGGCAACGGTAATGATTAGTGTTAAAACAATCAGAGCGCCAATGCTAAATGCGGCTATCGCAAGCAGCACTCCTGGGCCAGCCACGTCAAATGGAATGGAAGTAAGCATAATTTCTCCTTGCAGGTTTAAATAGTTTATGCGTTGTCGCTATTTGCATATAATAGCATGGCAAGTCATATTTATCATATTGTATACCACGATAGATAATGAAGCGCGCCGTAAAAAGATTGCACTCCCCATATATACTGAACGCCAGCTGCTTACGGCTGGCGTTCCCATTCACTGAAATCCCAAATCGACAATAAATCCCGCAGTTCGGTGCGTTTCGTAAAACTAAATTTTTTCAACGCAGTTTCCAAACGATCCTTGACTGTTTCGGAGGAGATGCTCAAACGCGCACCAATCTCACGATTGGTATAACCCAAACAAACAAGCGCAGCCACATCCTTCTCGCGTGGAGAGAGGGTTTCCCATTTTTTCCAAATTCTCTCATTGGATATATATTGAGTTAGGCCAGCGTTCAGGAGTTCAGGGATCAATTCGTTTTCAGGACGTCCCTCGTCTTTGGCTATTGTGGATAGTGTGACTTGGAGGCTGTCACTTACATCGAAGCGATAGGAACGGGGGCCGGGTGTAGAACGCTTGCCTATCAGGTACAGAAAACGATCCCAAATAGACATGGAAAAGATTATAGTAGAACATTTGTTCTTTAGTCAAGAATAAAACGATATCATTTAACCAGAACAGCCACCTTGCGGTGGCTGCTGGCAGCCTGAGGGGGGCAGGTTGCAAAGAGAATTATAGCAATGAACAGCCATTCGTCAAGGATGACTGTCGCTTATTTTTATACCGACACAATCCATATACCCCTAAACTAATCCCTATATGATGAACAACCAATGATCTGGTTGTTCATCTACGCTTTAGCTATCAGCCTGTACGACCTGCGTACTCGGCGCATCCCGAACTGGTATACCCTTCCTCTGATTTTTGCAGGGGTGGTCACACATTTCCCTGGCCATTTGGATGTATGGCTTGCCAGTTTCGCTTTGTTATCCGCCTGGGCAAGCGATTGGATGGGAGCAGGAGATGCCAAACTCTGGATTGCCGTGCTTTGGGCAATGCCCATTGAACAATCATCACAAGCGCTTCCATTTATGTTTGTATCATTCTTCATCACCAGTCTTGTGCAAATCTTTTGGCGCGCAATAAGAAATCAGCCGACAGCCCATTTAAAAACTCCCGCTGCATGGCGTACCATCTTCTTTCTCCTTTTGTGCTGGTATGTACACTGATCTTTTTTACGCATTGCTCGACCGACAAAACGCGCGCGGGCATCCGATTCTCTCCGCCATGCTGTATGTCTTTTGCCCAACAGCGGCGCGTTGGTGGCTGGCAGGCGCGGACCCAACCCCGCCTTTCGATCCTGTCTGGCAATCCCTGAAAGACTTAACCTCCGGTGGCACTCTGCTGGATCATCTCACCCGTTATGGTTTTGAGAACCTGATTGATGATGTCCGGGAATATGTTCAGAAAGTCGAGGAATATCGCAAACAGCATCCTGTTCAAGCGCCTGAAACACTGCCTTTATTTCGCGGTGGAAAACTTGATACTGCCCGCCGCTTTGGCTCACAGCACGCGATCAATAATCTCGGTGGAGACTGGCGCAATCTCTTCGTATACGTTCGCACCTGGGCATATTTGTCCCAGGATTGGCGGATCGGGATGAGGATCGAACGCGACTCAGAATACATCCTGTCCAGTGAAAAGGTCTCTCTCATTTTGCCCTTCACCCGCCTGCCTGTGCAATTCGACACCTGGGTCTGGAAGGTGCCAGTGGGTCACGTGATGGAAATCAAGATCGGGTTGCTCGTTTCCCAAATGGAACAGGATCAACTGCGTTTCGCCCTTTTGCGTCGCTGTAATTCACCCGGCAAACAACCCTGGCAGAACACTCCCACCGTCTTTGCGTTGGATCGTGAAAGCGGTGAAGCCAACCATTTCGACCAGACTCTTTCAGATGAGGATTTGGAACGCGTGGTTCAGTCATTGTCCAACCTGGCAAAGAACGGACCGCATCCCCCGCTAAATGCACTACGCCAACCCTCGATATGCAAGAAATGCGGATACCAACAACTATGCTACAAAAAAAATTACATATCCCCCCACACTCTTTCAACCCTATGAAAAAAGCCCGCCCTTTCATTGTACTTATCTTGTTCATCGCCATGATGTCTTTGAGCAGTCTGGCGATGGCAGCCTCGCCTGCTCAAAATTCAAATACGGCTTATACCCTTACGCCCACACCCACCGTAACACCCACTCCTCCAAATGGTGGCAGTTCAACCATTACCAACATTTCGCAAATCTTCCATCATTTGGTTTTTCCTGCTGAAACCATCTCGGAAGCCCTGGCTGGCATCTTCGACAAAGCCGCCGACAAAGAAGTACGCGCGATGAGTGAAGAAGTGGCAAGTTGGACTGTTGTGATTGGAGAGATCGTGCAAGCGCCCAGCAATGGAGACTACAGTAAGGTTGCACAATCGAGTCTGCCTGTTGCCGCTGCACTCGCTCCTGCATTGTTTCTGTTGCGTCTGGCTTTATATCATTGGGGAAGATTGCTCGGCGATGATGACAGCGGATTGCGTGTGGTTGGAGATTGGGTCACGGCGGGCGTACTGGCTGTTGTATCTGGTCCATTTCTGGATCTGATCGTGCGCCTTGGCTGGTGGATGGTGGGAAAAGTGATTGGAGAAGCAGGCGGACTGGCAATGAACTTTGTCAGTTCAACCACCGCGACATCGGTAGTCCTGGGGCTTTCCAACCTGAGCTTTCTGGGCGGCTTGATCTCCATCGGTCTTTCCATCGGTTCATTGCTTGCCATCGGCGGAATGTTATTTGCTTTTGCCTCAGCCAATGCGGTTCTGTTTATTTTGGCGGTTCTTGCTCCACCCCTGGCGATTGCCAGTGTATTACCTCAGGCGGGTTGGTTACGTTCCTTGTGGATGAAGGCTGTCATCCTGATCGCCCTGCTCCCTATCGTTGCAGGCGGCGTCTTCAAGGCTGGACTCGCAGCGAGTTATCTATTTGATAAACAGGGACTTCTATCCGCCATTATCCGTGTCATCTGGTTATGGGGTGCGACTGGATTGCTGTTATCGCTTGCCGGTATTCTCGGCAAAATGACCATCTCCACAACCGCAGATGCATTCGGGCAAATGGTCAAGGCTGTTCAACAAATCGTCTCCATTGGCGCTTTGGCTGCCAGCGGTGTTGGAGCTGCGGGTGCAGGAGCGGTAGGCGCAGCGGGTGCGGCAGGAACTGGTGCAGGCGCAGCAGGAACTGCGACTACGGCTGGTGGACTCAGTAGCGGAGAAGCTGCCATGAGTCATCTGAATGCGGCACAACAACTAACCCAGCGAGCAGGCAATCTGGATGCGATGGGACTCCATGCGCCTGCAGCATACAACCGCTCGCTTGCACATGGTCAAGAACTGGCTGCCAGACAAGCTGAACTGGGAGAACGCATGAAACGTTTTGATGGGGCTCAGCCAACTTCATCCTCGCAGGATTATGGATTTTCCCAATCCGTGAACTCCTCCATCCAATCCAACTTCAATGGATCACCACAGGAATTCCAACAAGGCTTTCAAGCGCTGTCACCTCACATCTCACAACATGGCCTCGACCCCAATGTACTTGCCGCGCAATATCCGGAAGACACCGCGCACATGGTGCAGGCTTACATGAATCACTCGGATGAAATCAGCCAGGCCCGTGATCCCTTGTACCGTGCATCAGAACTTGGGAGTGCCAGTCAAGTACAGAGCATGATCACCTTCATGCCTTTAAACAAAAAAGACGAAGATAAAAATATATGACTCTGACCGAATCTTTCGCGCTTGTCTCATTCACATTATTCAGCTTTGCTGATCTTCGTTATCGGCTTGTTCCTGGGATTGAAATCTTTCTGCTGGGAACGGTCTTGTTGACATTCCCTGCCACTCCCATTCAAACGGCGATTATTTTATTAGCCTGTGTCTGGGGAGTATTTCGAAACCTTCCAGGCTGGTTCGCTCTGCCACTTTTATTTTATCCACCTGCCTGGCCTGTTCTGCTTACTGCATATGGGTATCGCAAAGGCATTATCGGGCGTGCTGATTTGCTTGCAATTAGCAGTCTCGCATGTCTCTTCCCATTGCCTGCCGTCCTTCTTTCCCTGTTGGGTTTGGAAGTCTGGCGCAGGCTTTGGATACGCAGACAGGTTGGTTCGATCCCTGCCCTGCCAGGTTTGCTGCTTGGGTTGCTTGCCTTTCTTTTTTTTCGTTTGATATTTCAAATCCCCTAGCGACACAAACACTCATCCCCTATGACCAAATGAATATGATAACGATATGCCGCGCTCCGGAACTTTGGGCAATCCCCAACCATACATCCCATTTGGTGTCTTCGCTGGCCTGCCTTTCTGGGGTGGCGGCCTGACCCTACTCGCCGCAGCGCCAGGAATTGGCAAGACCTCCTGGCTGCTGCGGATGTTATTCGAGTCCGCCTCCCTTCATATCCCTTCCGCCATTGGATGTTACGAACACACTCCCGAAGAATTGCGCTATCGCCTCTTTCTGCAAGTGGAAGCGATGACCAGTGGTCCGCATACACAAGCTCCACAAGAAAAAGTTGAGATGGCATTGGCTTGTTCAAGTGAAGCAGTGTTGCTCTCTCTCAATTCACAGGAAGATACCGTGCGCGCGTTGGAAGATATGCTCATCCATGATTATGGTTTCCCTGTCAATGGACCTGCATTGCTGGCGGTGGATTATCTCAATCGTGTCCCGGTGGTCGGACTGACCGGCATGATGAATGAAGATGGACGCAGTGGTGAAGCTGCCGCAGCGTTGCGAACAATGGCAAGACATCATGGTTGGGCGGTCATCGCTGCGGCTGCATTAAAGTCTGAAAATTTCAAAGACGGTGATGATCTGTCCGCCCTGCTGGGTGATGAACGTGTCCCGTATGAAGCAGATCGTATCCTGGTCGTTCAAAGAAGCGGTGAAGTTCGTCAGTGTGGATGTGCTCCACTCAAAGTCATCACGCTCAAAGACCGCACCGGTCCCCCACGCCGCTTCCCAATGCAATTCTGGGGTGAACGTTTCTATCCCGCCCTCGAAGAGGAATTCCACAAACACAATCCAATGGCACTCTCATGACAGACGCTTCTTCCCTGTTGTTGACATTCCTGCGCGAAGCCTGGATGGCTCTCGCCGCTGCATTTCTTGCCTTTGCTCTTCTGGCAGGCATCGCGCAAATGCTGCGTGTGAGTTCTGCCAGTGTCCTCGGAGCAAACCTGTGGGTATGGGAATCCATTTCCGCATTGTTATCCATTGTGGTCCTGGGATTGTTCACCTTTCTGGGAATTCCACAGATCGTGAGCGCACTGCAATCTTCGTTGCCAGGTGCAGGCGGGTGCGGTCCGATCAGTGAACTCGGGACGCTTGCCTCAGGATTGATTGGTGGACTGGCAGCATTGCGAATGTTGAAAGCGGCTTTTACCTCAAT
>DYDH01000002.1:7185-42718 GCA_020717985.1 Herpetosiphon sp. | reverse complement strand
GGGTCCTCATCGTTTGCAAATGCGCTCATTGAATGTGGTGAGGCACTTTTTGGAATGATCCTCGCCAGCGCCGCCATTCCTCTGGCGGCCTGGTTTCTCGGAACGTGTTGATATTTAAAAGGAGAATATTTTATGTTTGATCCCATCATGGAACAAATTCTTGCGATTGCCCGCGATGCCTGGGCATTCATGGCCGGTCTGTTGATCGTTGTGGCTTTGCTTGGCGGACTGTATTTTATTCTGCAGGGCACAGCTGGCATGGCTTTTGGCGGCAGCCGCATGACCTCAATGGCCATCATTGGTGTGGTCGGTCTGGTCATCATTGTCCTATTCGCCTTTTTGTTTTTGCCGCAACTGGGCGAGATGTTGAAAAACTTTCAGCCTCAGCCGCCGTTTTAGGAGTTCCATGTTCAACGATCGCGATCTTGGCATCCTGGGCGCAGGTGCATTGCTGGCAGTTCTGTGTTTATTTCTACCTCTCTCCTTTGCAGGAAAGGTGGTGATCGGTTTTCTGGTATTGATCGGCTTTATGGCATTGGCATTGCTCAGGCTTGGACCCGACCGTGTACCACTTGAAGTCTGGTTGACGCGCCGCTTCCGTTATTCGATGCAGACCAGGCAATATGTTAATCAGCAGACTGCGACTCGCAAAACAGAAAGTGTGCAGTCATCCCAAAAACAAAAACCTGAACGCCCCGTGAAAGAGCGTCCCGCAATCGAACACAGTGCCCCATCCTTTTCTGCAACTCCTGTTGTTCACCCGATTGACCTTGCCTGGAATGAAGTCGGAGTCTATCCATTGCTAACTGCCCTGCTCGGAGTTGTGGGCGTGTACTTTGCAGTCTGGCTGGCAAATGGCGGAGCCGTGGAACTTTCATTCTGGTTCAGGTAGGAGAGAAGAAATGATCACTTTGATTTCATTGATTGCCGCACTTGCACTGGCCGCCGTCCCCATCTCCATTGGCTGGCGACGTACTGTGGATGAAGCAGGAATGGCACGCGCAATGGGCATTGCCCAACCGAAGAAAAATTTTGATCCTGAAAAGTTTGCGCGCCAGACGGGAACCGGATTGGCTTTCAACCAGATCGCCTACGGGTTCATCGCTTGGGTTGGTGGTGGGCTGGCAGGCGGAATCTTCCTCGGAGTCTTTCCTGCGATCCTGTTTGCGATTGCAGGAGGATTATTGTATGCAGGCACGCTAGGCGATAAACGTCAGGAGTTTCGTTTGAAGCAAGCCAAGGATATTTTGCGTGGGCTGGGTGTGGTGGAGACTTTGTTATCTCAAGGCAAGCCATTGGGCGATGCACTTGATGATGCATCACAGGCAGTTGGTCCGGATGGCAGGATGGTGTTGGGTGATTTGGTTGTACGCCTGCGAACCGCGCCTGCTGATGAAGCGGCGCTGGCCGTCCGTGAATGGACCACCGCCTGGGACAATCCCGCCGTGGATATCGTTGCCACTTCCCTGTTGTCCTCCATTGAAGGCCGTATCGAGATTGGACCTTTGGTTGCCTCATTACGAAGAACCTTGGGAACTGTGGTGGAAGTCTTATCGCGCGCACGTGCTGCAGCCAAAGGCGTGGAATGGCAGGCCAGATTTCTGGCGCTCTTTCCCCCGGCAGTGTTAGTAGTGATAGCCATCACCACACCGGAAACCGGAAAGTTATATTCCGCAAATCCACTTTTGTTATCGCCGGTCATCATCGGGTCAGGCCTTTCGTATTGGCTCTCGATGAGGATGATCCGTAACGGTCTATCCATTGAAGCCTCAATGGGCTTGCAGGCCGGACAACAAGGCGAGATTCGTTTGGATCGATTAGGGCGGGTTTTGTAGTGAAAGGGTTCTTTCGTTTTTCGATGATTATGATGGCCGCCCCGTTGCTTTGCGGGGCGGCTTTGGTCATTGGATATGTCATGTTGGTCGTTATGACCATTCCACAATTACCTGAATGGGCGCAACCGGGCGTCGAACAATGGTTGTTCGATATCCCTCAATATGCAGAGACCAGCGACAACGGTTCAATTGGTGATTCGTCTCCGGCGGGTTTAAGTGCCGTTCCGTGGGATGGATATGTCGGTCCGGAGTCTGCTATTTATGGCTTGCCAATGATTGGACCCATTCAACATTGGAGCACGTGGTATGACAAGCCATTATTGGGCTGTGTCTTTCATGACCCGTACTATCAGACACACACCGGCAGTGACTTTCCTGTGAATGAAGGAACTCCCATTCATACGACGATAGCAGGCAAAGTGGCCTGGGCTGGTTCGAATGGTCCGTGGGGGAATCTGGTAGTCGTGGAGAACAATGGCTATCAGGTCTGGCTGGCACATCTGAGCAGTATCCAGGTATCCGAAGGCGATATTTTGAATTACGGCGATGTGGTTGGATTGAGCGGCAATACTGGTAACAGCACCGGTGCCCATCTGCATTATGGCATCAAACAGAAGACAGGCGAGAATACCTATGTCTGGCTCAACCCGCAATTATTTTTTACCGATGATGAATTCATCAATATCGGGTGTTCGAGCTAACCCATGACTGTTCGCATTGGAAAGATGACTTTTTCAGATTGGGTCAGCCTGCCTTTTCAGGATGGCTGGTCTGATACTTTTATTTTTCGCATCGACGCCCAGGCTTGTATTCCACCTTTTGAGTTTGCGCCGCTACTGAAACGCATGGCAGCGCATACATTCAGCAAACGTTCCAGCGCTTCGCTTTGGGTGCAAGTGGATGCTATTGGCGAATGGTATGCGGCGGAGGTGATACGGTCCTTGAAAGGACTGGCAGTGCCCTTTGTAGTGACACACACGCGGATAACACCGAACTATGTGGATTTTTCCTTCCCACCACCGTTATTGTATTCACAATCTCAACCGCCTCCTGCTGTGGAGGATAAACAGAAATCTGTTTCCCAGGGAGAATTGAGATGCTTGCAAGCTTTGGGGAGAATGGAAAAAGGAAGTGAGGAGGAGGTTGCATCACAGGCGGGTTTGCCAGTTGAATTAACGAGTAATCTTCTTGAGATGCTGAAGGCGAAAAAGTTGACTGTCTATAAAATCAGCCCAAAAATACAGAGTGACAAATCCAAGCCTGAACAGATGGATCCATTTCCACTTTGGCATCCCAGAAGTAAAGGGCTCTCAATTGCATTACGAAGTTGGGGCGTTCCAACAGCGTTGGATTTTAAAAATCGAACAGAGGAAAATCTACAACAGATTGGAACTCCCCATCGACAGGTTTCACGCAAATGGTCTGAGTGGTTGAAGTCCGCCTGGCCCAAGGCTGAGATTTGGGCAGGCTGGAGTGAGGTTCGTTTACCAGAAGTATCCGTACTCCCGGATGGCCTGGCATGGGGAAGAATTCAAGGGTTTGAAACCTTATTCTGGCTGGAGGTGGGGGATGAACATAAAAGCAGGAAACAAATAGTGGAGATTACCCAAAAGAGAATAGATGAGGCTGGGAGATTCTGCCAAGAGACAGGGATACGGCTTGTATATACACAGTTGAGTGTCAATTGGGTACATGAAGCCGCACGCTGGGCTTGTATAGATTTACCGCAAGAGGTAGCTGTGGTAATGAGCAAAAGGAAGATGTTTGGGAAATTACCCACAGTTGAGTGGGGCACAATAGTTATTGAATGACTGCTGTATGTTGTATATAGGAAGAACAAATTAGCATAGCTGAAATCATGATTGATCCTTTAGATTATAATTCGGATACATACAGGTGATATTTCTACCTGAGTAAGGAAGATAAATCATGGAACAAATAGATAATTTAAAGTTCAGTCATGTTACAAGAATTGAATTCAAGAACATTCGCGGCTTTTCAAACCTCGTTCTCAATTTGCAATCTCAGGATGAACTCCGAAAGAAGCTAGTTATTATTGGCAGAAATGGCATGGGCAAGAGCACTATCCTACGAGCTATCGCGCTTGCCCTGAGCCCACAATCTGATGCAACTGCATTGCTTTCCTCAAGTCAAGGTTCGTTGGTGCGACAAGGCAAAAATACCGGGATAATTCGGATTCAGGTGACTAACCTAGCGGATAAAAGTAGCAATAACATTGAGGTCATTATCGAAGGAGAGGGAAGTCGTTTCTCCCTTATCCGTGCAGTCGATCGAGACAGGAATCAACAAAATTTTTTTGTTTGCGGCTATGGCGCCGGGCGAAGTCTCACCGGTGTTACATCGGAAGAACAATATCGGCAACTTGATTCAGTGGGCTCCTTGTTTGACTATGAGCGGCGCCTTTTGAATCCAGAAATCACACTTCGCCGACTATTTGATTATGAAGGTCAGGACATTTTCGAACCCGCGTTAAGGGGCATCAAACGCCTTTTAGAGTTGGGTGATCAGCATAATATCGAGTTTCGCAAGGGAGGGGGTGTCCAAATATCAGGTCCAGGTTTTGGGAAGTCCATTCCTCTTGATGCCTGGGCAGATGGATATCGGTTGACCTTTAATTGGGTCATAGATTTATATGGCCGCGCAATGCAAGCTGGGGCTATTTCGAAAGATGGAGGCATTCGTGGGATATTGCTTGTGGATGAGATTGAACAACACCTCCATCCATCCATGCAAAGTGATCTAATTAATCAGTTACACGATAATTTTCCAGAATTACAAATATTTGCTACAACTCACAGCCCACTCACTGCACTCGGTGTGGGAAGGGAAAATATTATTTCTCTTCAACGGGACTTGGAAACCAATGAAATTCGAAATGTAAACATACCACAACTTAATGGTTATTCTGCTGAAGATGTGTTGGTTGAAGAAGCACTTTTTGGCACAGACCCATATCCCAAAGCCACACAAGATGATTTGGCTCGTTACCGGTTACTTGCTCGGAAATCGCCTGATGACTTAAGTGGAACGGAGTCTGAAGAACTTAATAGACTCTCGGCCAATCTAGGCGAATCGAAAGAGGCACAAACAGAGACTGACCCAATTGACGAGAAACTAGATGAGGTTTTACGCCTTCTAAAAAATGCGGAGGGGAAGGAATGATATTTGTAGACCGAAATCAGTTGGCGGGAAACGTGGCGATTCAACCAAATCAGGCATGGTTTCAAACCGCCACAGCTTTGACAAATCAAGCGATGCAGGATGGCGAAGACCATGTCGTTACCGACCATTACAAGCATGTTGAAGTGAAAAAATCATTAGAAAAACTTTTCAATGAAAAATGTGCCTATTGTGAAGGAAAGCCCGCCTCTCAAGGGCCGTGGGACGTTGAGCACTATCGGCCTAAAGGACGTGTCAAGGAAAACAAGGACCATCATGGTTATTATTGGCTGGCCTATACCTGGGATAACCTGCTGCCCTCTTGTGTGTTCTGTAATCAAAATCGGACAGATCAGCCAACATTTGATGACCCAACTGTTGGTCCAGTAGCAGGGAAACTGGATCAGTTTCCGCTGCACGATGAAGCCAATCGGGCGATGGGCCCCAATGACCTCCTGAATCTTGAAGAACCACTACTACTCAATCCTTGTATGGATCAGGATTGCGAGCAATATTTCCGATATGATGTAAAAGGTTACATTCTGGTCGAGGAGTCCAATTCTGTGCCCAAGCAAGAACGCGCTGAGGAAACCATTAAGATCTGCCATCTGAATCGTCGCCGGCTTCGCAGTGATCGCGCCAAAGAAATCGCAAAGGCTATTAAAGCAATAGAATCACATGAATTGGCGAAGAATTCCAACAATGCACTTCTAATTAAAGTAACTCACGAGTTGGTTGAGCTTTTTACTGCTGCAGATTCGCAATTTGCGGGAGCCGCACGCTTTGTCACCAACAACTCTCATGCATTCAATAGCGTTCCGTGAATCCGAATACTCACCAATGGCGAATCCGGTTAAGAATTGATAACCTTGGCAGATCTACGCTTTGACGAGTTTGAATGATATCAGGATTTTTTAATGATCGTTTCGAAGGGAGGTTCTTTTCTGTTGAGATCAAAAAAATTAATCAATCGCATAACTGAAATAATCCATAATCCCCTGCTTGCTAGAGATATATACCGATCAATTGAAATCGGATTAGATAGTTCTTTGGTGAATGTAAAAGGAAAGACGGTTTGGGATGTTTTCAAATATTCCCTAGATACAGCCATCCGTGATATAGAAAATCATCCACGTGGGGATCTTTTTCGGCGACTGATAGAGTATGGCCCATTGGACTCTGATCGCCCAAGGCAAACAACAAGCGATGGGGAAACATTTCTTTCATATCCCGAATGCGGACAGGCTGTTCAGTTTATTTTTTCACACATGGTCAATCGCTTTAAGGGCGAACTCGCTGAATTACTTTCCATTGGTCCTTGCCTTGAGTTGGTTGAAAAGCTACAACAAAGTAAGGACCTTTCCAGGAGTGTGGAACTATATTTTGGCGATACGATCCAAGAACATCGTCAAATTGATTCGGGCAACATAAAGCGATGGGGTGGATTGACAAAAGGAGCAGATGGCTTGATCATAGAAATGATTAAGAGAAAAAATAAATCACAGGAAATGGATTTGAATGTTCATGGGGTAATAGAAATAAAGTCTATGACCCTCTCTAGGGAAAAACTAATAAAACAAATCGAACATCATCTGACCCGATTAAACGGGGGAGTAAAACTAGGCGAATACTACTGGAAGGAAAAGCAGATTAGCATCATCAACCCACTTTCCATCATGATAATTCCCTCAACATGGAAGATAAGTCGCGAATGGTCCCGCAAAGACACGGCTACGGGCTGGAAATTGGTTTTTCCGGATCCACAGGAACCGCCCTCTCCGACCCGCTTTGATGAGGTTCAATCGAACCAGTGGCTGATTACCCTGAGCTGGTCAAAAGAGGCACTAGAACAGGCTGCTTATGAAATGACTTTCTGGTACATGTCCCAGGTGGGGAAGGTGATCTATGCGAATAAACCGCTTCCCAAGGAGTGGGAGGACATGACCCCAGAAGAGGCTGGTTACAACTCCATCAAAATGATGTTGTACTATCTGATTCTGCGTTATATCAGTAAATATCAGGGGCAACGAGCGATCAAGTTATACAACGCGTATTCATTTGGATACCCGCTGGCAGTTGATGCAACAGACATGCTCTGGCCCGAGGATTTTTCGAGTTAGTGCTGATTATGCAATAGGCAATCATACAGATTGGATCATTGAAATTGGTCAACGATTTTGTTGACAATCTCGATCTTGCCTGTTTGACCATCCAAAATAAATAGTAACCACCAATTGCCTGCGCCTTCATTAGGGCACAGAAGTTCACGCTCCACTTGGCCGCAAGAAAACAAAATATGTGCAGCGCATCCAGCAAGTGGGATTTCCTCAGAGTAATTTTTCACGGCAAAGTGATATTTGCCTTCCTTCCATCTTTTTATCGTGATCTTCTCAGATCCAGATCCATGTGTCTCATCTATGTTAAGTTCCGCCCAAGGTTCCTCAACTAGGCTACCCTTATCGGAGTAACAAATTTCATGTGACTCAGAATCAACATCGATTCTAAGATGCAAATCAAGATCGCGCGGGCTAATTCCCCATGAGAGATTGATCAGCCCAGTATCATCCAGATTAATAATCTCCGATGGCGGAGTTGACCCAGAAATAGAACCATAGCGTTGGTGTATTGCATCCTGGACAATTTCCTTAAACTTCTTTTGAGATTCTTTTGACCCGGGGCGCATTTCACCGATTAAACTGACGCGATTTCGAAGACCGGGATCAATAGTATTTAGAATGGACTCATCTACTCTGCCATAGTTCACCAGTACGACAAATGCATTGGGACGTCCTCTAGCATAGTCGGTTAATGCATTAGAAAAATTGCTTTTCGATGGTCGGCGGTACTGTTTACATTCAACCTCCAAAATCGACGATTGCGGACTTGTAACAGGATCTGTGATTAAGGAATAGTCAGGTTGGATTGCTTGTTTTCGGCCTTTACCAACCGGATCAGCAAGCGGAGACCGCAACTCAGCCCAAACATGCAGGCGTGGTTCAAAACTGTCAGCAGTTGCAAGATGCGTTCCCGAAAAAGAAAATATCAAAGCACCATCTGAGTGATGGACGCGGATCGGGGACTCACTTAAGGCGTTTAGTAGTTGTGTCGATATCCAGACTGAGTAGAACTCATGCCGTCTTTGCCATATAGGGAGTTGAAGATACTCCTGAAGCTCACGAATGCTCTCATCTTTCTCTACCTGTACGCTCGGCAAAGACGAGAAAAATTTTTCCAACATAGACGCCAGTTCTCTTGCTTTTTGTTCATACTCCCGAGATGGTAAACGGGAGAGAGTCTCGACTTTTTGATAAGCGCCAGTAATGAAGGAACTTGCCCAGAAATCAGAATCGAGTCCACCTAAGAGCGTCGCTGGCCATTCTTCAGCATCTTCCTCATCTTGACGATTAGTATCTGAATTTGAATATCTTCCAAAGGTAAGCTCTCTTAGGATATTGCGGTCTTGACCGTATTTTGAGCTTTCTTCTACGACTCGCAGCCAAATCCGCCAAGCCTTGGCCAACTGTTGATCCAGATCCAGATCGCCGCTGGAAGGTGCTGAAAGAATATAGTTCGGCCATACTCGACGTTCTCGATACTCAAGCACCCATCTTCTTGCCTCTTCATTTCTTAATACCGACTCACGATTATTCTCTCTGAGAATGCCATTGAGATTCCACAATGATTGCGAGGTCCAGACATTAGCAAGAAATTTCGCCTTCAACTTTCGCCATGTCTCCAACCAAACCCGAAAGTGTTTGAGATCGAAACCTAAATCAGGTAAATTATTATCAAAATTAAACTTCACAACTATATTCTTGTCTGTTCGGTTTGCTCCGACTTGTTCAAACATACGAAGTAAGTCAATCATCATTTCAGCATAAGGCTGTATGGTCTGGAAAAATGCAGTGATGAAATCCTCAGTGCTTATTTTCGTTGTTTTCAAGAGTTGATCAAAATCTCCTACTGGTGGCAGAAAAAGCCTGGTTCGAAGTTCTTCTACCAAATCGGCATCGTAAAACTTCACATCCAAACCCGCTTGCATTTTGAGGAAAGTCCAAAGTTCATAAGAAGTTTCCATCAACTCCGGTAGTTTCGTTTTAGCTTTCATATAACCTTCTTTGATCACAGCTGGTTTAATAAATTGTTTTTTTTTGAATCACGGATAACAAAAAACCCGCAACTTAGCTCCAACCGACGCCACAGTTGTCAACGCAGAGCGAAGAAGATAGGCTGCTTGAACTGTTTCTGGTGTAGGCGGATCCTTGGCGAGATTTTCCTCAAATTTGCTTTTGGAAAGGATACTGCCAAGAAAAAGCCATACCTCACGATCTGCAAGTGGGTGTCTGACGATCGAGCGGATTTTTTCCCAGGCCTTATCACCTTTTGCTGGTCCGCGAATGATGCGTTTCTTTATTTTTGGCTTTGCACTATCTGGCCAACCTCCATCCCAATATTTCAAGTTAGGCGGCTTAGATTCGTTATACATTCCTAGATAGTTAAGGTTTTTGGTGGCCTGACCAATTACTTCCTGCAATGCACTGGCGGAATAAGGATGTTTTGTTGTGCTGGCTTTCGCATGAATGAATACAACACGCCGCTTTTTGGTATCTGCCATGATAAAGTCAGCTGACTCGGTACGCATATCATCACAAATCAGGATATCAGGTTCTCCAAAGGCTTCTTGTAGTCCCGCTGGCGCTCCCAATTTATTGATGATTCCGAATAATGTATTCTCCGTCCAAGCATATTCCTTGGGAGGTTTTCCCTTGGTTTCGACCTTCTCATCCTTCACGGATGCTAGTTTGGATGACTTGATAAGTATTTGGCAAACATCAAAAAGGTCCGGGTCAAATCCCTTGCCAATCTTAAATAATGGTTGGTAGAACCTGCCCAATGTATAAATGAAATTTTCTGTTGCAGGAACAATCCTAAAGGATTGTTCCTGGTTAAGATAGGTGATTAGGCCTCGCTTATCCTGGGGATTTTTGCTGTAATAAGACTTTTCCAAGTCTGGTGATTCGAGTAAATACTTTTCAGTCTCCTCATCATACCTAATATAAACTTTAAATGATTGATTGTTTGCCAATAAGGTGAAACAATAATTTTGTTGACCCTTGGTTTTACCATCCTTCTGGACATCAGGATCTACATCCACATCACATGCAAGATCATCGATACTCAGTACTTCGCCAGGCGGAACATTAGACACGCCTACCGTCCGATATACATCTTGTACTTCCTGAAGATCCAATAAGATATGTTTGGGGGTGGGATCTTCAGGCACGCTATGTTCCTCGGCATACCTGCGAAATGTTGGAAATGGATTCCCTGCCTGTCGTATGGTCTGAACGACTCCGTGTGTCCATTTCTCATACTCATGGAGTGAACAAGGTTTACTGGACTGAGACACGCGCCCGTTTTCAAAACCGATATAACGCCTTAACAGTTGGCTCTCAGCCTTGTCCAATACTTCCGAGCTATAACCGGTGGCAGTTGCACAAATCTGAGCATGGTCATCAAAAGCTGATACAGTATCATGAATATTTCCCGCACTAACGGAATGCGAATGGATGGTGTTTGGACCGAGGTTGGCATTTCGCAGAGAAACACTGGTAAGACGGCTAAAAGTATTGTTACTGAAAAGTTTCTTAAGTTCGTAGGAGTCAACGACATCTCCAAGCCCCGCCTCCTGATACTTTACGGGAAGATAGCCGGAACTATCATAATAAGCTACCAAATCCTTCAATTCCTGGATAATCGTAATCCCAAGTTTGGGTTCCCAAAAATAGGAGTTTTCCAGAAGGGGCGAGTTGGTAAATGTGATATACAAGAAGATTATTGAACTCTCCTCATTATATCTTCTAAAAACCCGATCCTCCTCATTGAATGAATTTTCAAGAACTGCACAAAACTCATCAAGCTTAAAGCTTCCCTTTTTCCGACGCAGATTCACCATGCGTGGAAGCAGGAGGTCCTGTTGTGGATCGAGCTGTTCGAAATCAAGTGGGACACGGAACCGATCATCCATGTAAGAGCAAATCGGTTGTGTCTCAAACAAACCAGTAAGCCATCCTTTCCCGATAGCCAAATTAAGAGCCCGCTCGCCATGCTGCCTCAGTGCTTGATCATATTTTAGATAACCCATCCAGAGTTGTAACTGTTGACCGTCTGGCGAATGATCCAGGACATATCCCCTTGTTCCAACGATGCGCTGAGGATTTCGAATGATACGACCGATTTGCTGGACTAGTGAACGCGCATTTTGTAGTGGATCAAACAATGCCAATACCTGGAATCGAGCATCATCAATGCCCTCCAGAAGCTTGAACTGATGAATCCAGAATATGGCAGATTCTTCACGCGGATCTGGGACGCTTTTCCGTTCATTTGGCACTTTTCCATCATCAGAAAAACTTTCGTGAATTGCAATGTATTCACGTTTCTTTTTTTTCAGGATTGCCGCGATCTGGCGTATCTCTTCATCTCGATCACAACGAATTATTACGCGTGGTTTTTCGCCATTATTTTTCGAAAAATTCTCATCATAGAATGACAGAATATCTGTCACGAATTTATTAGGATCCCTTGTCGGCTGACGAGGCATAATTTCCACATCACGCAAAAACCCATCTTCCACAGCCTGGTGAAACGTATAACTAAATACATGGTCAAGATTTATGTCAAAGATTTTGAGATCGTTACGGTAAGGAGTTGCCGTGAAAATAATTTTCGGGGCATTAAAACTTCGAAGCACTACACTCCAGGATGCCGCTGGCTCATAATGTCCCTCATCTACGATTACGAGCGATATATGCTTTACAAACTCTATCCATTCGGGAGCATTTTCTGCCATACTATGGATCTTCTGAATGGTTGCAACCAGAATAGTTGAATCGTAATCCGTCACTTCAGGCAACGGACCATCTCCGGTTATCTCGATTACTTGTTTTGGAATATCACCCGGACTTGGCACGGGAGATAGGCGCTCAAAAAATCGACTTTGCACATCCCTAGACAGTTGTTGGCGTAACGCAATTCGAGGCGCTAGAATCAGGGTGCAGCCGACCTCTGGTAAGCAACGCGCTATTGTGGCAATCACACCAGTTTTTCCACTTCCAGTGGGCATATGCACCAGCGCTGAGCCTTTCACGTCGGCGTTTTGATAACTGGCAATGTAGTGACGCATGCGGTTTACAGCTTCTGACTGATGTGGCCAAAGTGGGAGCTGATCCAAAAGCGGAGCGTTCGGAGAAGCCTTTAGTTCTGCAATTGAGTTGATCATTTTTCCTCCACATACGGAAAAGTCTGTCTCTGTCAATAACTTTTCTTAGCTCAGGTTTGTTTAAAGTGATCGTTGTCAAAATTTTACATGCTATAGAATCAACTTCTATCTCAAGAAAATGTGATGTATACTTTTACTTATTAAATAGGCGGCAGTAAGAATCTCACTCTACTTATGACCAATCTCGACTTGAACGAAGCCCAAGCTCGACAGCAAAGAATTGATCTCCTGCTTCAAAAAGCTGGTTGGTCTGATAAACAGCGCAACTTGCTTGAAGAGTTGCCTTTATTCAAGAATAAGCCGAAAACTGCCGATATGCAAGGGGGGTATCAAACTGGACGAGAATACGCCGACTATGTCCTACTTGGTCGAGATAAAAAACCAATTGCAATCGTAGAAGCCAAACGCACAAGCCGTGACCCACTGGTAGGCGAGCGACAAGCCGAAGAATATGCCGAGCGGATTGAGTCACAATACGGTGTTTCGCCCGTGATATTCCTGGCTAATGATCAACAAATCTGGTTGCTTGACCGTGGACGCTTCCCGGTTCGGGAAGTGAACGCATTCTACTCTCCCGATGATTTAGAACGGCTTACTTTCCAACGTCGCTATGGTGAACCTCTTACCGAACTGGGTGCAAGGCCAGAAATTGTCAACCGCGATTATCAATTATTGGCAGTCAAGACAATTATCGAAAACATTGCCAAAGGGCACCGCCGTAATTTGTTGGTAATGGCAACTGGCACAGGAAAGACGCGAACTGCTATTGCGATTATTGAAGTTCTTATGCGCGCCAAGTGGATTCAACGAGTGTTATTTCTTGCTGATCGGCGTGAATTGGCACGCCAGGCATTAAGCGCATTTAAAGAACATTTACCCAACGAAAGCCGTGACCGTGTAGAAGGCGGCGAAGTCAATCACGGTGCGCGGATTCACATCGCAACTTATCCCAGCATGATGCAGGTCTATGACCAGTTATCGGCGGGCTACTATGATCTCATTATTGCCGATGAGAGCCATCGCTCCATTTACAATGATAAAAGTTATCAAAAATTGTTTAAGCATTTCGATGCGTTGTTGCTAGGAATGACTGCCACGCCTACCGATTTTATTGAACACAATACCTTTAATTTGTTTATGTGTATTGATGGTAAACCAACCTTTGAATATGGATATGCCCGCGCAGTAGATGAAGGTCATCTCGCGCAGTATCGCGTTTTGGAATCAAAGACCAAATTTCAGTTGGAAGGAATTAAAGCCGGGCAATTACCACCCGAAATTCAAAAGCAATTGGTCGAACAAGGCATTGATCTAAGTGATGTAAATTTTGAAGGCACCGATCTTGAAAAGCGTGTGACCAACACAGGCACTAATCAAGCAATAGTGGCCGAATTTATGGAGAAGTGTCGCAAAGACGCCAGCGGAACACTCCCGGCCAAAACCATTATCTTTGCCATGAGCCACATCCATGCACTGGAATTATATAAAGCCTTCAATGCGCGTTACCCTGAATGGCAGCGGCGCGGACTGACAAGGGTGATTGACAGCCAGATGGAACGCGCTGAAATGATGTTGGATGATTTCAAATATCGCGACATGCCCCGTGTGGCTATTTCAGTGGATATGCTTGATACTGGCATTGACATACCTTCCCTTCAAAACTTGGTCTTTGCCAAACCGGTGTTCAGTCAGGTAAAGTTTTGGCAAATGATTGGACGCGGTACGCGCTTATGGACAGATCCGCAAACAGGCGAGCGCAAAACCGATTTCTTTATTCTTGATTTTTGGGATAACTTTGCCTACTTCAATCTGAACCCGCAAGGCGAGCGCGCCAATGTTGAAACGCCTTTACCCGTGCGCTTGTTCCGTTTACGCTTGGAGAAATTGCTGGTCTTGCGCGGCTTACAAATGGCGGAAGCAACCTCGACAACCGCCGCTCAATTGCAAGCCATGTTGGCACAAATCCCAACAGACAGCGCACCAGTACGCCAACAGGCCGACGCCTTGGAAAAATATTTAGCAATAGACCTGACCAATCTTGAAGATGTTTCTGGTTTGAATGAACTCTCGCCATTGTTGCGCTTTTTGCCAGAAGTGAACTTTAATGTCATGGGCTTTGAATCCCGTACCGAGCAATTAGCGCTGGCGTATTTTTCAGGGGATGTCGAGACAATCGCGCGCTTGCGAGAAAAAACTCTGGCTGATTTAGATCGCCTGCCCACTGGCTTGCCAGAAGTAAAAGCGCAGACCGAAAAAATAGCCTGGGTACGGAGTGATGGCTTTTGGGAGTTCTTGGATTACGACCGTGTGATGGAACTTCAAACCATCTTCGCCCCGCTCATGCGTTTTCGTCAGCCACAGCCGCGCCAAATCATCCACCTAGACTTGCCCGATAAAATTATTCAGCGGGCGTGGATTGCCTATGGTCCCACAGGCGAAGGCGCGTTCGTGCAGACCTACCGTGCTCAGGTGGAAGCCTATGTTCGCGACCTCGCCGCCCAGATTCCCGCTCTGCAAAAACTTCAACAGGGTGAAGATATGCAATCTGATGATCTACAATCATTGGCTGCCGTACTCAACCGCCCGGACTTATTCATTACAGAAGATACCTTGCGGCAGGTATATGAACAACCTGACATCGATTTTGTTCAACTATTAGGGCATGCGCTCAACCCAGAAAATTTTCCATTGGAGACTCGCGAACAAATGATTACAAAGAGTTTCGACGAGTTTATCGCTGCTCGTCCACATTATCGTGCTAGTCAGTTACAATTTGTGCGTTTAGTGCGTGCTGCTGTGATTAACCAAACGCGCCTCACCGTACAAGATTTGACCCTTCCGCCTTTTACCCACGTGGGCTTGGCCGAGCGCTTGTTTACTGCGCCCGAACTGACCGAAATCCTCTCCTTCGCAAATCAATTTACCGAGTAAAAACCTATGCTTTCTCCTCAACTACGCCGTAAAGTTTACAACTTGTGGACGATGTTCTGGACTGGTGGTATTACCAATCCGCTGACCGCCATTGAACAGATCACCTATTTGCTTTTCCTCAAGCACCTTGAATTGCTGGATGAAAAGCGCATGCAACAAGGGAAAAAGTCCATTTATGCAGTTGAATGGCAGGGCGATAAAATTATCAAAAAGGTAAGGGGTTCGGCGCCTGCTCTGGAGCAGATTCAATCCGGCGATAAAAATACCGAAAAAGACAAGGATGTAACTCCTAAAGATTACGAACAATGCCGCTGGTCATATATCCGCCAAAGCGCAGACTATGACCTGCTCACCGACGTTGTCTTCCCCTGGTTGCGTATCCTTGATCAGATTTTGATCAAAACCGGCAACAATGCAAACACCATGCTGGAAGCCGGGCGCATGATGGAAGACGCCTATTTTCAGTTGCCGCGCGAAAAGACTTCAATGCTTACAACTGCGATTAATGCCATTGATGATCTTTTTACGCTTGATACGCACAGTGATTTGATGGGTGATGTCTTTGAAGAACTCTTACGTGGCATTCAATCGGCCGGCAAAAATGGTCAGTTCCGTACTCCTCGCCACATCATCCGCTTTATGGTGGAGCTTATAAATCCCACACCAGAAGATCGCATGATTGACCCAGCTGCGGGCACCGGAGGGTTTCTGTTTGCAAGCATTCAACATTTGCTTAAACAAGCCATGTTGCGCGAATCACCCGAAGACCTGCGCTTGGAATGGGATGGCACACCCCACCGTTTGGCGGTTTCTAACTCCGATCAATTTCTTCACACCAATCAGTTTACCGGCTACGATAATGATCGCACGATGGTGCGGATTGGGTGGATGAATATGATTCTGCATGGCATCGAAAACCCGCGTATCGAACGCCGCGATAGTTTGGGCAAAGGATTGGATGAGAGTGAGTCCGAACGTTACACAGTAGTCCTTGCCAACCCGCCCTTCACTGGCAATGTGGATACTGACGACTTGCATGAACGCCGTTTCTTGCAGAAAGGCGGTAAGAAAGCGCTTACCAATAAAAGCGAACTTCTCTTCTTGGCGCTCTTCTTGGATCTGTTGGAGCCTGGTGGGCGCGCCGCTGTGATTGTGCCGGAGGGCGTATTATTCGGTTCGACTATTGCGCATCGCGAACTTCGTCGTCGTCTTTTGTTTGAGCATGATCTAAAGGCTGTAATCTCCTTGCCTGCTGGCGTGTTTCAGCCTTATGCAGGCGTCAAGACTTCGATTTTATATTTCCATAAACACCGTGCGAATAACGACCCCAAATTTTCTCCTGGCGATCAGCCTTATACCCAGCAAGTTCTTTTTTACGAAATCCTTGATGATGGTTATTCCTTGGATGCCAAGCGCACCGAACTGAATCAACCCGGCGACTTGCCCGACGCGCTTCATAAGATTATCAATCGTTCTGTTGAAACAGAATATGTGCGCCCTGCCACCTACTTGGAACGCTGGCGATGGGTGGGTCAAGATACGGTCAACCTCTTTCCTGATCTAGTTGGCGATCTTGATCATGATTATGGGATTCATGAACTGTTCCCCGAATTCAAGCGCTTTGCTAAGTCTGAGGCAACTCCTGATTTGGAAGCCATTACGAACAAAGTTGTATCAGAGCAAACGTTAGTGATTGATCAAACTTATCACGCTAATTTTTACCCAATTAAATTTGCGGGGGCAACCCGCAAAGATTTGGAAAAGCGCCTAGAGCAAATCCGCAAGGCGTTTGTTTCTGCTGCGCGTGAGACCTTGGATAACGAAGATGAACAGCATGGTCGCAAGGCGTTTGATTCTGCGCTTGCCTCCGCTCATGCGAAAGCCCAAAATTTTGCACTTATTGCGGTTAGAGATTTGCCCCCTATCATAACCGAGCAAATGACTGATGATGACCTGAAATCCTCTGCCAAAGCCGTGGCTCTGGAATTTGCCAAACTCGATGGCTATACAATATGGCTGCGTTCGCTTGAGGCGCAACCAGTTCACGTTGAAAAACACCCCTATCGCACAAGTGAGGGACGTTTGGAAGCGCGCAGTTGGTTTGCTCCCCTTCGGGTATTTGCTCGTAATCTTGATTGGCAAAGCGCCGATGGCGCTTTAAGCGGCTCGCATGACGAGCAGGGGCAAGTGCGTTCTGAGTATCTGGCATGGCTGAAAGAAGGGAATAAATATAACGATGATGGCTCATTGGCTGAGACGAACTTACTACAGCCCGATTGTATTGAAGCCAATGATTTCAACTTAAGTGCTGGGCGTTATAAACCGCTTACGTTTGAAGTCACTGATTATGGCGATCCTCAAAAACTGATTGACCAATTAAAACAACGCGAGAATAATATTCTCAAAGGTCTGGAGCATTTACAGGAAATGATGGAGGGAAAGGAATGACTTTTTCCAGACCGCACAGTTGGGCTGAGACAAAGATTGGCGATATTACCGAGGTGATTATGGGGCAATCACCTCCAGGTGATACGTATAACTCAATTGGCGATGGTCTGCCCTTTTATCAGGGAAAGTCAGATTTTGGCGTAGATTCCCCAACTCCAAGCAAGTGGTGTGCGACACCAACCCGCATTGCAGAGGCTGGTGACATTTTGATTTCTGTTCGCGCGCCAGTAGGCCCAACAAATATCGCTTCTGAACGCTGCGGTATAGGACGCGGGCTTTCTGCGATTCGCGTTCTCCCCGAAGTTGTTGAACCTTATTTTCTGCTTTATTATTTGCGGCAATATGAACCTAAGTTGGCAAGCAGGAGTACAGGCAGTACCTTTGCTTCTATAAACAGGGAGGATATTGAAAATATCGGAATCCCTCTTCTGCCACTCTCTGAACAAAAGCGCATTGTTGCCATTTTGCGTCACGCCGCCAATTTGCTTCGTCAACGCCGTGAAACGGATGATCTGGCGCAAAACCTTTTGCCTGCATTATTCACTCAAATGTTTGGCGATTTGCATACTTCAAAACACATAAAAATGCTTCCTCTAAAAGATGTTGCCGATGTCGTTTCAGGAGTTGCAAAAGGCCGTCGACTATCAGATTCTGTAGAAGTCCCATATTTACGTGTTGCCAATGTTCAGGCAGGCTATCTTGATTTATCTGAAATAAAAACCATTATGGCTTCTCCAAGTGAAGTTAAAGAACTAGAACTAAAAAAAGGCGATGTACTTTTAACTGAAGGTGGGGATTTTGACAAACTCGGACGAGGAGCAATGTTGGAAGTTGATTTGCCAAACACAATTCATCAGAATCATGTTTTCAGAGTACGCGTAAACCAAGAGTTTGTTCAACCAGTATTTTTTGCCAACTACTTACAAACGCCGTTTGCCAAATCGTATTTTTTACGTGCCGGGAAAAAGACTACCAACTTGGCAAGTATAAATTTGACTCAACTCAAAAATTTACCCGTTCCTTTGCCGTCATTAAAACTTCAAGAGATTTTTGATGAAAGATTGGCAATCATCCGTCAGATTGAAAACGAACAAAAAAGTGGCGGAAATTCCCTTGAAAATTTATTTTACACTCTATCATCCCGTGCTTTTACAGGCAAACTAACTGAGGTTTGGCGTGAACAAAACAAAGATCAATTAAGTTCCGAAATAGAGAAACGTGATGAATGGCTGAAGGGACATGGCGTTCAGCGTGCCGTAGTCACTGAAGCAATACTCATCGAACCGCCGCCAATTATTGATGATCCGCTGCTTTCGCAACTCAGTCCTGCACAGCAGAGGGTGTACGCCATTGTCCAGTCTCATTCAGCCGCATACTTTACCCTGCAAACCTTGTGGGAATCCCAAAACGACGAGGATCAACATTTGGATCGGGATGTCCTCGAACGCGGGCTGACGTTGCTTGAATCCCTGGGTGTTATTTTGCGGGTCAGTATCCCCGTCTCGCCAGTAGGCGAGACGTTCTATCAAAATGCGTATCGCCGAGTGCGTTTTTCGTCTAATATTGCATTTGCTTCAATCAGCGATTTTGAAAAGCAGGTATTTTCTACTCTACTTAAAATTAATGATGAACACCATCGTGCTCTGCTATTGGGAGATTTTGTCCCATACCTGAGTGATGAATTTAAATCTCAGGCGTTTACGGCGGTACTCACAATTAAAGACGAATATTCTCGCGCCACTGGATTAGCAAATCTCTTTCTATACTTAAATGATGAACTTAGAGTTCAGGCGCTTACAGCAACGCGCGAAATCAAGGATCAATACTATCGTGCCACTGCAATGACAACTCTCGCTTCACATCTGAACGCGGAGAATAAATTACAAGTACTTCAAGAGGCGCTTGCGTCGGCACGTGCAATCGAAAATGAACGATATCGTGCCCAAGCCTTGACTGCTCTCATTCCCCATCTACCCGATGATCTAAAATCTCAAGTGCTTCAAGAGGCATTTGTATCGGCGCGCGCTATTCAAGACAATTTTGAATACGTCTACGAACTGATGATAAATCTTGCCCCATACCTGAACGAGGAGAATAAAGAACTCGCGTTTCAAGAAGCATTTGTGGCAGCGCGTACAATCAATGATGTGTCTGAACGCGCTCGTAAGCTGGCTAATCTTGCCGCAAATCTGAAAGAAGAGAACAAAGAGCAGGCACTTCGGGAGGCATATGCAGCGGTTCTTGCCATTGAAGATGAACATAATCGCGTATATGCTTTGGTTTCTCTCGTCCCACATCTCCCTGATGAACTTAAACTTCATGTGTTTGAGACTATCCGTGCTATTAAGAGGCAATATCTTATTTCCATCATCTTGGCTGCCCTTGCCAAATATTCCCCAAAGGAACTCAACCCTCAAGTGCTAGAGGCAGCGCGTGCTATTCAAGATGAATCTGGCCGTACACAAGTTTTAATTTCTCTCGCACCTCATCTACCCGATGATCTAAAATCTCAAGTGCTTCAAGAGGCGTTTGTATCGGCGCGCGCTATTCAAGATGAAACCGATCGTGTACGCGCTTTGGTTTCTCTCGCACCTCATATCACAGACGAACTCAAACCTCATGTGCTTCAAGAGGCGTTTGTGGCGGCGCTCAAAATCAAAGAAGAAATATTGCGTGCCAACATCTTGTCGTTTCTTGCTCCACACTTGGCTAAGGAGGGCAAAGAGCAAGCATATCAAGAAGCTTTTGAAGCAGCGCTCAAAATCAAATCTGAATCTGATCGTGTCCACGCCTTGACTTCTCTCGCCCCAGACTTAAACGAGGAGGGAAGGGAGCAAGCATACCAAGGGGCGTTTGTGGCAGCGCTCAAAATCAAAGAAGAAAGAAGTCGTGTTTATGTTTTGGCAGATCTCGCACCGCACTTGAGCGAGAAGCGCAAAGAGCAAGCGCTGCAGGAGGCGTTTGCAGCGGCGCTTAAAGTGAAAAAAGCGTCCGAACGTGCCGAGACATTAGCTATTCTCGTACGATATCTAAATGATGAATTTAAACCTAGCACTCCAACTTTTCTGGAAGCGGAACTGCGCGCGCTTAAAGACCGCTTTCCTAATATTCGGCTATGAAACTTCGTTACTTGCGTCTTCAGCGTATTCGCCCACCTCTGCGCGATCTTGCCCTTACTTTTCCCCAAGATCCGCTCCTCAGCGCTCAGCCGCTTTCACTACGTTTTATTGTTGGGCTCAATGGCTCTGGCAAAAGCACCCTCTTGCAAACGCTGGCGGAAATCTTTGTAGCGCTTGATCGTGATGGACAGCCTCCTGCATTCCCCTTGTGGCTGGCGTATGATCTGGAAGTTGAAAATCAACTGCGCACTGTATATTTGTGCGCTCCGCGGCAGCAACAGCCCGCGCTCATTGTATTTGAAAAGCCCCTGCCTGAAGACACCGATTGGGACGCTTTCACCAATCTTGACTTGCATACAAATAACTGGCCCCCTGGTTGTAAAGAGTATCGCAAATTTGTTGACGCCCTCCCCGGCGGCGGTGAGTTTAATATCTTTCTTCCCAGCGCAGTCCTTGCTTACACTTCAGGGATTACCCGAGATTGGGAAACAATCTTTGCCCCTATCGAATTAGTGCTGGCTGAAAGCTCTTGGGCGTTGATTACCCCAGAAGATGAGCGCCCAACAGGCTGGGATGTAAATCGAGAGAATGAACAACGTCAACGGCTAGGTGACAACCCACAACTATTAAAAACTGCTACCCTTAATACACTTTCGGCACAATTCATTGGACCTGCAAATTCGTTTCTAATTGACACACCGCAACTAGGGCTGGCGTCCACCATTATCATGCTCAAACACCTTGCTGATGAAGGTCAAAATGAAAGCCTTCAAAAAATCTTTGATGAGCTTCGCCTGCGATGGGAAGCGCCGCTCGCTCTCAGTCTGTGGGTCAATCTTGATTCTGCGGCGCTTGACGCTAATCACGCAGCGGTCATCGCTGATTTGATGAAACTCGCTGCCGCTATTACGCCCGCGCCTGAGCCAAGTCAATGGCGACAATTGACTTTCAATCTGCTCGCGCGCGTGCCTACTCGAGACTACAACGCCAACCCGTCACCTGAGGAAACAGACAACGGCAAAATATATCCAGGTCCTCAACGCCTTGTCTTTGGCGATTTGATAGTCAAAGCCTTGCTTGAATTGCTAGGCGGTGTCGGCGGCAAAACCTATGATGTGTTTCGTAACTTGAGTGACTGGCAGCAAAACAACCTTGTGCGTGACGTCCGCTTGGTAATGCGCAAAAATGATATAGAGGACGTGCTGTTGTTGGATTGGCTGAGTGATGGCGAACGCATGTTACTGGGGCGGATAGCTTTGTTTTACCTGCTTCGCGATAAACGCGATGCTTTGCTCATCCTCGACGAACCCGAAACACATTTCAATGATGCCTGGAAGCGTCGCTTGGTCGACATGCTTGATGATGCCTTACGTGAATCTGCTCATCAAGTAGTTATCTCCACTCATTCAAGCATCCTGCTTTCTGATGTCTTTAATACTGAGATCACAGTCCTTCAACAAGACGGCATAATTTATGAGCCATCTGCTGGCACCTTTGGCACCCTGCCCAGCGAAATCATGCGCAATCTCTTTGGTGCTGAAAATCCAATCGGCGACCGCGCCAAAGAATTCTTGGATGCTGTACTCACTCTCGTTGAATTTCCCGATATCGCCAATGACCTTTGGCGAGAATTAGACCAGACACCTAATGCCACAGCTGGTCTGTGGATAGGGGAGCAACACCCTTTTGGTAGAATCATCCAAATTTTTACCCAACGCGAAAAGGAAAATAAACTACCCCGTCGCACACCAGATCAATGGCTGCGGTTATTCCAAGGCTTGCATCGCCGTACACGAGTCAAAGGCACAGTTACGCTAGCAGCAGTTTTTGAAATGCTATTTGACTACGTTGGCGCAGGTTACTATCAATTTGAACTTCGCCGCCAACATCGTCGCTTAACTCAGGCAGGGGAAAATGCTCCACCGAGTTAATCCCCCACAATACACTCCCTTGCTTATGCGAGTGGTTGAATTTGAAAAAAACTTACTGAGGTGGGTATGCACACCGCCAGTGACCTTTACTTTGGATGGAGTTAAGGCTGCATTCGGTAACGATGATCAAGCCGAATGGCTTTGGGAGCGCATTGAACGGGGCGAAAAAAAAACATCTTTTGGTAAAGCAGTTCAAAATGCCATCCAGCATGTCCAGCAACATCCGGCGGTTGGACAGTGGATATTGCAATGTGCTCAAAATGACCTTGACTTTTACCAACATTTCACCGATTCGCAGTTTTCATTTGTTGAGCGGCGCTTACCATCAGGTGCAATTACAGCTAATGATTTAAGTGTTTTCAATCCAATGCTTGTCGGTTTGTATGAAACTATTTTCGGGGGAAGCGGTTTTCCAGTTGCGATTCATCAAGGAAGCGTAGTCGACAACTTGACGCGCGCACATTGGAATGAAAATTTTTGGGCTACAAATACTTCACTTGGCGTTTGTCCCGTTTGCGATGGAAAAAAACCTGACCTTGTCCATAGATCCCGTGCAAGCGATCTTGACCACTTCTTTCCAAAGGAAAAGTACCCCTTATTATCTATTCATCCCTATAATTTGATTCCTATATGCTCTACATGTAACTCCAGAGCAAAAGGCATAAAAGACCCGCTCAATGAGCATACTGCCGAAACTCTTTTGGACACTTTCTACCCTTATTGCTGCCCAGCCATTGACCATATCGATCTGCATATATCAAAGTCGATTGGTAAAGGAATAAAAATTGCTATTCAAGAACATAATGGAGCTTCCTCTAAACGCACCAACAATCTTGTGCGTGTTTTTGACCTGGAAACACGTTGGGCGGATTGGTACGAAAATTATATCGGCAACAGAATTGAAATTATGTGCTCGCGTTTGTTTACCACCCAAGATCAAGTGCACGAATATTTGCAAAACGATCTTATAGACAGTAGCATTCTGCAAGCGAAACAAGAAAATTGTTTTGTTTATGCCAAATTTCTCCAGCATTTACTAAACGACCCGCAAGAATTTGAAGATTTATGCGCGTCGATTGGTCTTAAATAGTTAAGTTGATAGTAACTTTCAGAGTATGGTTCAAATTAGGTTTGAAAAAAAAGTAAGTATTCTTGGAGACCCAATGAGCTACATAAAACTATTTCAAATTTCTGAGAGTTTTATTTTTCGAGTTGAAAATCATTCAATGCTTGTAGAGAAATCTTTGCCATCCCTGGGGTGAATTACGCATGGACGAAAAAATACTTAAGAAACTACTGCGCGAACCAAAAGAACAGGATTGGTTTGATTTCAAAAGGAAACTAAAACTATACCAATCCGATGGCACGCTGGCCGACCAACAGCGGGATGAATTGATTAAAGATATTCTTGGTCTTGCGAATGGGAACAGCAAGATAGTCAGAAAAACCAAATATTTGATTATCGGTGTAGATGACAAGAACTTTGACGAAAATAAAGTGCGAGTTTTGCACAATGTTGATTACAAGATACCATCGCAAAGTGATCTTACCAAATGGGTAAATAGTGCTTGTTCACCCACTGTTGCAGGGATTGAATGTGAAATATTCTCTTTTTATGGAATTAACTTGTTCATTGTTACTATTCCACCCACCTTTGACCTCCATGAAACCACACGTGAGTTAAACGCTTCAAGTCATTTCAATAAGCATACTGTTTTCATGCGTCAGGATGAACATACCGTTCCAGCCTCTGTGAGAGATGGGGTGACCATTCAACAACTCAAACATCTACACAGACAGGAAATAGCCAACCCTTCCGCAATTTGGATTGGAGTGATTGCAGGTGGAGTTACAGCTTTTATCATCGGTGGAGCTAAAATAAAAGCAACGCAAATGACTTTGCCAATTTCAGAGAGCCTTGCTCAAATTGTTTTCACCAGTCTCGGAGTTTTCTTTGGTGGGTGGATCGGGTGGGCAGGTAGGCAATGGAATGAAGCCCGTTACGACTGGCGCTATATGACCTTTCGACAGCGAATTATCCTGGTCATTTTCGTATTAATATTCGTTCTTCTCTATCAAATACTCAGATAGACGCAAACTTTTTATATGCCTAAACTGCCTAAAACTAGATTGCATTCTTGGAGCGAAAATGAGCGACATCAAATTATTCAAAATAATTAATAATACTGTCACAGCTATTGATGGTCAGTCAGTGGCTGTTGAACGATCGCTACAAACTCTTTTAGAAAACCACCTAGAAGCATTTCTTGGTGTAAGGCTGATAAAGTCTGAGCACACCACAGGCAAATCACATGGCGGGAGAATTGACACACTTGGAATTGACGAAAATGACAGCCCTGTTATTATCGAATACAAACGTTCTTTGAATGAAAATGTCATTAATCAAGGGCTTTATTATCTCGACTGGTTGCTAGACCACAAAGGCGAATTTACATTGTTGGTTCAAAAGCAAGCCGATCCAAAACTCACCGAAGATGCTATTGACTGGAGTGGCGCCCGTCTGTTGTGTATAGCGGGTGAATTCACCAAGTTTGATGAATATGCTGTCAAACAGATTGACCGCAATATTGAATTGATCCGCTATCGAAGCTATGGGAAAGAATTGCTCCTGCTGGAATTGGTCAATGCTTCAACAGGCAGCGCAAGTGAAGTCCCAACGGCTGGAAAGAGTGGAAGAACAAGCGAGAGCACGGTCACTGACAAACTGGCAAAAGCTAGTGTAGATGTTAAAGATCGCTACGAAAGCCTAAAGGCATTTGCTGAGGCGCTTGGAGATGACGTACAGGTAAAGACGCTGAAACACTATATTGCCTTCAAGCGTATAAAGAACTTTGCCGCAGTTGAAGTCCACCCGCAGGATAAGAACATCATCGTTTTCGTCAGAGCGAACTTTGAGAGCATCCACTTGGAAGAAGGTTTCACACGAGATGTGCGGAATATCGGTCATTTCGGCACCGGGGATTTGGAGGTTACGATCAGATCTGATGACGATTTGGAACGGGCGAAGCCGCTGATCGTGAAGAGTTACGAAGAGAATTAACATTGTCAGTAAAAGAGGAGATAATTATGCCTGCAAAAGCTAAGACCGCAAAATCCAATGCTGCCAAACCTAAAACCGGAAAACCACATGCACGCACTAGGTTTAATCAAGCAGTTGTAATTTTTCATGGTATCGGCGAACAAAGACCAATGGAAACACTGCGCAACTTTGCAGAGGCCATTTTACCGGATCCAAAGCCAGGGGAAGAAAAATACTTTAGCAAACCAGATCCTATGTCTGAATCCTTCGAGTTGCGAAAACTTCAAAATCGATCCCAGCCACGTACACATCTGTTTGAATACTATTGGGCTTACAAAATAGAAGGAACGCTCCTTAGTGATATTTGGAGTTGGTTAAAAACACTTTTATTAAGATGGCCCCAAAAAGTTCCGAAGCAACTTCTTCTATTATGGACCATTTCATGGCTTCTAATTCTAGTTATTGTTGCTGGTGCCTGTTTTGGGATATGGAACAATTTTGCGGACGTCACAATTAAGTCACCATCATTCCTTATTTCAGCGATCAGTGCGCTTATCTTGGCTGGAATCCAATGGTTTGTTATTTACTACATCGGGGATGCGGCTCGTTACCTTAGCGCTACAACAAGAAATATTAAGCTCCGACATGAAATTCGTGCTGATGGCATAAAACTTTTGGAGAAAATTCAAGAAGAAGGTAAGTATGATCGAGTGATTTTCGTTGGTCACAGCTTGGGCAGTGTTATTGCTTACGATATTCTTAGACAAGTCTGGGAAAAATATCAGGAAGATTATAGATTGCCTCAGAAATCAAATCAGCCCGCACTGGCAGAAGTTGAGAAAATTGGAGAAGCGCTCAAGGATAATACAAACGAATATTCATTGAAAGATTACATGGATGCGCAAGTTGAACTGTGGAAGGAACTCCGAGCCTTAGGCCTTCCGTGGTTGGTGACAGACCTGGTCACAATTGGGAGCCCACTTTCCCATGCGGCGATGTTACTGGCGCATGATGAAGATGACCTTCGGGCGCGTCAGCGTCAACGGGAGTTGCCGACAAGCCCACCACAGTTTGAGATTCAGAAGAAGCGACGCGTTTACTCTTATGATGTTTGGGATAAGTACGGAAAAAAGAAGGATATTACCCTTCGCGCGCTTCATGATGCAGGTCTTTTCGCATGCACCCGCTGGACTAATATCTATTTCCCTGCATATCTCAATGTGTTTGGCGATATCGTGGGCGGTCCCTTACGAAAATTGTTCGGACCTGGAATCCTTGATATTGCAGTTAGGTCAAAAAAGCCAATTCGAGATCGAACCCTTCCAGCGCACAACTCCTATTGGGCTAGCGAAACTACTCTTGAAACATCTGACCCAGATGAACTCCCCTATTCATTGAAGACAATTATCGATGTTTTAGATTTGAAAAATAAAAGCTATTACATGCCAACAGAGAAACAATCATCAACACAAACATAATCTTATCTATTGGTTGATAAGAAAATAAATAGCCTAATGAAAAAAGATAAAGTTTTCCGTGAATTTCTTAAATGTGTAAGGCGCGGTCGCAAGTTCGAAGCCTGGGAAAGGGCTCATTGGAACAACGAACTTAATTCCGCAGCCGAATTTGAAGCACCAACCCAATGGGAAGGTAAACGCGGTCGGGTGGATATCCGATTGAAACTGGAAGAAGATGTCCAGACTATACTTGTTGAAATAAAGGCGACCAACTGGGATCTACTCAAAGAGCATAGAGTGCGTCCCACCGCGCTGAGACATGCCAGGCAAATTTGGCGGTATATTGAAGATCACTTGAACCCGTTGGATGTAATACCTGCCATAGTATACCCGTCACCGCCGACAAAGCCTGGGTGTAAAGAAGAAATAGAAGAAATTTTGAACGATAGGTTGATCCAAGTCGTTTGGAGAGAAGAATATGAGGTATAGCTTACGCTTGATGTCATGAATGAAAAACGAACTTGGAGTGGCTGTCAGCGTGGAGGTCGAAAAGCTTCTATCTAAAGATAGAAGCTACAATGAAGCCGCAAATTATTTCAGGGGATTTCTTCATAAAATAGCTCAGAAACACAATACTTCTCCCGTACAGATCATAGACCAAGTTTTACAGTACCAAACTCAATCCGTAGCCCACAATAATGCAGTAATTGAATTCTTGAACGCATACAGAGTTTCTGAAATCCCTCGAAGAAGAAAAGGCACATCCCAACAGATCAAAGAAGCATCTCGGGGAAAAGTGAGTTTGGATGCTTCATCATTGAATGAAGTTGTATTGACACAGAACAGGGCAAGGGGAAAAACATTCGAACTCATGGGCTTAGCATTGGTCGAATATTATTTGAGGAACATTGAGAACTATTCTGGACCCATAAACATCAGTGCCGACAAAACAGTATTTGAGAGTTATGATGCCGAGGGTAGGTACGCAAAGAGAAGATATGACCTTTATTTGTTGGATTTCAAGATAGGGGTTGAGATCAAATCTGGGCGAATTTCCTATCATGGTGGGATCAAAGACCAGATTTACAAGGATCATTACCTCTTGAAGAAGAAACTTGTCAATGATGTGTGGTGGTTTTTGTACTATGGAGCATCTCAACGGGTGATAAGTGAGCTGTTGAAGAGGAAGATCAAATTCATTGATCTTGGCTTTAATGATTTTGAGGAAACCTAAACCATGTCATCAAAAATTAGTTTCCCAATAAAACTATACACTTAAAACAAAAAGCTCCTGATTTTCGACAAATCAGGAGCTTACGATTAAATAAAGCGGTATTGTCTCAAATACTCTTGTAATCGCTCATGTGAGATTACTCTTCCGGTTGGATTTTCCTTCCAACTTCCATCATCCAACGGCGTATAAACCAACGGCTTCCTTTTGGGCAACAACATGCCGCATTGGAATGGCACACGCATTTCAAACGACCGCCTGCGTTCCTCCCGTCGGCGGCGATACAATTCTTTCTTACTCAAACGCTTCGTTGGCAAGTCACCAGGGAAAAGTGGCGTCTGTAATTGATCTAGGCTGGCACTTTGATACGCAATCCCAGAACTCCGTGTAATTCTTGCGCGAACACTTTTTCCTCGTGTAGCAGAAACTCCCGCACATTTTGGACCCATACCTCGTGCGATACTTATTGGGGATTTCAAAACCCTTTTACACTTTTTACATCTTGGATTTTCTTCCATATTGAGCCTCCAATTAAGAATACAGCAGTACAGGTGTGACGCCTGTACTGCTGTCGTTTTAGAATAGTGACACTTGATTCTGCGTCACTTGTTTGGATCGTGGGCGATTGGCAGACCTCCCCACTGCTCCCTTCTGCGTCATCCAGTCGGACCAGGAAACTGCCTTGGGCATATCAGGAACTGGAAGCGGTGCGCTTGGAGCCGTTGGACATCCAAGAGGCGAATTGGACACTACTACCTCATCGGCAAACAGAGATTGCAGATCGGGCAGGTCGGCAGACTCCAATGCCTCACGTGCGAGTTTCATCAGGATGTCTCCGTCCTCTTCTGGGACGATAGCGCCTCCTACTTCATCTCCGTATAGGAGTTGAGCAGCTTTCATTTTCTGACCCATCAATGCCAATGCGCGTGCCTCCATCGCTTCACTGTAGACCGAGAAGATCGCCTTCACAGGTTTGGTTTGACCCAATCTCCAAACTCTGCGTACAGCCTGCCACAATGTATACAAGCTATATTCAATCTCGGCAAATACAACCGATGAGAAAGCAATCAGGTCAAGCCCCGTCTCCACTAATCTAGGGTTGACTACCAATGCATCCAGTCCAACAACACGCTTGGCAATCCATTCTTCGCGCTTGCGTGGGTTGACTCCGCTGGTCAATACCTCGGCACGCACCCCTCCGTCTCGGAGAACTTTCAGGATGCGGTCCTGGATGTCGCGTGTCCCGGTCTGACGCAGATAGATCAGTACTTTGCGTCCTTGTTGACGTTCAGACCGACAGAAATCCACCAGCCAGGATTCCTTTGGCATGGTCTCGTCATCGACCACAGCCGGCAGTTCCATCAGTTCCTTTCTGCGTACAAATTCGCCCTTGCGATCCACTTCGTCAATCTCAACCACTTCATCGCGGAAAGCAGAGTTAGGGCGCGCCAGAGTCCATTGCAACCAAGACGAGAGATAGCGGCGGTTCTTGATCGCTAGGTCGCGCAGTTTCTTTGCCATTGAGCGATACTGGCTACTCTGTTTATCGGTCATCATGAGAGTAACCACTTCTTCGGCATAATGAGGCATCGCCAACCCCAAGTCCTTAAGGGATAGGAATATCGTGGTATCCAACAAGCGATTCACAATGGCTGGAGAAATGCCAGGCTTCTCTTTTGCCTGATTCTGATAGCGCCGATTGCCGGTAAAACCATCCTCATCATCATCTTCCGTGGCACGCTTGCTCTTTCGAGTCATCTCCAGTACTCCATACAGCCGTGCCCAGCGTTTCTCATCATTGAAGGTAAAGTCTTTCCTCACGCTGGCGTTCAAACGATGAAGCAACCAGAAGATGGATGTGCTTTTACCACCGAAGAATGTGCCTGTCAGAGTCAGGGTGTATTGGGTTGCTTCAACAAGCTGATGAAAAGCAATACCCCGATCCGAGGCTTTCGCTTGGAACTGGTGGCACTCATCAGCGATGAGTAGTTTGAACTTGCCTTTTGCATGTTTGGCAATGTAATCAGCAATCGCCCAGCGACGCCCAGTGAACTGGAATAAGGGTGTGCCGCAAACCCGTTTCCCCCAAACTGGTTTGCCATGTTCATCATGAACCAGCCGCCGGTGGTCATCCAGTTCATAGCCCGTGATTTTAGCCTGACAGAAGCGACGCTTGTCACCCAGGTCATCAAGATTGTTTGCCGTGGAAACAAACCCACCTGGCAGATCAATCTGAATGGGTGATCCACATTCGGGGCAGGTCAATGCTTCAAATACCTGGCCATCCTCTTCATCAACGAACTTCTTTCGAACCACAGCATGTTCCCAGCCGGCACCATATTTTGCGGATGTGTGCGCGATGACTGCCACGGCTTTCTGCCCCAGTTTTCCAGTCTTATACAGTCCCAAGAACCTGCGTACATCGTTCACATCCCCGGGATCGCCAGCATTACGACCGATACGAGTTAACTCCATTGCCTTCGCGCCAGGAATGGTTTCTTCAATTTCCCGAATCCATTTTGGAACAAGATGAGGTGGACAGAGCACGATGGCAGGATAGGCATCCAGAAGTTCAACAACACCAGAGCCAATGGTTGTGTTGTGGGTGACGATGTACTCATCGGTCACATAAAGCTGGTTTTCACTATTCAACATGATGCACTGTGCATTGTCCTGATCTAATAGCTCAATTTTCACGATGGAACGATGCGGCTCATATTTCCCTGCTGGAAGATAAGCGTTTGCCTTTCTTGACAGGCGGAACGGCGGAATGTCCGATGGTAATTTTATGTAGAGGCGATAAGCAAGTCTTCCATTCTTTTTTTCTCCGTTATGTGTGTAAATTGGGTGCCTTAAATTAGCTGATACCGTACCGCCAAGTGATTGGACTAGTTCCTTTACTCCTTTTGCCAATTCCAGAGAGGTGGTTATGTAATCCACACCTGTGGTGTTTGCTACCGACCCATCAGTATCAAACAGTCCTTGAAGCAAAGCCAAACGATCAGCCCTATCCGAATACAGATACTCATTCGGAATAAACTTATCGTAAGATCTGTGTCCCATCAAACCCAAGTTTCTGATCTGATCGAGTAAAGGATTTTTGGTGTTTACACGTCCTACAGATAGTCTCCAGCCATAATTAGTACCACTAGGTATTAGCCTCACTGGATGAGGTAGATACTCCCTGACGTAATCCAGTAATTCGTCATCCGCAGATGTTAGTAGAATTGAGTTTGCCGATAACCCACCATCACCTAAAAGTACGCCGACTAGATACGGATGAACCGGCAGTGTCCTCTTCTGAAACTCAACAGGCTTGACCATTGGTATAAATACCTGATGATTGCCTGAATTTGAATGTACTAGAGGTTCATCCATTATTTGATACAGGGGTTTTACATATCTCGGTTTCCCTTTCCATTTCCTTAGCGGCGAGTAAACTTCCCAGAGATGATTGGCAGTACATTCTGTAAAACTGCCATCACTAAAAGTTACTCGGTAAATATCCATAATTCCTTGAGGAAAGACGCCGATTACATTGGCATATCCACCATCAGGATTGATTACTTGATCACCAACTTTGATGTTCCCCATTAATTTATATCCAGTTGGTGTGTATATTTTTGCGGAAAGTGGCTGCGCTTTCCCAAGTCCCATTTCGCCTTGTACATTACCAACCCCATGCTTGCGAATGGAACGAGCCATTGCAGCCACTGCATGTCGTTGCGCCGGCAACAATCCCGCCTTTTCCTGCCCTGGCAACGGCTTACGCTTCGTCCCCAATGTGTCCAACACGGCGATCTCTTCCGGTGTTGGATCGAAGTTATACAACGGACGATATGTGGACAGAATGTGTGCGCCGAGCTGATCGCCGTACTTGTGCATAAATTTCGAGAGCGGTTCAACGGTATCAATGATCTCGATCCCACTTTGACGCAGGATCGCAACGGTGGAAACAAAACGGTCTCGAAAGACCTCCGATGTTGTATTGCCCTTCTTGTCCGTGGTCTCCTCGACCTTCTCTGTAACCTTCATCACACGGCCTTTCACCAGCATCGGCTTTCCGTCATCATCATTCAAGCGCAAAGTCCCCATCATGCCGGAGGCCATCAACATGGCGATGTGACCCTTCTTTAAGGGCATCACAGGTTGTTTGAATTCACCCAATCCACGTGAGGGATTGAGCAGGTCAAGCCATTCCTTTGTGGAATGCACGCCGCGTCTCTGTGTGGCGTCCACGATTTCCTCCGGTTGCCAGTCCAACCGCGAGAAGCGGATCGACTGTCCGCCAGCGCCTTTATCGGAGGCAGGTAATAATTGGTACAGCGGCTCTTTCACTTCGCTTAACATGGGAGGTTCGATGTCGGCCAAACCCTGTACCTGCATGACTTCATCGTTAGAAGGCATTTTGAACTTTATTCGCTTCACTGCCAGCGCGATGACCTGATTGAATCCCGTTTCAGGATAACGATAGACCGTGATGTTCTCGTAATAGCCAGCCAGATGGGAAGCCACATCCAGATCGCGTAGAAGTTGGTGAGGCACGATATACACCAACACGCCATTACGGATTAATTTGGGCGTGGTGGATTTCAGGAACTCCAATTCCAGTCGTTTCTGGTCGCCCAAACGGTCATGGCTATAGGGCGGATTGAGGAATAACAGGGTAATGGACTCGTTGGTAAGATGACACGATTGCCAGGGTGTATTGAACAGGCGATCCATCTTTTCAACAGCCAGCGCAGCGCGTGCCGGGGACAGTTCTGCACCCCAACTCTGGCAGTTCAAAGCTTTCGCCAGGATGGATGCGGCTGTGCCTTCACCGGCGCAAGGATCGAGCAACCTGCCGGATTCGGCAGACTTGAAATATGTTTTGAGCAACTCAGCGACATGAGTCGCCGTTGGGTAATAACCTAATTTCTCAAGTGCGGGAGGACGCATATCAATCTCCTATTAGAAAATAAAATCCCCCACACCGAATGGCATGGGGGATCAGGTTGAATTTGGTTTTTTACTTCACGCGACAGAACAACCGTCCGGCGATATTCACAAAGCCGAGGGGATCATTCTTTTCCAGATGGACGAACTCTGGAATTCCACGAGACCAATCCGACTCTGAATGACGGAACTGGACAATCAGGATACGATGCTTGTTCCGCATCTCATTCCACATCTGCCAGACATCTCCACGCCCATCGCAGGTTACAAACTCAAAATGCCGCAGGGCAGCTTCCGCCAGTGTTTGTTTCTTTGTTTTCGCCGGCAGCTTCACATCCACGAACTTCAACAGGTACTGCCAGTCGGCTTTGCGCAACTGCGCCAGCCAGTATGCCGGATGATCTTGATCCGTATTGAGATCGAAGATCTCATCAACTTGAATGGATTGAAACATGTTGATCTCCTAAATCGTCAGGACTTCCTGTTCAAGCAGGTTTTGCACCAGTTCCTGCCAGGGCTTTCCTAAATCCAGCCTGACTCCACCTCGACAGTCCCCACCTGTTTCGAGCCGTTGGATGAAGCCGGCATCCAGTCCATGTTCCCATAAGGTCTTTGCCCAGGTATCAGGAATAGGAAAGGCCAGCGCTTCCTGCAAACGTTTCGCTGCCAGCATCTGCAATTCTGTTTCCACCTCCCTGCCTTGTTCAAAGACCAGGGCATAGGCAGAGTCGTCCCTGGCTTCCCATTTCCCGGGCAAAGCCTTGCGGCAAATGATGCCCGCGTGCATGACATTGAACTCGGTCAATGGCTGAGTCATCATCTTCACTTCACCATCCGCCAGGACAGACATACCGCGCATGGAACATGAACCACGCCCACGGATCAACGAAGCCCACAGACTCTCGACGCTGGTTTTGTAAGCCGCAAAGCCCACGTAAATCAATGTGTGTTGATAGGGTCGATCCTGCATGAGGGCATAGCCCGTGACATCAGCGCGGGTGTGGGCATTGCTCAATGCTGGAATTCTTCCATCAGGAAATAGATGCCGTACTGAAGAGGACATTTCATCCACAGGCTCGATCTTCCAGACATACACGCCTGCATTGGCGCGCACCAATTCCTGATTGATTTCCTGCAAAAGTTGATGTGCATTCAGGCTGACGTTGATGCTGGTAAAGGTGATCTCGATTTCATCCACCTTGATTTTCACCATACGCGCATTCATATCCACGACTGCGCCAGCAGGTATCCACTCCTTGATATTTTTCAAAGATGGAGGCAACGCTGCATCCTTTGCAGGGGTGAACCACAATGCACCATGAAAGGGTACATCCGCTGCAGGTTCGAATGTTCCATACGGAGCGCGGTGACGTTCCCGTCCAAGATACTCAACATCGGACAGGTCATTCAGAGCAGGCAACCAGAACTGTTCATAAGATGCAACCAATACTTTGCCATTCTGCATCGCAATTTTCTGTGCTTGTCCAAATTCTTCAATTCGTTCCTTGATGGTTTCATCTTCATATGGTTCGGTCCATTCATACATGTTAATCCTCGTTTGTAATGATCAATTTGAAATCCAGCAGCCCGAAGACTTCCCCTTCTTCGGGATCATCACTGGCAATGACAACGGGCTGATATTCCGTGAGATAGCGCCAGTCTAGGATATGACTGCTATCGGAACAAATCCCGTTTTCAGAAAGCAATTCAGAGATTTCATCGGCAACCGAGTCAGGGTCAGCTTCATCCGCAACTGCGATCTGAATGGTCAGGATGCGGATGCGTTGTTTTGGCGTTACTGCGTGCATGATTCCCCGCTTTCTTCGATGATCGGTTCAGTCTCACCATTCGGTAGGACGACAGTCAACCAAGGGATGGTTTCTTCATCCACATCGGTTTCAAGTCCAATAAAAACTGACACACCTGGGATCTCTTTTGCCATCGTCCTTGCAAATGTAAGTGCATCGGGCAGGTTGCCATCCATCATTTTTGGAAACATTCCGAATTGATGAGCGATGAGGTTGCCCTTTCGCCAGACTTTGAAAATCCCGTGGACTTCGTTGTATTTTTCCTCCGGCCAGGTTTTCAGAACAAAGTGATAGTCCTCCAACGCGACATCCAGATTGGTCCAACTGATGCCC
>DYDH01000002.1:0-7167 GCA_020717985.1 Herpetosiphon sp. | reverse complement strand
TCGAAGACATTGTGCAGGAGCCCGGCGGCATCGGTGCGGGTGATCGGCTTTCCTGCGCGGCGCGCAGACTCCAGCATGTCATCCACCTGCCAGACATGCGCGATCTTATCCTGCCAGTATTGATTGAGAACACCAAGCACATTGTTGCTTGTAACATTGAGTTCAAATGCAATGGCATCCGCCATTTCTTCCAGAATATGGTCGTACATGAGTTTCTCCTTTTATAGATGCAAATGGGAATAGGTCATGCCATCATCACTGGTCAGCGAATAATGAATGGCATATGCTTTGCGAATGTAGCGACGTGCGCCACGTTCGAAGCGAAAGAGCGGTTCTTTTTCATACAGGTATTTCCTAGATGTGCGGTGAAAGATCGTCCAGCCGATGGCATGGGGCGCGCCTGGATAACTGCGCTCAATGCGGACATGCGCTCCATCCACTCTTTTCAACATGGATAGTGCCTGTTCAAGGGTGAGATGAATTGAGGTTCCAGCGATCACCGCCGTGAATGGCAGAACCACCAGGTCTGGTTTGGATGGCTTCATTTCAGAATGTCCTCGCCTGATTCGAGAGTTTGTTTCAACTTGTCCTTCTGTTTTTCCTGCATGCCGGCAACATCGGCGCGCACTTTCAGCTCATCCCAGCCCACACGCTTTGCCTTTTCCAATTCCGCAACGAACTCCGTAATATCCCTTTTGTGTTTGTGTTGATTCCAGTTCTCAGGATCGAAGGCAGGCTCGGTTGTCATCTCCACCAGGTTGAACTCATGCCAGGGATGATCGTCGTCCTCGTGCAGAACATCGAAGAAACGTTCCTCGATATTCACCTGCCGGGCAATGAAGAACTCACCATCCTTCAGATAGGAGCGGATTTGTTTTTCAATTTCATCAATGGGCATAAATGTGTGATTGGTGAAGACCGCCTCGCCATGCAATTTGTAATTGCTGGCATCGCGATATAGATACTTGAAGGACACATTGCAGGATCCCAAGCGCGTCCTAAACGGATTATTCGGGTTCTCAGCAACTGAATTCAGACGAAACTTTTTGCGTTTGATGGGAAACGGGATTCTTTTCCGAAACGAGTTAGTCATGAGGGTCATCGTGTACCTTCCCTTTCTCCGCCCAGCCCTGCGCCTGGATGTTCCGCGCCCACATGGTCAGGAACGAAGAGACATCCTTGTGGAAACGGGTATCCACAAAAGTCTTGCCGTCCCGTTCGATGAACTTCGAACGATATCCAAAGTAGGCCTGGGTGATGGCAGTCGGCGTCCAGGTGGGATAGTGAAGCTCGACATCCGGGTCCGCGATCAGGTCGCCGTTCTGTTCGAAGTAGTGGGCAACACTGATCATGTCAGTGTGCCGTTCGATGACGAGACGGTCATAGTGAGGCATATCAAAGCGCACATGAAACTCATCCTGGGAGTGGAATTGATCGAGCAGATTATGCGCTTTCAAAAGCTGTTCAATGTTGGTTTGAAACAAGGTAGTCATTGGGTTCTCCATAAAAAGATTGGAAGGCGACATGGTCGCCCTCCTGTTGAAAAGTTATTCACTCCAGCCGCTGATTTGATCTTCAAATCCGGCTTCGAGCCAGTCGTCGTCACCCAAACGTGACGCGTTTTCATATTGCTCCACGAGCGGTCCTTCATCGGGTTCGGTGCCTGCCTCGTGATATTCATGATCGGGACGCAGGATCACATCCGCAGGGAAGTCACCTGCCTTCCAGATCTCGAGGGTGTGCGCGACTTCATAGCCAGGCTTGCAGAATTCTTCTGGATCTATTTCCGGTGAAACGATCACCACGTATTCATCTTCCTCCGAAACGTAGTGAGTCAGAATGTATGGACCAATTTCGGAAAGCACCGCTTGCTCATACTCGAAGGGCGGCAAGGGAATTCCTGCTTGGGCAAACAGCCAGGTCACTTTTTCCTTGAGCCATTCGATATCCGCGTCACGATTGAAGATCGTGCGACGGTGGAAGCCTTGGGGGATATCCATCAGATTGCAATACTCATCGGGCTTTTGATCCGCCAATGCATACGCGGTTGTCTCGATGGCAAGCGCCACGATTTTGTCATCATCCCACTTCCAAACCACACTGCCGACATACTCGCAGGGTTTGGAGAAAGCGCCGGTATTCATCGTGATCCCGCTCCAACCTTGCGGGCGTTCCTGCGGTATGCACCAGACTTGAAAGCCTCCATTCCCAGCTTCGAAGATGGCTTGCGGATTTGGATTGGTGGCTATGTCGAGTTGACTTGCCAGGTCGAGCACGGGTTTCAACCGTTGATGTTCAGATTGATAGGACATGAGTTTGCTCCTTATTGAATTTGTATATTGAAGTCATCCGCCGCGCGGACCGTCGTAGTCATACTGATGGTGAAATTGCTCCACACCCTCGGACCAGCGGGCATGTCCGCTAAAGCCCATGCCGCCTTCGAAATATTTCAATTCGAAGGCATGGTCCGAAAACATACTGGCCAGCTTTTCGATCACGGGTATGGGCGGACTCCAGGCTGTGTCGAATTCCATGAAAGCCAGCAACGGTTGAGAGTCAGGCAGCGGGCTGCCGCATTGTTGGCACACCCAAACTGTCATGTGTTCGGTGTTATGCACCGTCTGACAGAAAGAACATTGGGCTGTTTTGTGCGTGGACCCATTTGAGCTGTCCTTGCGCGTTGTCAGGGAGATGCCCCTGGCATTCCATTTCGTAGCCCAATTTTCACAGCACCAGTCATAACCGCCGGAATTGAAGCCGTCCATCAACCAGGGTGTTCCGGGTTCAACCCCATACTCGGCAGCCAGAGTATTTAGTTTGTCCTGTCGTTCAGGGTCATCCTTCCCAATGGCAAGAAACTTTTCCTGGTATTCGTTCGAGCGTTGATCCAATTCCTTGTATATCTTCGGGTAGGGAATGATCTTGTCGAAGTCCAGGGTTCGAGCCTCGTCATCTGCACTGGATTTAGAGCAGATCGTGTTCAATACTTTCTGTACATCAGGACCTGTGATGGTCAGTTCGTTTTCAGCCCAGTTAGGCATGAGATTTCTCCTTGTGTTGTGATAGTTCCCTGCCAGGCAATCGGATTGACCGGCAAGGGTTTGGGTGGTTTGGGTGAATATTCGTGTTGATCCTGCGCGTCGCATTCCAATGCGATGGCCAGTTCCTCGTCGGTCATGCTTTCTTCGACGATGGCCTGTTCCATCAACGGGTCTGCGCGTGCCAGGCGTTCGGCATCATCTGCCGTGCGGATGTGTGGATTGTTTCGGCCATAGCGGGCAAAATAACTCGCGCCAACTTTGCTCTTGAACGGACCGATGACCGCCGTATACAAATGACCATGTGATTCTTTGGTGGGGATTGTGGAAGAGCGAAATTGCACGAGGTCGCCCTGTTTGCGTTTACCAAGATAGATTGCCATGTAGCGCCTCCTAGAAATCCTGCATCAAGCCGAGAAGTACAGCTTGCTTCTGCGCTTCAACTCTCAGTCGCAGACTGGCTTCGGTAAACTTGCCACTGAGCAAGTCCTCGCGTAGGAAGTCGAAAGTAAAGGTGAAGGATTGGAGTTGGTCGAGGGAAAGGTAATGATGAGCAAGCCAGAGGGCATCGTACAGGCGCTGGTCATAGCTGTCCGCGTCTTCCGATTGAAGCGCTTCAAGCGCATCGCTTAATGTGACGCTGACTTCAACAGGCATCATGAAACCCACTCCTCTGGCAACATCACTGACATTCATCCAGGTTGTATTCTTGATGATCGCTTTTAGATTTGAAGGTCTTGGTGTGAAGTCGAGAGTCAATTGCATCTGCATAATTCCTCCTACGTGAAGCCGAGCCCACGTTCCTTCAGACTCACCCACTTGCCCGCTTGTCCGATCACGAGATGATCCAGCAGGTCGATATCCAATAACTTGCCTGCCTGCACCATTGCGCGCGTCACAGCGACATCATCGGGGGAAGGAGTCGGGTCGCCGGACGGATGGTTATGGCAGACAACAATGGCGGATGCCATGCGCCCCACTGCTGCCTGAAATACTTCACCAACGCGCACCTGGGAGGAACTCACCGAGCCTTGATATATCTCGACAATTTCAAGAACGCGGTTACGCCTGTCGAGCAGCAACGTGCGCAGGTGTTCCTTTTCCAACAAGCCCATTTCGTATTGCACGAGCGCGGCAGCGTCTGCAGGCGAATTAATGACCGGGCGTTCTTCGTTGGGAAGGTTCAACCGCAAACCAAGATTGAGCGCGGCCTTGATACGAATGGCAGTTGTCTGATTGATGCCCTTCACCTTCGCCAGTTCTGCGGGATGCGCCTGATACAAACGACGGATATCGCCATCGAAACGCGCCAGCAGAGTCTGTGCGATCTCGATCTGTTTCTGTCCACCGATCACAGCCGCCATCAGTTCAGTGAGATTGCAGGCGGTTGCGTTTTGCGCTACGCGGTATGCAGGCTGTTCACGTAAAGGCATGCTCTTGAGTTTGGGTTGGTCGTATGTGGATATGGTTTGGAGAAGTAACGAATTCGTGGTGTCCATATGGCTCCTTGTAATCAAAGACGGCACACATGTATGTGCGCCGTCTTTGTATTAAAATATTTTGTGTCCGTTATGCCATTGCCATTTCGGGCAGGGTGATTGCAATCGCTTCGTCTTCGGGGAAAGGATCCTTGGTACCTTCCACCATCATCGGCATGATGACGGCTGTGAAACTACCCGCCTCGATCAGGATCGGTCTCTTGCCGTCTGTGATTCTGATCGCGAGTTCGCCCTTGCACGCCTCGACAGCCCGTTTCAGAAAAGCAGCAGACATCCACACATTGGCATTCTCTCCGCTGGCTGTGCCTTCCAAGATATTGCGTGCCTGACCCGTCTCGGTCTCGGAGGAGGCGATCTTCACCACGCCATTCACCACTTTAACAAATGTGCTCTGCGTACCCATCGCATTCACCATGCGGATCGATTGCATCAGGCTGGTCTGTTGTACATTCAAATGAGCAGTTGTGCTATTTCGCGCCTCACTGATCAGATTCATGATCTGTTCAGATGGGAAGTTCTCCGCGCTTGTCACTGTGGCAAGAGTCAGGTCCTTTGCGTCATCCAAATTTTTGATCTGAAAGATGTAGCGGTTGTCTCCCGACGTGCATAGGCGTACCGTATCGCGGTCTTCCACCAGGGTGGATAACAGGCGGGCGAAACTCAACGGCAGGGCTACACAGGTTTGTTCTGCAGGTCCCTCAATACTCTCGCGCACATAGCCAGCCGAATAACCATCGGCGGACTGGGCAATGACCGTATCTTTATCAAAAGTCAAATGCAGCACTTGCAGGACAAAGCGCGAACTGTCTACAGAGGCAAAAGGCAATGCGCGTGACAGGCTGCGAAATGTGGTTCCATGAAGGGTTGCGATGGACTGCATGTTTTCATCGCCGAGGACTGGGATGGATTCGTCCACGATGCGCAGGGTGGTGCGATTGGTGCTGCTTTGAATGATGAGTGAGTTGTGTTCGATCATCAAACGGATTTCGTTCGCAAGCGTTTCCACCACGGCTTTCAGAGTCAGGGCATCCACGCTGACCGAGATGTCTTCGTCACAAACCACGTTCGTGATGGCGCGCGCAGCGGTCTCGCCATTGAAGCAGGACAGGCGCAGGATGCCATCTGTTTTGACATCCAAACGCACGAGGGAAAAAGCGGCCAGTGAACTTTTCAGACTGGCGCGTGTGACCGCATTAAGCGCGGCATGTAAAGCATCTTGTTGAATGGTGATCATTGTTCATCTCCTTTTTTTTTATTGGCTGATCTCGCGCAGGCGTTTGTCAATTTCGTACTCGCCGCTGGAAACGTAGCGGATCAATTCGATCACGAACCAGATCGCCCAGCCAAATATTGCGAGGGCGATCAGAATGGCTATGAGAGTTAGAGCTGACATGGTTTATCTCCTTGAGAAATGAAATCGGGGAGCGATTGATGAATCGCTCCCCGATACGGGAATTGGATGAATTAGATTGCGGACGGCCACCATCCGCTGAGGATGGCTTCGTCCGGGTCAAGTTGATCGGGCGGTTTAAGTGTGCGTACTTTTGCGCCGCCGTGTCGGATGGATGCCGATACAGCTTGTGACCACTCCATACCGGCTTTATCAGGGTCGCGCAGTAACACATAGTCGTATTCGTTGTGTTCACTGAACCACCGATGCATTTTTGCGGCAGGACTGGCGCCGTTGGTATACACTGCCACTGTATCGGCTTCGCGTCCGAGCTGATGGATCTTCTGCGCAGTGATGAGCATGTCGAACAATCCTTCCAGCACGATCAATGTGCGTGTGGCTTGTGTGATGCGCCAGCTTCCAAGAGGTTGAACACGATTGCCCCAGGTCTTGTGATTCTTTTCAGGCTTGAACTTGCGCGTGCCTTGGGGTAATTGCTCCTCCGGGATATAACGCACATTCATCACCGTGGGCTGTGTCGGCGGATCGGCATACACCACACCGCCTGCCCACAACCAGGTGCCGTCACGGCGCACCATCATCGACTGTGTTGCGGCTTCGATGATTTCGCGATGGACTCTTGGAATGGGAATTCCATATCCCAGCCCATACACAAGCGCTGTGTATGGAACCACACCGCGTTGTGCAAGATATGACCATGCTGGTGATCGTTGCACAATGGAACGCGCTTCCGACATGGCTTCATCCAGCATCTTGACCTGTGACGGCGGCTTGGAAGGTCGTGTCGGCTGCATCACCGATACAGGCGGCTTCCAGTCCTGACCAAGTTTGATTCGCAAGGCATTCAACGAACCACCGGTTGCACCACAACGCAGGCACTTCCAGTAGCCATTGATGAGATTGACGCCGAAGTTGGGATGACCACCTTCTCCTTCGCGGCTGGCATCGTTATGGAAAGGACACCAGAAGATGGCCCAATCCCTGTGGCGTTCCACTCGAACCACTGTTCCCAGGATCTCTTCGGCGGCGGAAAGAATATTTTCCATAAGTTTTTTTGCGACCTCCTTTTGAACGGAGTAAAAGTTTTTGCGTTATCTGCCTAGCAAATGGGCGATGGAAGCCATGACTACCGACAACCAGTAATTGGGCTGGCTGGCGGCGATGGCGACCAGGATGAGAAGAAATGCGAGGGTTCTCATGATCAGTCTCCTTTTTTGGA
>DYDH01000014.1:5613-40113 GCA_020717985.1 Herpetosiphon sp. | reverse complement strand
GAAACATTGAAGACGGGCGACCTTTGGGTGCTCATAGACAAAACAATTTTGCGATGTAAAAATAATGAACACGCGGGTTCATTGAATGATTTTACCGTTCTTAATAAATTTTCATGTGCATTGAATGAATATTGTTATTTCTGTCGAAAACCTATCGCTTAAGTTAGGTTAGATCACGGACATATTCGCCGCTATAAGAATTAGAACTTCACTCTGCTTGAAAGGCTCAATTCAATATGGATTCAAAATATTTCCAAACTCCTTATGAACTTTTAAGGTTATATACAGAGACAAAAAAAACAATATATTGGAGTAGGCCGGATGAACTGCGAAATTCCAAAGCTGTTGCTTACCGCAACCTCTTTGCAAAAAAATTGGTTGAAAAAGATGTCGAAACGATAGTGAAATCCTATGTTTATCTATCAAGTTATGAGATGGAGTATATCCTTAAGTCCATTGAAGATCATGTGCTAGACGAGCCACTGAATGGTTGTGGCATGGAACTGGGTGCAGGGTGTGGTTTACTATCATCACTGTTAGCTAAACGACCTGCCATAAAAGCGGTATTATCTTTGGAAGTCTGCGATGAAATGGTAGAATTAATTATTCCCAAGGTAGCAAAATCGCTTCTTGGTTCGGAAGAAATAAAAGTAATACCAATTGTCGGTTCTTTTGATTCGATAGATCTGCCGTCTAATTCATTGGATTTCGTCGTTGAAATAGACTCTTTTCATCATTCAGATAATTTACAAACTACGCTTATTGAATGTGCGCGCGTATTAAAACCAGGCGGGTATCTTTTATGTCTGGATCGATGCCACCCCAACGCTCTATCAGATATTGAGGTCGAGCGAATGCTATCAAATACATACACCCAAGAATTCTTGATCGCCAACGGCTATCCTGCGGGTATTGTACTTACACGCAGAGAAAACGGCGAACATGAATATCGTCTTCATGAATGGCAAACTGCATTTCATGCAGCAGAACTAACCCTAGTAAAAACCATTGAAGCCGGACCTCCCATCCCAATGACATCTGCATTCAAAGGTTTAGTAAAAGGAATTCTTAACATATTACCTGTTTTTCTTAGGCGCAAATTCTATTCTTCAGACTTACCGAATAATAAAACCACACGGGACTGGTTATCTCAACAATTTTCTAATCTGACGCCCAAGAGACGCCGAACACTCATAATTCCCAAGAGAACAACAATTTTCCTTTTAAAAAAACGGATAATTTTGGATATTGCATGAATAAGACCGTTATTTCTGTCGAAAATCTATCTAAATCTTATCGTTTGGGTCAGATAAATACCGGCACGTTTACCAACGATTTAGCTGTAATGTGGTCTAAAATGCGGGGCAAGCCTAATCCGTTCAAAGCCGAGCGGATTGATCACGGCAACCGCGAAGGTGGAGTGCTATGGGCTTTGCGCGATGTCAATTTCACCGTCCAGCAAGGTGAGGTGCTGGGTATTATTGGACGCAACGGAGCTGGCAAGAGCACGCTGCTAAAGATCCTATCGCGTGTGACTGCGCCAACGTCCGGCAGGGTTAAAGTCAAGGGACGTATCGCCAGTTTGTTGGAAGTAGGCACCGGTTTCCATCCTGAACTGACCGGGCGCGAAAACATCTTCCTGAATGGCGCCATTTTAGGAATGAGCCAAAGGGAGATTGTACGCAAGTTTGACGAGATCGTGGATTTTGCTGATGTCGAGAAATTCATTGATACCCCCGTCAAACGCTATTCCAGCGGAATGTATGTGCGCTTGGCTTTTGCTGTGGCTGCACATTTGGAACCCGAGATATTAGTTGTAGATGAAGTTCTAGCAGTGGGGGATGCCGAATTTCAAAAGAAGTGCTTGGGGAAAATGGGGGATGTGGCGAAAGGGGGACGGACGGTTTTATTTGTAAGTCATAATATGCAGGCAGTTCGCCAGTTATGCAAGAAAACGATCTGGATAGATAAAGGTCAAATCAAAGCGTATGAAATGACACATCATTTGGTTGATGACTATATACGTTCTTCTTCCATTATTACATCTGTTGATAATATACAGGATATTATTAGAGACTTACCGCCGGATCCGGTCTTTCAACTAAACGCTGTGAGTTTAATGCAAAACTCACAGCCAATTTCCAAAGTTGTATTTAATGGAGACCCCCTTTTAATTGAAATCAAATACAATGTGCTTCAAAAAACGACAGGGTTACGTATCTATTTTGATCTGCTTGATAATGACTTTAGCCTTATATTTCGAAGTTTTCACGACAATAACGCCGATGGAATTCCAATCACGGAAATTAGTAAGTACGAATCATGTGTATCCATTCCTGCGAATCTCTTGGCCCCGAGGGATTATTTTATAAAGATAAATGCGGGCATTTTCAATGTCAGATACTTATTGCCGCTTGATGGGATATTCATTCCTGTTTCAGTTGTGCAGTCTGGAAATTACAATAAGGCTTATGCATCCGATACAATCCGAGGAAAACTAGCGCCTGTATTACCTTGGAAAACTATAAGAGAATTTAGTTAATAGAAAACCTGAAATCTCCAAAGGAGACTAAAGAAAAATGTTGAATCAAGAAAACATCAACAACAATAATAATCGATGGTTAGAAAAATTTAAGAAAAACGTTTATTCACAATGCGGGGAAGATGGGGTTATAGAGAAAATCCTTGAGATACTGCCCGACAAGAATAAATGGTGCGTTGAATTCGGAGCGTGGGATGGAAAATATTTAAGCAACACGTATAATTTAACAATTAATCATGGATTTTCATGCGTAATTATCGAAAGCGACGCTAAAAAATTCATTGATCTTCAAAGGACATATAGCAATAACAAGGCGGCAATCACTTTAAATAAATATGTCGATACTAAAGGAGAAAACTCTCTGGATAACATACTTCTAAAAACAGAAATACCAAAAGATTTTGATTTTTTATCTATTGACATTGACGGAAATGATTACTTTGTTTGGGAAAGCATAAAACTCTATCGACCCAAAATAATCTGCATAGAATTTAATCCAACCATTCCAAATGAATTAGGGTTTGTCCAGGAGAATAACCCAAAGATAAAGCAGGGTGCAAGCTTGTTGAGCATAAAGAACTTGGGCGCAATTAAAGGTTATGAATTGGTTTGCGCCCTAGGGTGGAATGCAATTTTCGTCGAAAAAAAATATTACGATTTATTTGGTATTGATGACAATAGTCTTGAGGTGCTGCGCCAGGATAAAACCTTCATTACTTATATTTTTGTCGGATATGATGGAAGGATATTCACGAGAGGATTAAATATGATAGGTTGGCATAAATTGGAATTTGATGAAAATGATATTCAAATACTGCCAAAGGTTTTTCGAAAATATGCGCTTGATTTTAATCCTTTGGAGATGTTTTTATTTAATCTTTACAGAAAGAGCAGGAAAATAAAAAAGCGCATCCATAATTTTGTCGGCAAGCTTTTATCCCGAATTTTTTAATCTTTTATATGCAATAACCTTTGCCATAAATCTCAAGCCACGGTGCGTGAGTGTAATATCAAAATTGGCGAAGGTGTCGATACGGAAAAATAAATGAAAATGGCGACTTTCGGTTTATCTTCAATCAAAAGACTTATTCAAAAAAGCATTTGGAATTTTTTTTGGGATAATTTTCAATTACCACAGGTTGATTTGGATGAATTATGCCTAACTAATACCCAGGAATATCCTTTAATTACCGAGCAGATTTGCATGCCGCCCTATGCAGGTGATGCATCTCTCAAAGATTTTTCTTTCTTAATTTTATTGGTCAAGAAAAGAAATCCTGCAATTGTTCTCGAATTGGGTACCGGGTACGGCACAACAGTTGCAAATATTTGCACAGTATGTGATGCAAAAGTCTATACAGTAAATGCTCTCGCTGAAAATCTCGCTGAACACACCGAAGGAAGCAGAATAACCTATATGTTGACAAAAGATGAAATCGGATATGTCTATCGGAAAAATGGTTATGCAGATCGTGTCGTTCAGATATTCGAGAGCACAAGGAATATCAATATCCTTGATTGGATTGAACCGAAAAGCGTGGAGTTCGCAATCATTGATGCCTGCCATGACGCCGAATTTGTGGTAAATGATTTTTTGAAAATCCTGCCATCGCTTTCAGATGATGCAATCGTTCTATTTCATGACACCAACCCATCATTAAAAGGGCATTTTGTTGATAGTTATATTGGATGTATGTATTTAAGAAAATTAGGCTATAACGTGAAATATCTGAAGGAAAGTTCTTGGGGAATTTTGCTTTCTGAAAATTCGACCTATCGATTCTCTACTTTACTGAAGGTCAAAAATGCAGTTCATACGGTCATTGGAATTCTATTATTTAGGAACCGGGACAAGTTTATTCAGATAATTCGATGGCTGGCCAGTGGTTTTATGCAGGGTAAATTAGACCACATGGAGACAGTGTGAGTGTTAACCTAAATTCCTTACCTCCTCGTGAAGGAAAATTTGGCTGGCCATGGACGGAAGAAAAAACTTTGATCCCTCCCGCCATGTTTGATGGTTTCACTTGGCCAAAGATCAGCATTGTGACTCCATCTTATAATCAGGGGGAATTTATCGAGGAGACTATCCGCTCGGTATTATTACAGAATTACCCAAATCTGGAATACATAATCATTGATGGGGGAAGTACTGACAATAGCGTTGAGATCATCAAGAAATACGAAAAGTTCCTCACCTTTTGGATTAGTGAAAAGGATAAAGGACAGGCAGATGCCGTCAATAAAGGCTGGAATAAATGCTCCGGTGCGGTTTTATCCTGGTTAAATGCTGATGACCTTTTATTGCCAGGGGCCCTCTTCACTATTATGGAAAAGGCAGTTGCTCATCCAAACTTTCATCTCATTTATGGCCAGTGTGAATGGTTTGATGAAGATGGCAACATCGGAATCGTGGGCGCAGATTATTCGTTTGAAAAGATAATCCATAAAATGGGAATGTGGGATATTCCCCAGCCAGCTGCGTTCGTCAGTCGCGGGGGATTGGATAAGTCAGGAATGTTAGATGTTCGCCTGCGTCAATCTCTGGATAAAGATTTATGGATGCGGCTTGCCGCAACAGGTAATATCTATTTTCTACCTGTTCTTGTAGCTAAGTTCCGGATTCATCCAAATCAGCTAACTCAAAAAAACATCCATTCGTCTGAATTTTATAGCAGTATCGAACGACTTGTTTCCTTTCAAAACCTGTTTGCTCTTAAAAATCTTCCTGCACAATATCAGGATGTCAAGCAGGAAATACTAGCTGGCGCTAACTTAAATGTGGCTATTCAAGGCAGAAGCCGAAGTAGCTATAAAATAGCATTTCTATACACCCTAAGGGCGTTGGGATATCCTCAAGGTTTATTTAAATCAAGGTGGATAGCGCACATTTCAACATTGTTTCTTGGAGAAAAAGCCACAACCTACCTTGCCCAATTACGAAGAAGGTATTTTCTTCGCGAGCGATAGCAAAACCAGTGGATTCTTTACAATATTTATGATGAACTTTGGGTTTTACGGATTGGTGCATTTGTGGATGGTGTGAAGCCGGCTGTCATCCTTTCAATTCCTTTAGTCTGGGGCGTTCGTAACTTTATTCGCTCCGGGTTAGCTGAAAACCTCGGGCAGGATTTTCATGTTATCTTTGCCATTCCAGTTGAAGGGAAAGAAAGCTTGCTTTTGGAAGGCGTGCCAGAAACGGATATTTGGATCTTGGAAAAGCCGTCTCGATCACGCGCGTTTGCATGGTTGATGCGTATTTTAAAAAGCGCCCACAGCCGGCGTTACCCGACAAAATCCGACCCTATTTTTAATGCATGGCTTCATCGCAGCATTACGCTAAAGCAGAAATTGCGCAATATTTTTTTTGACATATTGGGATACGCGGCTGCAAATCAATTTATCTTCGCCCTGCTGGACCGGAAAGCGCAGGAAGTTTTCAGGCGTAATATTCAACCCAAAGTTTTTAATCTCTTACAAGAAACAAAACCAATATTGGGTTTATCAACCAGTTATGTCGTGGATTGGGAATGGACCCTTTTCCAGGCGATGAAAATGCTCAACATCCCCATAGCGACTCATATTCTATCTTTTGATAATTTAACCAGTCGCGGGTATATCCCGCTCAAGCACTTTGATCGTTATTTTGTCTGGCAAACCCGCATGGCAGACGAATTGAAAAGGCTTTATCAGATAGAAGAACATAGGATCGTAATTACAGGCACTCCCCAGTTTGATTTTCATACCCAGGAAAAATTCCATTGGTCACGGGAGAAAACCTGCCAGGTGATAGGTTTAAGATATCCCAAACCCTATCTGGTATATTGCGCCAATCATATTGCCATTAGCCCTAACGAGCCACAATTGCTGAACCAAATTCTTACAGAGTTAGGTAAGGACGATAAATTTGCCGATTACCAATGGGTATTGCGATTACACCCGATGGATCAGTATGAGCGTTGGGCAGAACTGACTGGAAGGTTTGAACAACTTGTTATTAGTCATCCTTGGGCGCATAATGACAAAACATCTTTTTGGGCCGTCCCTACAGGTGATGATTTGGCTTTACTGGGGAATACATTGCGCTACGCCAAAGCAACACTGACTGTCGCCTCCACAGTCGCCTTGGACAGCGCGATTGTGGATACGCCGATAATATGTATTGGCTTTCATCCGAATGTCGGCTCTCATGAAGACAGGTTCTATCACGATGCTCACTTCTCCCATCATTATTTTCCGATCATGCAAACCCAGGCAGTTCCCCTGGCAGGGAATATTGAGTCTTTGAAAAAACTCCTTGCCGATGTCATCGAAAATCCAGACACATTGAAAGAAGAAAGGGACAGATTGGTTATTGAACTATGCGGCGTTGTAGACGGGCAGTCTGGAAACCGTATCATTACCGCGATCACAAATACGATTCATCATAATGGCGTAAATGCAGGGGATTTGAAACATGTCCGCAGTGAAAATTGAACCTATCGGTGCCAGCAACATAGAGGATGTCGTAGCCTTACTTGTGGAACGCAACAATACCTTGCCAGCTTATACGCGCTGGAAATATGACCATCCACAGGATATTCATTTTCGCGGCGTGGTTGCGAGGATGGACGGAAAGGCAATTGGTTGTTTTGGAAGCATTCCCAGGGACTTGAAGTTATCATCCGGAAAAATTATTTCGTGCAATTGGTTTGCCGATTGGTATGTTACGCCCCGGGTGCGCGGTGAAGGCATAGGTCTTGCGTTGTTGCAATCCTTATCTGCTGAGGGAACCCCTGTTTTTGGGCATCCTGGACCACCTCAAGCTCAAGCCCTTTGCCGGGCTAATGGGTACCGTGAGATCGGTTTTCAATCCTGCCGACGCCTGATTCTTCATAGATGGAATTATGAGCATAAACGAACCCATTACATCGGTAAAGCGTTGTTTCAAGTTTTGTTAGGCATTTATCGCAGTGGATATGAACGATATAAGGCGACTTCCCAAACCTTACCCCAAGATGATCAGCCATCAGTTTGTTTTACCACCCCCGAGACATATCGTCAGTGGATATTGGATCAACCTGCTATTTCATATGTATCACGGTCTTCAGGAGTGTGGAGAAGAGAAGATGTTACGATAACTTATATGGATGATGTTTTTGAAATGGGAGAGGTCCGACGCCGCGTTTTGCACCTGAATGGAAATCGTTCAAACGATTTGCCGGTATGGTCGTCTTTTGTTAAAGATGCAAAACAAGAAGGTTGTAATTATGTCGAAATTTTTACGACAGACCATCAATTGGATTTTGCGTTGATGAAGTTGGGGGCTTGGAGAATTCCCGAAAAGTCTGTGCTTGTAAAAGGGTTGCCTGATACTATCAAGGAATTTGTTTTACAAGGATGGGATCGCGAAAATTGGACCAATTTAGGTGAACACGCCACAATACTCGAAATGAACAGTAAACCCTTGGAAATTATTTCACCACCAATTATCAATCAACCATAAATTCATTATTGTAGGATTAAATATGATTAAAGAATCACTTTACACAAGCGCTGTAATACAAGATTATGAGTTATTCCGATGCCCAGTCACGCTTGAAATGGTTTCACAAAGCGAACAGGAACTAGCAACCCGGAATGGAGAACACCGATATAAACTTTATAATGGTATTCCTGATTTCGCCCCCGCAACGATTAAGGGCAATCTTAAGCAAAATATCCAGGGTTTTTGGGATAATTGTCCGAACGAGTCGTCAGTAAGCAAGGGGGCAATAGGATCTCCAAAATTTTTTACCGACACAGAAGATCATCGCTATAGACTCCATAAAGATTTTGATAACCCTTTTCTGAAGCAGGCTGTAGGTTTTGATAATGTGGTTAATCAACGCGTTTTGGAAGTTGGTTGTGGGATTGGTATGGATACCATACAATTTGCACGAAATGGAAATGATATCTATATCCTCGATCTTTCATTAAATAGTGTTTTACTCACCCTGAGCCGCCTGCAAAATGAAGGGTACAAAGCCCATGCTTGTATTGCTGATGCCGAAAATCTTCCGCTTGAAAGTAACTCTTTTGACATAGCGTATTCTTATGGGGTGCTTCACCATACACCCAATACCCATCGCTGCGTTCAGGAAGTATTTCGAGTGCTTAAACCTGGCGGTAAAGCCATTATTATGCTATATGCAAAATATTCGGCCATGACAATATTTCAGGTGGGGTTGCATTATGGTATTCGTAAGGGAGAGTTGTTTCGGCTTAAATCATGGGACAAACTTCTAAGCCGATGGACAGAACTTCAATCCAAGACAGAAGACTCCATCAATCCGCTAACCCAGACTTTTACAAAGAAGCAGTGTCAAAAAATGTTCGCGGAATTTTCTTCTATCCAAATGGGAAAACATTATCTTACAAATAACCAATTTGCAGAACTGCGTCTTCTACTCAAAATTACGCCTGCTTTTGTAATAAAACTGTTGCCAGGTTTGCTGGGGTGGAACATTATTATTCATGCAGTCAAGTAGATTATCATAAGTTTTCAGCGAACAATGAGCAAATTAACAAGAGAAGATGAGGTGGTTATCAAGACTGCCTTCAAACAAAGGCATTTCAGTGACGGGTTTAAGTTTTTACTTCTACCCATGCGAGTGAAGGCTTATCGCTGGCGCCAGTTACATTTTCGTAAAAAGCAGTCAATACGACCTGTTGTCCCCTATCCCACCCTTAAATGGGCAGGACAAGATGAGATTGTTGACAGGCAAAGCGGGGAATTTTATTCTCTTCATGAATTACCGTCATCCTCAATAAACGCATCTACCTTTCGAGCCGCTGGTGGTCGCCGGTTACCTTTGACTACAATGGAAACCATCTTCACAGATATTCAAGACGCCCATGCTTGGCAAAGACTTTATTGGCTATTGGAAGGTTGGGATCATGAGGTTCAAATGCGCCTGGAGACATGGTTGGATCAGCCTCTGGATGACTACGCATTGCATCCCTACACTACAAGTGAGCGGATTCGAGTTATTGCCGAAGTATTAGGCTCTTATGGGCAAAGGGTATCTGTAGTCACACGAAGACAACTGGTCACCCGTCTTCGGGCTGACGCTGAGTGGCTGTTCAAAAATATCGAAACGAATTTGGGGGTGCATAACCACCTTCTCAATAATGCACGCGCTTTGTGCGCTGCAGGTTATCTCCTGGCTGAAGACCCTGTTTCGAAGGATTGGCTACATCAAGCGAGGTCTTTATGGGATGAATACTGGCCCCAATTGATCCTTGATGACGGCTTATTTTCCGAACAAAGCAGTCATTACCATGTTCTATTGACCCGCACCCTGTTGGAATATATTCGTGATGCTCGTTTAGGTGGAAGAGATTTGCCGCCTGGCATGTTGGAGAAAGCACAGAAAATGTGCGGGGTAACCAATATCCTTGTGCGCTCCGACGGAACGTTGCCTCTTTTTGGCGACATTAGTCCCGATATGCCTACTGTCTGGCTGCGGGGCATATCGCTGGCTTGCCATCGGGCTGGCTTGTTGAAGAAGGGGCTGCGAGATCAGGCGGATGGTTATGCCGGCGGGGCAAGTGCGTTTTTTAGCGATCAACGTATCGCATTGCCGGAAATATCCTTACCATCATCTGAGTCGGGTTGGCATTCCAGTTTGTTCCCTCGTGGCGGACTGCTTTTTGTAGAAAACAAGGAACTAGGGATTGAACTGACTGCCCATGGGGATCCGCGCAAAAACAGCACTGGACACGGAGATACGGGTCGGGGAAGTTTTGAAATTTGGTTCAAGGGACGACGAATAGTGGTGGATGGAGGCATACCGACTTACCAACCCGGCGTAATGCGCGAAAATTTTCGGGGTGCCGCCGGACAGAATGGAATTGCGATTGACGGTTTGTCTCCCACAGTCTTACTCGAAGAATCCCGTCAACTGCCTGGGTGGTATGTTGACTCGATCGGCGGTGGAATATGGCATATAGACTCGACAACAGCCTCATTTATTTGGTCAGGCTTTGAGCGCCATCGCTCCGGTTTGAAATGGGTGCGTACGTGGCGTTGGAAAGATAATATCCTTACCATCGAAGATAAACTTGAGGGTTGGCAGGGTCGGGCAAAGGTGGAAGGCTGGTTACATTTTGGCGAATCCGATTGGCAAATATCTCCCAGCGGCGTTTTTACAACGGTTGGGTGTCAACTTCAATCGGCGTCTCCTTTGGGATTGACCTCAACTCTGGTCAAGATGCCCCATGCCGCGGATTATGGAGTTATTGTAGATAGCCAGGGAATTTATATTAGTGGGCATATCCAGTTTCCGGTTATATGGTCCTGGCGCTTTGAATTTGACTCGGGAAAACTATAATGTGCGGTATTGCTGGTATTTTTGATTGTTCAAATCATCCCATCCATGATGAAGTAAAGCCCATGGTGGATATTATGGTTCATCGAGGACCAGATGCTGATGGCTTTGTCGTAGAGGGTCCACTAGCCATGGGTATGCGCCGTCTTTCGATTATTGATCTGGTTACTGGCGACCAGCCGGTTTATAACGAAACCGGAACTATCAGCATCGTGTTCAATGGAGAGATATATAATTATGTGGAGTTACGCGGACAGCTATTGCAAAAAGGTCATGTTTTCAAGACCACGAGCGATACTGAAGTTTTGATTCACTTGTATGAAGAAGTTGGTGTTGAATTATTATCCCAACTGAATGGTATGTTTGCTTTTGCCCTTTGGGATGGAGCGCGTCAAAGACTATTTTTAGCCCGTGATCGCATGGGGGTAAAACCGCTCTATTATGTGCGCACCGGCAGCCGCTTCAGTTTTGCCAGCGAATTAAAGGCTTTATTACAACAGCCCGGTTTGGACCGCAACCTGGATATGGACGCCCTGGCTGATTACCTTCGTCTGGGCTATGTCCCCCGCCAAGCCAGCCCTATACGTTCAGTACAACGCTTGCTGCCCGGGCATTTTTTACTAATAGACAAAGAGCAATGTGTTATTCGCCAATGGTGGTATTTGGGCGCCATCTCTCAAAATAGTTTATCTTTCAATATGGATGAATGTCAGACAGATTTGGTCGACCTGTTTGACGATGCCGTAAAATTGCGTATGCGCAGCGATGTGCCTGTTGCGTCTTTCTTGAGCGGTGGACTTGACTCGAGTTTGATCTCGGTAACAGCCAATCAGCTTTCTCCCTATACGCTGCAGACATACACAGTTGGATTTTCTGAAACTTTATTTGATGAGACTCCTTATGCTGAAGCAGTGGCTTGCCAAAGTCAAACCGATCACCATCAACTTATTGTTAATTCAGAAGATGCCATTGCCCTTCTACCACGTTTGCTCTGGTATATGGATGAACCCATGGCTGATTCCGCCATTCTCCCCAGTTATTTGGTCAGTCGCTCCGCGGCCCAGAATGTTAAAGTTTGTCTCTCGGGCTTGGGAGGCGATGAACTATTTGGCGGTTACTCGCGTTATAGCGTCAATGATCCTGGAAGAATTCGACGTATCTTCCAGCCCATTCCAAAGATAGCCGGCGCTTTGGCGCCTGCCATTGAACGGCTGCGACCGGCTTGGGGGGAGGAATTAAGATTAGCTTCGGATTCGAATTTAGCGTGGAGAAGTTATTTACATCGTTTGCAGATATTTGACACTACGGCTTTGCATGAGATGGGCTTTCCTGCCCAGGGCAAAACTGAAGAAATCATCGAATCGCTTTGGAAACAATACCCAGGTGAAGACTCCGTTGGACGCCGACAATTTATTGACCAACAAACCTATTTGCCAGATCAGATTTTGTCTTTAACTGACCGGATGTCAATGGCTGTTTCGTTGGAAGTGCGCGTTCCCTTTCTCGATTTTCGATTGGTTCAATTTTCTGCCAACCTGCCCGCCATGCTAAAACAAAATGAACAGGAATTTAAAATCTATCTGAAATCAAAGCTTGGTAACAGGGTGTCTGCAACAATCCTGACCCGTCCAAAATGGGGCTTTGATTCGCCTATATCGCGCTGGCTTGTCATGCCTTACATGTTGCCTTTGGTCAGGCAATTGCCTGGGAAATTGGCTGATGTAATCAATCCGCGCTATACCCTCAAATTGGTTAAGGATGTCGACTCCATTACCAGATATGCCCGCCGGGTCTGGAGTTTGATGGTTTTGTATGTTTGGCTGCAAGTGCATAGCGCCTCGGAACCTCCTGATGTTTCGTTACAGGATTTATTCAATGGCGCCTGAGGTAACTGTATTAACTGCCGTTCGCAATGGCGCTAAAAATTTACCTGATACGATTGCCAGCATTAGGGCTCAGAGTTTTGATGATTGGGAATATATTCTGGTTGATGATGCCTCAATGGACGAGACGCCCTGGATTATTGAAGAAGCAATGCGTCAGGACTCCCGAATTAATTTACTTCGGCTTTCCAAATCCGGTGGACCTTTTGTAGCAGCCAACGAAGGACTGCGCCAGGCTAAGGGACGATATATTGTGCGAACAGACGGTGATGATTTATCGCTCCCCAATCGAATTGAGCGGCAGGTGAATTACCTGAAATCCAGACCGGAGAGCAAAGCGTGCGCTACGTTTTGCCAGACTCTAAACGACAGCGGACCAGTTGCAGGTAATCTTCATAAATCGCCATTATCATCCGGAGTTCTTAAATGGTATCTATGCTTGCGCTGCACTTTGGTACACAGTTCCGCCTGCGTAGAGCGCGAAGCGCTGGAAGCCATCGGGGGCTACAAAGAATTGTCCCTGGCGCAGGATTATCGTTTTTGGTGCGACCTAGCGCGGCTTGGCTGGCTGGGGGTAATCCCGGAAGTATTGGTTTACTTTCGACAACATGGAGAGCGCGTTTCCGTGACAAGAAACGATGAACAAAAAAAATTAGGGAAGGATATTCTTCGAGATCACATTACGGCTTTGACCAGTAAACCATGGAAGCAGGATGACATTGAATCTCTATATGCAGTTGGACATGCTGAATTATTTCCCATGTCTTCAGGAATGGACGCCTTAAACCACTGGGATCGATTGTGGATGGCGGATAAAACTTTGACCGAATTGGAACGCAACGAATTGGCAGGCTTATCCGCCTTCAGAAGACGAAAATTTATTCGAAGCAACGCCAAGCGACAGCCCGTGAACTTTCTTATGCATCTGATGGCATTTTGGTTTCCAAAACCCAAAATGTCTTAAACTTCATAAATATTTTAACGAAGGTAGCAAGATTTGAAATAATAACAGGGACCTACAGTATGGATGAAATACAATTTATTCTATTCGACCATCAAAATAGCATGTCCAAGTTAAAATCAACCATGGAGCGGGTTGGGGCAAAATCGCGCCCTAATGAATTTATTCGTATTGTCAGCAACGTTTACCATGCCGTTGAATCTGAAAAGTATGCCACTGATATGCCTGCTGAATTCAAAAGTTGTGGTTCTTATGCAATTTTCAAACAGGCGCTATTAAAAGCCAAATCTGCTTTTAATAGACCGGTCTCTGTGCTTGATCTTGGTTGCGGTACAGGATATGATTTGGATGTTTTACAGGAAGTCTACGCCAAAGATGAAATAAAGCAGTTTGTTTGCGCCGATATATCTTCGGAAATGTTAAATTATTGCAGGGGGAAAGTAGGGGATTACCCAAGCCGCTTCGTACTTGGGGGAATTGAGGAATCCCTGCCCCTGGGTCCTTACGATTTAATTATTACCCACTCACTGGTGCATCATATTCCTAATTTAGTCAATTTTTTTGAGAGTTTGAGGACAGGCTTGGAGATTGGGGGCGGGTATGTAATGGGGCACGAACCCAACAAACGATTTTGGAATAATCCCGAATGCATGTCAATCGTCGAACAGATGCAAACTTCCGAGCGGCGCAAAAAACAATTCCATAAATATCTTGAACCACAACGGTATGTTTCTAAGATTACGGGAATGATGAGGTCCACTTTGAACGAATCTTTAGAGGGCAGGGTTAATCGTATCTTGCAGAAAGATTTTGGTTTTGCCAATGATCTGACGCCCCAGGAAATTCATCGGCTTGTGGATGTTCATATTCCAGATGGGTTGCCGGGACAGTTCAAAATCGGATTGGATGGGTTTGACTGGGGTCAATTGCAGAAAAATTTCCTTCAAAATTTTGAGTTGAAATGGGTTGCCACCACCAGTTACATGGGGAAAACAAATCCTGCGCACCTACCTCAAAAATGGCAGGAAGTTAACCGGGATTTAGCGGTCAAATACCCTCTTGACGGGGCTGTATTTTCAGCATTTTGGAAAAAGGACTCTTAGGCTGATGAAAATCTGCTTTGTCTGTCCAGAATATCCGCCGGGTCCTCACGGAGGCATTGGCGCTATGACCCAGATATTGGCGCGCGCGTTGGTTTGCGCGGGTCATCAGGTAAAGGCTGTGGGTATTTATTCACCCGGTTATCCAGCGCCAGACTATGAGATTGATCAAGGCGTTCAGGTTTGGCGAATACGCGAGCCTAAGCATCGCTTCGGCTGGATGCGGGCACGGGTTTGGCTTTATCAAAAAATTGTCCAGTGGGCGATTCAAGACGAGATTGACCTGGTTGAGGCTCCAGACTATCAAGGTTGGGTTGCAGGCTGGCCGCGTCTCCCAATACCAGTCATTACCCGTTTACATGGATCTGCAACATACTACGCTTCTGAACTGAAACAACGACTCCAATTCGGCGTTTTTCTAACAGAGAAAGCGTCTCTGGTTCGGTCTAATTCTTTATGTTCAGTAAGTCGTTATACCGCAGAAAAAACAAAGACGCTATTTGGTTTGGAGAGACCCGTTACCATACTATATAATCCGGTGAATATACCTGAAACTGTGCCGCCTTTTACAGAAAGAGACCCTAATAAGATTGTTTTCACAGGCACATTAACTTCGAAAAAAGGTATTATCTCTTTGCTTGATGCCTGGCAGGTCATTTACCAACATAACAAAAATCTTGCGCTCCACATTTTGGGAAAAGACGGCCAGGCTCCCACCGGTGAAAATATGCGGGCATATCTTTATAAACGACTTCCGGCTGAAGTTCAAAGTTCCGTTCAATTTTATGGGCACGTGAGTTTCAACACATTACATCAAATGCTGCTAAGTGCGCGAGTCGCGGTTTTTCCATCCTACACTGAGGCGTTTGCGCTCGCCCCGATGGAAAGTATGGCTGCGGGATGCCCAACGATCTATACACAACGGGTTTCAGGCCCTGAACTCATTTCAAACGGCATAAATGGATTACTGGTTGACCCCACCGACTCTGGCAGTATTGTGCAGTCCATTCTGCGCGTACTGTCAGACGATCAATTTGCTGAGAGTCTCGGCGCTGCCGGCCGTGAACGCGCGCGTATGTTCAGCATGGAAAATATTTTGCCTCAAAATGAAACTTTCTATGCCCAATCCATTCGGAATTTCAAATCATGAAAGAATCGGATGACCCGCTAGCTCATACCGATATAGTGGTTGCATTGAGTTGTACTGCCTGCAATGCAATGGTTCCCCTTGTTCAGAACAAATCCAGTGAGACATTGTCCCCTGGCGTCGCTTTGGTGATCTGTACCTATTGCCGCCCAGGCAGCCTGCAACGATTTATTAACTCTCTTCGTGAACAAACCCTGCGACCACACCAGTTAATCATCGTTGATGCCAGCCCTGACAACGCCGTTGAAAAAATGTTGCGGGCTTATGATAATCTCAACGACCTGGCTGTCGTCAATGTACTCTACTTGCGAGTAACGGGCAGCCTGCGTGGATTAACACGTCAGCGTAACCTGGGGACAAAATTTGTCCTGATGGATAAATTGGCATTCTTTGATGATGATGTAGTTCTCATGCCAGATTGTCTTGAGCAAATGTGTGAAGTTTTTCAACAATATGACGCAGGGATGGTGGCAGGGGTGAGCGCCTATATAGTTAATGATGCGGTTGCAATTTCCTATCATTCGAAAAGGTGGAAATTTCGACAATTAATTGGAGTTGTTCCATCTTTTGAACCAGGGCGCTATTTTCGTTCAGGCATGTCAACAAATTGGAATTTTTTATTGCCAAATGAAGGTGTTACGAAAGGGGATTGGCTTCCGGGAACGGCAATGATGTGGCGAACCGAGATTGTCCGCCTTGCCGGGTTTAATGAAAGATTTTCTGGTTATGGGCAGGGAGAGGATTTGGATTTTTCTTTACGGGCCAGAAAACATGGGATGCTCCTTATGGCTGGAAAGGCTCATCTTGAGCACCTGCATGAAGAAACAGGGCGACCCGATTGGTATAAAATAGGCTACATGTCTATTTATAATCGCTATCATATTCATCGAAACATATTTTCGGATTATTCATCAAGGATATTGTTTATCTATGCCTGGACGCTGGATACGATTATGCTTGCAAGTGGACTATGTCTCCCACATTTAACTCGTTTGACATTGCTGCAGTTGCAGGGACGATTAAGGGCTGTGATCGATCTCTTAGCTGGCCATTAAATATTGAGTATTAAGGCGTCCAAATTTTATACAAACTCACGGAATATTTTGAAATGATTATTCAAAAACTCAAACAAAGCCTCGATTATTTCAAAAAAGATATTGACCGCTATTGTATGAAGCCCCGGTCCAGGTTGGCGTTGGTGATTTTCACTCAAGGACTGTGGGCTTGCGCTGTTTACCGCTTTTTCTATCCGCTTGTGCGGGTAAAAAACCCTTATTTTCGTCAGTTTGCCCACCGGTGTTCAATTCCTTTTGTAAAATGGATCGAGATTGTTGCGGGAATTTCATTACCCCCCGAATGCGAGATTGGACCTGGTCTGCATATTGATCATTTTGGCGGGGTAGTGCTAAATCCCAAGGTCCGGATGGGCAGCAACTGTAACATTGCGCATGGCGTAACCATTGGATCGGGTGGGCGGGGTTTTATTAACGGAAAAGACCTGGAAGGAGTACCGCAATTGGGAGATCGGGTTTATATTGCCACAGGCGCATGTGTTTTTGGTCCCATCACCATCGGGAATGATGTTGCCGTGGGGGCGAATGCAGTAGTGAACAAATCCTTGCCAGACAGATCTGTGGCTGTTGGTGTGCCCGCCCGCGTGGTCAACTTTAAGGGCAGTTTTCTCTATGTTAATTACTTGGGAATGGAAATGGATTTGGCTCGCGAGACCAGCCTTCAGTTACAGCGAGATCTGCAAAATGCAGATAAGGAAACCATTGCCCCGTGATTGGTCAAAGAATAGCGTCCCTCGAAACCGATTCGCGTAGATGGGTACAACGGATATGGGGTATAGCGGATATTCACACACGCCAGAAATGGTCAGCTGTTTATCCTCATCTCTCCAAGCTGCATGGACCTGTTCGTTTACTCGACGCTGGATGCTGGAATGGCGCATGGGCTTTGGAACTTGCAGTTCGCCACCCCACTTGGATGATTGTTGGAATTGACAAAGATGGCGAGTCAATTGAACAGGCAGAACATTCCCGACAAATACTTGGTCTCCAGAATGTCTCATTTTTGCAGGCGGATTTTCTTAATTTCCACCCTATCGAACCATTTGATGTTGTCTTATCCGTGGCATCTGCTCATTATTTGGTTGAGATGGGGAAAGGGGATTTATTATTTACCCAGTTTTACCATTGGCTTAAGACGGATGGAGCCCTTTTCCTTCTGCTTCCCCGATGTCAGCAAGAGTTTCCGTCAACTATTCCCTATTTGCCGCCGGTGCCAAAACATTCAGTTTTTTCAGCCGCAAAGATTGAAGTGCTTTGTCAGGAAAACTCGCTGCAAATTAAATCGCTGGAACCGCACGTGGGTAGATATGGCATTATCGCCAAGCAGCTTGCCCAGATACGATTTCCTTTTTGGAGGAGGGTAGGTTATCCTCTTCAACTGCTGGTTAATTTTTTCGATCAGTTTGGTTCTCTTAATTTGACATCTGCATCGTGGCTGGTCGCTGCAAGTAAGCAAGATAAATTCGGGATAGTTCTAAAGTAGGTTAGGAGATTCAACATTGGTTGCAATTCAAAATACAGCATGTTGGTGCGGTGTTACGCAATGGGATGTCTGTTTTCGCACCTCCCGGTTTGGGTTGGTGCGTTGTGTTTCTTGTGGTGTATATCGCATTGACCCTCCACCGATTTTACAACAGGAAAAGGCAGGGGACTTTTATACGAATTATTACGAATTGCCGATATCAACAGATTCTCAATCTACAAATGCCACACAGCGCACGTCACGTTTTTGGCGTGTCGTGGAGTGCGTTCCTGAACTGGCAAAGGCAAAGCAGACCATTGTTGATATTGGCTGTGGTGAGGGCGCCCTTTGCTCCGAGCTCCATGTGGCAGGTTGGTCAAATGTAGTTGGTATTGATATTTCATCCAGCCGAATTGTCCGTGCCAGAGAGAGATATCCGCACCTCCAATTTCACGATCAACCGCTTCATGAAACGAATATTCCTATGGGCGTATTTGATCTTTTAGTCATGGATAATGTAATTGAACATCTGATCGAACCCGCTCATATGCTCCGCCAACTCCAGCCCTACCTAAAACCAAATGGTCATATAGTAATTATTACACCTAATATGAATTCGGGACACTTTCGCTTGCTGGGTCGAGGTTGGACGCCGGAGTTGGCGCCACACACGCATATCTTTTTATTCACACAGGCATCCCTGAGGCGTTTACTGGAATCAACGGGATTCTTTGTTGAAAGTGCAGGGAGCTTTCATTTGCCCCCTTATCCAATACGGGAGTGGCTCGCTCGCATCGCGCGAGGTGATGTTAAAGGCGCTGTCTGGCGCACAGCCCAGGAAATGGGTGGTTTTTATGGACGGTTATTAGGTAGTGGTCCCATGTTGTACACTATCGCTCGAAAACCGTTCGATGGAAGAGGGTTGGCTTGAATAATCAACAAACAGTAAAAATAAAATTGCTTTTTTTCTGGGATTACGATACACAGTGGGGAGCCGATCGTTCCCGCAGTCCCGGAGGTCCAAAAGACTGGGGACACCTTGAATTTGAAAACACCGAACGCCTGCTGGACCTCCATGCCCAGTATAAGATTCCAGCCTGTTTTGCTGTCGTCGGTGCCGCTGCTTTGCCAGGACAACGCCCATATCATGATCCAACGCAAATTCGCCGCATCCACACCGCTGGACATGAAGTCGCGAGTCATAGTTTCAAGCATGAATGGCTTCCCGGGTTGACACATCTGGAATTAACTGAAACATTGCGTGCCAGCAAAGATGCGCTTGAACAATGCATAAGCGCGCCAGTGAATACTTTTGTCCCTCCTTACAATCAGCCTTTTGCATATCCCCAAAAAATTGCTCCTGCGTTTTCGGAGCGACGCGATGGAGGTTCCGCCCATATTACTTTGCCTGAACTGTGCGCAGCATTGGATGATGCTGGATACCGTTTTGCGCGTGTTTCATATTACTCCTTATTGAGTTATTTATTGATGCAACTTTTTAAGTATCGATCCAGGAAACCAAGCTCAATCGAATATATTTCCAATCTGTCTTGTGTTCGGTTAAATGCGCCTGTTGGCTTTGCCCAGCCCACACTCGCTTTCATGGAAAAATGTGTTCTTTACGAACAAGGAGTAGTGATTGTATGGGCGCATCCCCATTCGTTACATCTTGGCAATTCCCAGGATGAGCGTTACTTAATCCCGTTCTTTGAAAGATTGAATGAATTACGGCATCAAAATAAAATTAAGGTTATATTGCCATCCGATTTCCTTTTAAAGGAAGAGGCTTAATGCAACTTTGCGCAATCTCGTTTAAAGAATGTTGGTGTGATGCACAAGGAAATTGGTATTCTTCCGGCGGTTTTCCGTTGCAAATGGCAGCCATTGGCTCGCTTTTCGATGAGATGACCTTGCTGATTACCCGCGGTCATTCCCGTCCTGGTGGTATTCCGTTACCGGCGCATGCCCAGATTATTCCCCTCCGCCAGCCAGCAGGCCAGGATGCTCGACGTAAGTTGTCTGTGCTCTTAAACTTTCCCTACTATCTCAGTATGATAGTTAAATATGTTCGACGGGCTGATGCGGTGCATACTCCTTTACCAGGCGACATTCCTTTGTTGGGGATGCTGGTTGCCTTGTCTCTTCGCAAACCTTTGATTGCCCGCTATGGTGGTTCTTGGGCGACAAATAGCCAGACAACGATTATGAGCCGGGTTACGAAAGCCATCATGCGTCGATTCGCCGGCGGACGCAATGTAATGCTTGCCACGGGAGAAGGCGAGTCGGCGCCGTCTTCCAATATGCACTGGGTCTTTGTATCGGCGCTGTCTCAGGCTGAACTCCAGCAGATTTGCCCTGTTTTCGATAGAGAGCTATCTTCCCCGCCCCGCCTGATATACGCTGGACGGCTCTCTCCGGAAAAAGGCGTGCTTACCCTGATTGAAGCATTGGCAAAACTAAAGCAAGAGAAATTTTCCCCATTGCCAAACCTCATATTGGCTGGTGATGGCCCTCAGAGGAATGTACTGGAACAGGCTGTTGCCAGGTGTGAATGTACGGATATTGTCCGGTTCGTGGGTCAATTGGACAGGAATTCATTGTCCGAACAATTCCTAATGGCTGATATTTGTGTGCAACCGTCGCTTACTGAGGGTTTTAGCAAGGCATGGTTGGATGCCATGTCTCATGGTTTACCGGTTTTGACTACAGAGGTGGGAGCAGCACGTGCTGTAATTGGCGATGAAAGTGAACGTGGCTGGATTGTCCCGCCCGGGGATGTTGACACGCTTACGACTAAGCTTCGGCAAGTTCTTTCTGAGCCAATGGATTGGCACATATTGCGTAGACGTTGCCGTTCCTATGTTGAAAAACGGACGCTGGAAGACTGGGCGCAGCGAATCGGTCAAATTTGTGTTGAGCAGTGGAAAATTAATTGGAATGGAAAAAATAAATGATTTCTTATAAAAAAGCTTCCACATACAGACAACCTAAACCAGAGGTGGAAACCTGGGGCAAATTCTTTATTTTGTTCTCCATAGTTTCCTGGGGCTTATCACCTGTCATAGGCTTCAAGAATGCGCTTACAATTCTGACGCTTGGCGGTTATATTTTTGCGTTGATAGGTTTGCGAAAGCCGTCTTTGGGACTGATTGGGATTAGTGTACTATGTACTTTAGACCCGATGACGCGCGTTTATCTGCTTACCGGCGGGTTTCTTCGTTGGAATACATTGAATTACTGGCTTCTACTGGTCATGGCATTTTCGTTCCCGCTTCTTGTTCGCTTAATCAATGTGCAAACCCGTTTGCTTGCCTTCTTCTTGGTAATAATGGGCATAGAGTTGTTATTTAGTCAAAGTATTGGTAATGGTTTGCAACATACACTGGGAATTTTAATTATATTTGGAATTTTGGTGTATTTTATTCGCGTAGGGTATGATCCGGATGCTTTTTACTGGTCTGCGGTTGTATGCGGCTGGATGGCGGGTTTGGGCGGTTTGGTTTATTTTACCCTGCCATCTTCAGGCGGCATGAACCCTAATGCTTGGTCTTTTTTCCCGCTTACGGCTATCATTAGCGCTTCTCTCGCAGCTCATTTAGTTTCTGATCAAAAACGCAAAATGGCCACTCTTTATATATGTACCGCCGTTAACGTCGTTTGGGTATTTCTTAGCGGCAGTCGCGGCGATTTATCCGTTGCCATCGTTTGTGTAATTGTTTTACTACTAATTGGCAAAAATATGTCAACACGTGTTTTGTTTCTCTTTGTGGGCGCACTTATCATACTAATTATTACGAATCAATTTGATGCCTTGCGTCAGAACACCATAGGACGCATAGAAAGGGCGCTTGATCCTAATTACTCTCTTTTAAAGCGTACAAATGGTCGTTCTGATTTAATAAAAGCCGGCTGGAATATCTTCTTGAATAATCCAATGGGGGTTGGTACTGGTGGTTTCGCGCCGGCCTGGGCGGAGCTTGGCACCATGGAAGGAGAACTCACCTTTAGATATGTCGGTGTTGAGTTTCAATCTCATTCAGGCTGGATCAAGGTGATAGCAGAAAATGGCATTCCTGGTATCTTGTTGTTTGGGGGATTTGTACTTTCTTTCACCATTACTGCGTGGCGCAAGAAATCTTTTCCAACCGCAGGGTTGCTGGTTAGCAGTTTCCTGACGATTGCCTTGATGACAACCGAATTTCAAGGCAAGGGTTTATGGTATCTTGCCGCTGGGGGGATTGTCTTGATTAACCAGCCGGGCTGGGAGCAGAACCCGCGAAATTTAGGACGTTTAATTTGACATGGGGAGTTCGACGATGATTAAAAATAATCATAATGTTTTGCGTGTCGCATTTGTTGCAGGAACTTTAGGGCAGGGTGGGGCCGAGAAGCAGCTGGTTTATATGACGCGCGCTCTGCTTCGAGCGGGCGTCAATGTTCGTGTGTATTCGTTAACACGTGGTGAGTATTACGAACCGGTTCTGAAAGCGTTAGGAGTGGAACCGCAGTGGATCGGTAAATATTCCAACCCAATGATCCGTTTGATTACTTTAATGATCGCTTTGCGCAATTTCAGGCCGCATATATTGCAGTCTGCTCACTTCTACACGAATCTTTATGTGAGTTTAATATCCCCCATATATAATGCTGTAGGAATTGGAAGCATACGTACCGACTTGGTCTACGAGATGGAGTCCAACCCGTTCTGGGGAAAACTATTGTTAACTAAATCTAATTCATTAATTGCAAATTCCCAGGCGGCGCTTCGCAATGCAGCCAAACTGGGCGTTGCGCCAGAAAAAGTGAATTATTTGCCTAATGTAATAGATCTGGCAGACTTTGATAGGGATGATGGTCAAGCGGGAAGTGTTCCTGTTTTTCCTGGATCTGCATCGAGAATTGTGATTGTTTCGGTTGGACGAATGGTCTCTGTCAAACGATTTGACCGCTTTATAGACACTCTGGCAATTGTGCGTGGGAAGGTACCTGCATTACTAGGTGTCATAATTGGCGATGGCCCAGAAAGAATGAACCTGCAAGAATTTGCACAACAAAGGGGCTTATCAGAAGAAAATTTAATTTTCCTGGGGAGACGTGACGATATATCTTCAATTTTAAAGCAGGTGCATATTTTTATGTTAACGTCTGACCACGAAGGCTTCCCTAATGTCTTGTTGGAAGCGATGGCAGCCAGATTGCCTGTTATCACTACTCCTGCTGGAGATGCCGACAATATAATTCAAGATGGTCTGACAGGTTATGTGGTTCCTTTCGATGATATTAATGGAATGGCTAAATATGTACTTCGATTAGCCGAGTCTGGTCAATTACGTAACATGTTGGGGCAGATAGGTCGGGAGCGAGTTGAACATATTTATGGGACAGATGGACTGGCTGACAACCTTTTATCAATTTATGGAGAGATTGCAATCCAGCGTCATTCTCACCGTCTGATTCAGGTGCTTTCAATTTAGGAATTATGCGAATATTGTTGATCGGCAATTTCCTGTCATTGGAGATAGGTGTACGGGGAGTCAGTGAAGACTTGGCGGAGCATTTTTCAAATCTAGGCTGGACAGTCTTGACCACATCTCGAAAAGTTGCTCGAATGGCAAGATTGATAGATATTCTTTTGACAATTTGGCTTCGTCGTTCTGAGTATGAAGTCGCTCATGTGGAGGTGTATAGCGGTTTGGCTTTTAGTCTGGCCGAGATTGCTTGCTTTACTCTTAATGTGGCAAAAAAAAATTATTTGTTGACTTTGCATGGTGGAAACCTGCCCGCCTTTGCCTGCCGTTGGCCGGGACGTGTAAAACGATTGCTCAAGAGTGCTGGCGCAGTCACTGCCCCGTCACCCTATCTGCGGGAAGCAATGCGCCCTTATCGGGACGATATCCTCTTGATTCCCAATCCTGTGGAAATAAAGAATTATCCTTTTCATTTGCGCAGTGCGTTTAGTCCGCATTTGGTCTGGTTGCGCGCCTATCACAAGATTTACCATCCTCAAATGGCTCCCTTGGTAATAGCTAATTTGTGCGCTTCCTTTCCTGAGATTACTTTAACCATGATTGGTCCAGATAAAGGAGATGGCGCTCTGCAAGAAACGCGAAGAGTAATAGAAATACTTGGTCTGCAAAAAAATGTTGAAATCCTACATGGCATTTCCAAAAGCGAAGTCCCTGAATATTTGGAGCGGGCCGATATTTTTATCAATACAACGAATGTGGATAATACCCCCGTTAGCGTAATCGAAGCAATGGCATGCGGGTTGTGTATCGTCAGCACAAACGTAGGCGGCATTCCCTATCTGTTGGAAGATGGAAAGGATGCGCTTCTTGTTCCTCCGGATAACCCTGAAGCAATGGCTGCCGCCATTCGCCGCATTTTGACCGAATCCAACTTGGCGGAGAGACTTTCGACAAACGCCCGCAAAAAAGCGGAACAATTTAACTGGTCTGTAATATTGCCTCAATGGGAAAGTTTATACTGGGAACTTGCCAATAATGCCTGATTGGGTAAAACTCTATCATCAAATGCCGTATCCACTACGGACACTCGTTGCCAGCGCGCGTGGATATCACCTGCGCTCTTGGCGTTACGGGCGTAAGACAGAATTACTCATCGCAGAATATTTGGAACATGAAACTTGGAGTATGAAGCAATGGAGGAAATGGCAGGAAGAAAAACTAGCTTTTCTTCTCCATCGAGCTGCTACTCAGGTGCCCTATTATCGTGAGCAATGGAACCAACGCCGACGGCAAGGTGATCGTGCGTCCTGGGAATATTTGGAAAATTGGCCAATTTTGTCCAAGGATGCTGTGCGATCTGTGCCAACTCAATTTATTGCAGAAGATCGCAATATAAAAAATATGTATCACGAGCATACGAGCGGAACGACCGGAAAGGCCCTTGATTTATGGTGGAGCAGGGAAACGGTACAAAATTGGTACGCGCTATTTGAAGCCCGTTGCCGCCTGTGGCATGAAGTTTCGCGTCATGACCGCTGGGCGATTTTAGGAGGGCAATTGGTGACACCTGTTGGTCAACGCAGACCGCCTTTTTGGGTATGGAATGCCGGGCTTAATCAACTTTATATGTCATCGTATCATCTTGCCCCCGAACTGATATCGGCTTATCTGGATGCCTTGTGTTGTTATCAAGTCGTATATCTTTGGGGCTATACCTCTTCGCTTTATTCCCTTGCGATTGAAGCAATAAAGCAAAAAAGAATCAATATACAGATGAAGGTTGTACTTACCAATGCTGAGCCGCTCTATGATTACCAGCGGAGCGCGATTGAAACAGCCTTCAATTGTCCGGTTCGAGAGACATATGGAATGGCTGAAATAGCAGCAGCAGCTTCAGAGTGCCGGCATGGACAAATGCACATTTGGCCTGAGGTCGGGTATGTGGAGGTGATGAATAATGACCAGACTGCGTCGCCTGGCGTGGTGGGGGAGTTGATATGCACTGGCTTGTTGAATATGGATATGCCGCTTATTCGCTATCAAGTTGGCGATGAGGGGAGTTTATCATTGCTTGACAATGTGTGTTCTTGCAGTCGTTCTCTGCCCTTGCTGGGAAAAGTTCATGGACGGGTTGACGATGTTCTCTACGCTCCCGATGGTAGACGCGTTGGACGCCTTGACCCGGTTTTCAAAGCTCGCCTTCCTGTTATTGAAGCTCAGATTATTCAGGAAACCTTGGATGTGATTCGTGTCAAAGTTGTGCCAGCCGTCGGGTTTGGCGCGGCGGATACACAGGATATCATTCTGCGCATCCAACAACGCTTGGGTGCGGGTATGCAAGTAATTGTCGAGACGGTAAACGAAATTCCCAGAACAAAAGCCGGTAAATTCAAGGCTGTTATTTCAAAGTTGCCTCAATGATATATCCCCTCGTTTCTATTATTCTCCCTCTACGCAACGAATCTGCTTTTATTGGACGCGGGCTATGCGCTATTCTGAAACAGGATTACCCTGGCGGAATGGAAGTTCTGATTGCTGATGGCATGTCCACTGATAATACGCGCGAATTGATAACCTCCTTCGCCGGACTTCCTTCTTCAGTTAGAATTTTGGATAACCCCGGTAAAATTGTGCCAACCGGTATCAATATTGCCCTTCGCCAGGCAAAAGGTGAGATCATCATCCGTGTGGATGGTCATACTATGATTGCCCCCAACTATGTACGCCAGTGTGTCAACGCATTACAGCGTACCAATGCTGATAATGTGGGTGGCAAGATGAATGCCATTGGCAACACCGCTTTTGGCAAAGCGGTGGCGTCGGCTACCAGTACGCCTTTCGGGGTCGGTGGTGGGCGCTTCCATTATTCGGATAAGGAAGAATGGGTGGATACGGTTTATATGGGCGCTTGGCCGCGGCGGGTCTTTGAAAAAATTGGTTTGTTCGATGAGGAATTAGTGCGCGACCAGGACGATGAATTTAATTATCGTTTGCGCGCGGCGGGAGGAAAGATACGGCTCTGCCCTGCAATAAAATCAGAATATACTGTGCGCAGTTCACCCGGCGCTTTATGGCGGCAGTATTTCCAATATGGCTACTGGAAGGTCCGCGTCCTGCAAAAACATCCACGCCAGATGAGTTTGCGTCAATTTGTTCCGCCCGTTTTTGTGCTGGCTTTGTTCCTCCCTGCCTTGCTTGCTTTTTCTCCCACACTCTTTCCATTATCTGTGGTCATTCCCTTTGTGTATGTGATGACGAATGTGGGAGCGTCGTTGTTGACTGCATCCAAATATGGCTGGAGTTCTTTATTCCTATTACCAGTCATTTTTGCCATCCTGCATCTTAGCTATGGAATTGGTTTTTTAGTGGGTCTTGTCAAATTCCGGAATCGCTGGGGGGATAAAGCCGGTAAAATGCCTGTGTGGTCATCAAATGAAATCGTTGAATGATATCGCTCGTTTGCGAAATGAATATGAGGATCGCAAACACCGCCTGGCAGGAAGCGATGTGTATTCGTTATTTAATCGGGCAAACCTTTTTATTGTCCAGCAGCGCCAGAGGGGTGTCTTGACGACTCTAAAAAAGAATGGCTTTACCAGCCTTTCAAATTTGCTGATATTGGAAATGGGTTGTGGCGGCGGGGGGGTGCTGACCGAATATCTGGGTTTTGGCGCATCTCCCGAAAATCTTATGGGCGTGGATTTGCTCTTAGACCGTTTGCTCCATGCGCATCATTTACTTCCCGGTTCAGGTTTTGCCAATGCAGATGGTCAGTCTCTTCCATATTTATCCAGAACCTTTGACCTGGTTTTGCAATATACGGCGATTTCATCCATTCTTGATCCAGAGATTCGCCGAAATATTTGTGCTGATATGCTGCGTGTCCTCAAACCCGGTGGCATGATCCTCTCCTACGACTTCTGGCTCAACCCTGCCAACCCGCAAACACACGGTATCCGCCCAGCTGAGATCAAACGTCTATTTCCCAACTGCCAATATGAATTTCATCGTATTACCTTGGCGCCTCCAATTGCCCGAAAATTGGCAACCGTCTCATGGGGGTTATGCCTGTTTCTGGAAAATCTGAAAATCTTCAATACCCATTATCTTGTCACCATCCGCCCATAAACTACCCACTAATCACTTCTCACTTATTACTTTTTTTTCAAGGGCTTCTTAATATGGAAACTGCAAAAGATAAAAACCTTTCACTCCCCAATATTCAAACTGTCCCCATGCATTCCTGGTGGAGCAGCATTGTTAAACGCGTCTTTGATATTTTCATTTCCATATTGGGCATGATCGTATTGTCTCCCTTCTTCGCGTTTGTTGCCCTTGTTATCAAGCGTGAAGGACCAGGTCCCGTCTTCTATCGCGGACCACGCATCGGCAGGGGAGGAAAAAATTTCGGTATTTTCAAATTCCGCACGATGGTTGAGAATGCCAAATCTTATACGGGGCCGTGCGTGACAGCCAAAGACGATGACCGCATTACACCGCTGGGCAGGTGGTTGCGCGATACAAAGCTCAACGAACTGCCACAGTTATGGAACGTCATGATCGGCGAAATGAGTCTGGTTGGGCCGCGCCCCGAAGCCCCTGAGATCGTCAAGACCTGGCCAGCAGAAGCGCGGGATGACATTCTCTCTGTGCGGCCCGGCATCACCAGCCCGGCCAGCATCCTGTATCGCAATGAAGAAAGCATGCTCCCCGCTGATGGGGTGGTGGATTTTTACCTGCGTGATATTGTGCCGGATAAATTGCGGCTTGACCGCCTGTACATCCGCAACCATTCGTTTATGGGTGATTTGGATATCATTTTTTGGACAGCGGTGGCGCTTATCCCGATTGTGGCGCACCAGCAAATCCCTGAGGATAATCTCTTCGTTGGCCCGTTCTATCGTTTTACGCGGCGTTATTTTTCGTGGTTCATACTAGACTTGTTTAGCAGTTTATCGGTAGTCGGTCTTATTGGCTTGATCTGGCGTGCCTTCGAGCCGATTGATTGGGGCTTTACGCCCCTGGCATTGCTGGCTTTTGCCATCGCGGTTTTTTTCAGCGCCGTGAACGTCCTGTTTGGGCTGGATCGTGTCTATTGGTCACGCGCCAGCGCGGAGGATGGATTTCTCCTGCTCATCTCCAACGGGCTTTCGTCCGTGATTTTATTTATGCTTAATTCCCTGTTGAGTTCCCGTCCCAGGCTCTTATCCGTGCCTGCCCTGCCCCACGAAATGATCGTGCTGATCGGCGTCTTTACCCTGTTGGGCAGCCTGTTGATCCGTTACCGCTTGCGCCTGGTGACATCCTTTGCCAGCCGTTGGTTGGATTGGCGCGGGGAGAAGACAGGCTTTGGCGAGCGGGTATTGATCCTGGGCGCTGGCGAAGGTGGGGAGATCGTACATTGGCTTATGCAGCGTGGTTCATTTCGACAAGTATTTACTGTCGTTGGCATGGTGGATGATGACCCAGCCAAACGCGGGATGCGCGTCAACCGCAGTTGGGTCCTGGGGTCCAGCAGTGAATTGCCCGACCTGATTCGCAAATATGATATTGGGATTGTCCTGTTTGCCATTACCAATATTTCGCAGGAAGCCCGTGATAGAATGGTCAGGTTATGCCAGCGTTCGGGCGTGCGCCTGATCTACCTAAGCGATTTACTTGGCGCCATTCAAACCCAGTTGACAGGCTCATGCCTTTCCGAAAAAACGTTGGGATAATGTGTGCAGAGGGCGGAATCTACTGTAGAATCCAACAGTTGAAGGACAGATTGACAGGATATAAATATGGATTTGAAAAATAAAACAATACTTGTCACCGGCGCGGGCGGCTTTATTGGCAGTCAACTCGTCGAGAGCCTGCTTGCCGAAGGAGCGTATGTGCGCGCCTTTGTGCGCTATAACTCACGCGGAGACCCCGGCTTTTTAAAACTTTTGCCTGTCGAGCTTTCCCAACGATTGGAAGTGATTTCCGGTGACTTGCGTGATAAGAGTGCCATTTACGACGCAGCGCGGGGCTGCGAGTTGGTCTATCACCTCGGGGCTTTGATTTCGATTCCGTATTCCTACCGTCATCCCGCCGAAGTAGCCGAGGTCAATTTCATGGGCACGCTCAATGTGCTGATGGCCTGCCGCGAACTGGGAACCGCGCGCCTTGTGCATACCTCCACCAGCGAAGTGTATGGAACCGCCCGCCGCGCCCCAATTGACGAGGAACATCCATTGCAGGGGCAATCCCCTTATTCGGCCAGCAAGATCGGCGCGGATAAACTGGCTGAAAGTTTTTATTGTGCTTACAACCTGCCTGTTGTCACCGTTCGCCCGTTCAACACTTTTGGTCCGCGGCAGTCGGCGCGGGCTGTCATCCCCACTATCATCACGCAGGCGCTGTCCGGTACTACCATCCATTTGGGAAACGTTGATACAACGCGTGACTTCACCTATGTCGATGATACGGTGCGTGGATTTCTATTGGCAGGATCAACTGTCGGGGTGGAAGGAGGCGTATTCAACCTGGGGACGGGAACAGAAATCCGCATCGGCGACATAGCGGAGCGTATCGCCCTGAAAGTTGGTCATAAAGTCGAGATCATGGTCGAACCCCAAAGATTGCGTCCCGAAAAATCCGAAGTGTTTCGTCTCATCTCTGATAACCGACAGGCGCGCATTAAACTGGGTTGGGAGCCACAACAGGTCGGCCTTGACGAAGGATTGGATAAAACCATTGCCTGGATGCGCCTGCACATTGATTTATATCGGCCGGGGAAATATGAGTTTTAGGCGTGTGCAGATATGTCGCTGCGAAGTGCTTTGCGCGAAGCAGACTCCTATTGCGAAGGGGTTGCTTTGTCTGGAAGAGCGCCCTCCTCGCAACGACATATTTATATTGGATTTAGGAGGTTGAGTTGAAGGCAGTTGTACTGGCAGGTGGAAAGGGCGCGCGGCTCGCGCCTTATTCGAGTATCCTTCCCAAGCCGCTCATGCCGATCGGGGATATGCCGATCCTGGAAGTGATGTTGATGCAAATGAAACGCGCCGGGGTGGATGAAGTGATCCTGACCGTTGGTCATCTCGCCAGCCTATTGCGCGCGTATTTTGGTTATGGCGAACAATTGAATATGAATATTCATTATAGTTATGAGCAGAAGCCGTTGGGTACATCCGGTCCGATTGCGTTGGTTGAAAATTTGGACGCCACTTTTTTAGTCACCAATGGCGATGTGCTTACCACCCTCGATCTAAAAGAACTGATCGCCTTTCATCAAAAGGAAGGCGGCATTGCAACCATTGCCGTCCACCAGCGCCAGGTGCGCATTGATCTGGGGGTCGTCCAGACCGATGCGAATCATACTGTCACAGGATATATTGAAAAACCCACGTATGATTACACGGTTAGCATGGGCATTTATGTTTTTGAACCGCGTGTGCTGGAATACATTCCAGCAGACCAGTATTTGGATTTTCCCGACCTGGTCTTGAAACTGATCGCCGCTGGCGAAAAAGTGGTCGCATATCCTTTTGATGGCTATTGGATGGACCTTGGCCGACCGGATGATTACGAGAAAGCCAATGAGGATTTTAACAATATGAAACTTCAATTCCTGCCGGAGGAATAAAGATGGAATGGCGCGTACCCTTGGCGGACATTGTTTTTGGAGAACAGGAAATAACCGCCGTGACAGAAGTCCTGCGCAGCGGCTGGCTTAGCATGGGCGCTGTCACCCAGCAATTTGAGCAGGAATTTGCTGCGTTTATTGGAGCAAAGCACACGCTGGCGGTCACGAATGCAACTGCCGCCTTGCATCTGGCTTGTTTGGCGGCTGGCATCGGACCAGGTGACGAGGTGATCGTCCCGTCACTCACATTTGTCGCCACGGCCAATGCAGTGCGTTACACCGGCGCCACACCAGTCTTTGCGGAAGTTGAAAGTTTGGACTGGCTGAACATTTCTCCAACCGCCATTGAGTCTCTTGTCACTGAAAGAACACGTGCCATCCTGGTCGTGCATTATGCCGGTTTTGCCTGTGACATGCCCGCCATTATGGAGATTGCCCATCGTCATAACCTTGTGGTTCTGGAAGATTCGGCTCACGCCATCGGTTCCAGGTTGGAAGATCGCACTCTCGGCACATGGGGCGACATCGGTTGCTTCAGTTTTTTCTCCAACAAGAACATGACCACTGGCGAAGGCGGTATGTTGGCTACCGACGATGACGCGCTTGCCGCGCGCTTGAAGATTTTGCGCTCGCACGGCATGACCTCGCTTAGTTGGGACCGCCACAAAGGTCATGCCTCCACCTATGATGTGGTTGACCTTGGCTATAATTACCGGATAGATGAAATGCGATCAGCGCTGGGACGCGTTCAATTGGGGAATTTACCTGCTTGGAATGAACGCCGCCGTGAGTTGACCGCCTTATATCGTGAGTTATTGTCTGAACTTACTCCCGAAATTCAAATGCCATTTGCTGAAGCGCGCGGAACATCCTGCCACCACATCCTTCCAGTTTTGTTACCGCCGGGTACTGATCGGGCTCAGTTTATGGAGGGGATGAAAGCGCAAGGCGTACAGACCAGCATTCATTACCCGCCTGTCCATCGCTTTCACATATATGAGGATGACTGGATAACCAGGGGCAGCCTTCTACCTCTTACCGAAGAGATTTCATCACGTCAGGTCACACTCCCTTTGTATGCCACCATGCGGGATGAACAGGTTGAGTGGGTGGCGCGTGCGGCGCGGCAGGCACTAAAAGAAACGTAATGAGCGTTTATAATATGAGACGCGTAAAAGTTAGTGGAACGTTTATTTTTTCTTTATGATTGCCGGATTATCGTAACGCAATCAAATTTTCTAAGAAGTTGGAGATTTATTCAATGGAAATTAGTTATTATTTATCAATTGCACGTCGCTGGGCCTGGTTGTTGATCCTTGGTTTGGTGTTGGGCATTGTTGGCGGCTACGGGGTTGCCAAACTTCAAACCCCGATCTATCAAGCCAGCACCAGGGTAATCGCTTCGCGAGCTTCCTTGCAGGCGGCATCCAGCGGTGGCGGGTCAACCAGTGGTAGCGATTTTTACTATATTAGCGATCAACAGTTGATGCAGACCTATATTGAACTGCTCAAGTCATCCTCCATTTTCGATAATGTCTCTCAATCGCTTGGCTATCCGGTGTTTCCCGGGCAGGTTCAGGCGGTGCAGGTGAGCGATACGCGTATTCTGAGTATCTCAGCTACAGATACCAATCCCCAGCGCGCGGCTGATATTGCAAATGCGGTGGTGGCGGCATTGGTCTTGCAAAATGAAGAGATTCAGTCAAGCCGTTATAAATCCTCCGATGAAAGCCTGCAGACCCAGATCAAACAGGTCGAAGAGCAGATCGCCACGTATCAAACGAATTTGGATAACCAGTCCAGCCTAACTTTAAGTGGACAACTTGCGCAGGTCGAAGCGCAGATGAAGCCTTTGCAATCGGAAGTTACGCAGCTAAAAAAAGACATTGCGATATTAACGCCTACCTGGTCTGCGGAGCGAAAGTCCAAAGTCGCTGAATTGGAGGCGCGCCTCGGTCAAGTCCAGCCCTTGTTGGAGTTGTACCAGAAAATATACGCGGACCTGGTTGTGGTGGGCGCTTCGGGTACTGCAAAAAATGAAGATGCCGCTACAACCCGTATGCAATCCACACTGGTTTTGTATCAACAGATTTATCTTAACCTGATCAATACCAGGGAGTCGATTCGTCTGACGCGGATGCAGAACTCGCAGAGCATTGACCAGATACAGGTGGCGGTTGTGCCGAAATCCCCGATCCGTCCGCAGCCGCTACGCAGTGCGGGATTGGCTGGTATTGCCTGCATGATCCTGGCCGCAGGTATTGTTTTCGCGATTGAATATCTGGATGATACGTTGAAAGCCCCCGAGGATGTGGAGCGTGCATTGGGTATTCCTCTAATTGGTTACATCGCTGATATGGAGTCAGATAGTACTGCTGAGGCGGAGGTCTATGTTTCCAAACAGCCGCGCTCACCGGTCTCGGAAGCCTTCCGCTCTTTAAGAACGAATCTGGAATTTGCGGCGGTTGATAAGCCTTTGAGGATCATTCTGGTTACGGGTGCGGAGGCGGGTGATGGAAAAACAACCATTGCCACGAACCTTGCTGCCATCTTCGCACAAGGCGGCAAACGGGTGGTAATCCTGGATTGCGACCTTCGGCGGCCGCGCGTCCATCGTTATTTTGGCATCCAGAACCGGGTGGGCATGACCGATCTATTTCGAGATACTCTCAGTCTGGAGGCTGTCACACAACATGTTAATTCCAACTCCACGCCGCTTTCAGTGATCACCAGCGGTAGTTTGCCGCCCAATCCGGCTGAACTGCTTGGTTCCAAAAAAATGGATCATATTCTGGCTGAAATTGCCAGCCATGCAGATGTGATTGTGATTGACAGTCCGCCCTCCATCGTCTCAGATTCGCAGGTATTGGCCGCCAAAGCGGATGGTGTTTTGCTGGTGAT
>DYDH01000014.1:2071-5605 GCA_020717985.1 Herpetosiphon sp. | reverse complement strand
GTAAAACACATGCTGGTTCTGCGCAAGCCACTCGTGATCAGCTTGAACGCGCGGGTGCGCGGGTCATTGGCGCGGTCTTTAATCGCATTCCGCGTAACCGCAGTTATTATTACGGCGGCTACAAGTATTATTCACCGTATTATCGTCATAGCGGTTATGACCATTACACAGAAAACGGGCCGGGCGCTGATGTACACCAGGAGGAGGCAGCGCCACAGGATAGCGCCGCGCCTTCGCCATCCTGGTTTGGGCGCTTGAAAACGCGCGCCCAGGAAAAGGCAAACTCAAAAGCGTTGGATTCTGCTTTGAGCAAAGATGAGCAATGACCGATCATCACAGGCCGACCGCGGAGTAGAGATGACTTGCCCTTTTCTAGGAATGCCGGGTGATACAAAAACATCGCTGGCATTCCCCTCTGCCTGGAATTACTGTCATCACTGTAAGCCTGTTGCGTCTGTTTCTCTTGCCCACCAGAGAAGTCATTGTCTGACAGGAGACTATGAGGCATGTCCGGTTTTCCTGCAGTCCCCGAATGACGCGCTGCCTCGCAACTTGCGGGGAAAGTCTGCGCGTCCCGTTAAAAAGAAAACGCCTTGGGCGATTGTGCTCTTAATTCCGGTATTGCTGGCGGTGATGTTTTTTGGGTGGTTCTCTCTGACACGCGATGTTGTTTCGGTTCCCGCATTCCCTGAAACGTCCTCCGCAACTGGGTCTTTACTGCCCGTCTTGCCTACTATGACGCCCTCCCTGCAACAGGCAATCCCCTTGACGATATTCACCCCGTTCTCCCTGCCAACCCCCAATGTGACCCATATCTCACGCGTAACGCCCATCAGCACCCGCAGACCGCATACCGTAGACGATTTGATTGGCAGATATTACATATTCAAGATCCACCGGGTCCAGCAAATCGAGGATATCGAAGGGTTGGCGCGTTCCAATAGTACAACGGTTGCCGTTGTGATGGAGTTGAATTACAAATTGCAGACTCCTTTATGGCCCGGTCAACTGGTCCTCCTCCCCTTGAATCAAAGAGACGTCAGCCTCCTGCCTCAATTTGAAATATACAGGGTTATGGAGGACATCACCACGGATGAACTGGCTTCCAAACTGAATGTTGATCCGGCTGAATTGCGGCACTACAATGGACTTGAACCAAACGAAGAGTTTCTGATGAAGGAATGGATCATTATTCCCCGCGAGAAAACCCGCAAGCCGCACGCCATGGATGAATTTGCCGGCGTGGGTTTCGTTTTCAAGATCCATCGGGTGCGGCAGGGCGAGAGCATCGACGGTTTGGCGTTTGCCAATAACGTAACCGTTGCTGCCATAAAGGCGGTGAATTACAAACTGGATACTTCTTTATGGTCCGGGCAGGTACTCGTTATTCCAGGCAGTCAGATGGATGTCAGCGGTTTGCCTCAATTTGCGACATACTATGTCACAGAGAACATAACCACGGAACTGCTGGCTGCGCAGTTAAATGTTGATCCAGCCCGGCTGCGGTACTTTAATGGACTTGGACCAAACGAACACTTTGTGAAAAATGAATGGATCATTGTTCCCCAAGAGAAAACAAAATGAATACTGAAAGTCAAACAAATCATCCCTGTCCTTCCCTGGGCTTGCTGGATGACGCGGCAACCTCAGAGGCTTTTCCTTCGGTTTGGAATTATTGTCATCTCAGCCGTCCGGTTGAGTCTCCCGCTTTAAAACATCAGGCGGCGGTTTGTTTGGGAGGCAAGTACGGTGAATGCCCGGTATTTTTGAATCCGCGGGCGATGCCTTTGCCTAAACATATACGCGTCCCGCGCACGATCAAACAGCGAAGTTTGTTCCGTAACAAACTGATCCTCGCTTTGACTGCCCTTGTGGTTGTTCTCGTGTTGGCCTGGGGGATATTAAACCGGGAAATATTTGCCGCGCCTGGAGTTGGGACCGCAACCCAAATATCTTTCGCTCCCGCATCCTCCACACCGACCGAAATATCTGCGCCGACGATGACGACTGTCCCGCCGTCAGCCCCCACATTGACTTACACCGCAACTGCCCATGTTTTATCCAGCGCGATTGCTGCTACCTATACGCGGGTTTATACTCCTACTTTGTATCCTACCTCCACTCCAACCGGCACTCCATCCCAATTGGACGTGGTAATCGGGACCGACTATAAATTTGTGATCCACAAAGTTGTGACGGGCGAAGACCTGGATCAGTATGCGGCGAAATACAACACCAGTGTGGAGGCTATTTTAGCGGTTAACCATGGTTTAACCATTCCCGTCTGGGTGGATGTGTTGGTGGTTATTCCGGTTGGGTTCACAGATTATGTCAAACTGCCCGGCTTTGTGGTCTATGAGGTGAAACCGGAAGAGAGGGGCAGTTCTGTTGAAGAAATGGCGAAGCGTTTGCGGGTTAATCCGCTTGATTTGAGATATTACAATGGCTGGACCAGTGATGGGGACCGTCCGCTTGTTGGAGATTTATTGTTGGTTCCGCGTCCCAGACCTTTGCAATGATTTTCAGGCGGTAAATTTGCGGAGGGAAGCGGCTGTTCAGAATTGGCAGGACCAGGATAATATGACCAATGCACATGCTAATTGCGCCTGTCCCTATCTAGGACTGATGGATGATGCGGATACATCGCTGACCTTCCCTTCGGCTGGGAGCGGTTGTCATCGCAGCCGTCCTATTGCCTCCCCAAATTTAAGACATCAGGCTGAGTATTGTCTTGCTGAAAACCACTGTCAGTGTCCGGTCTTCCTGAATCAGCATGAAGCCAGTCCTCTGCCGAATCATTTGCGCGCTTCCCATAGCCGCATGGATGAGTCCATGCGCAGTCCGGCTCGAGTTTTTGTTTTTGTCTTCATCGGGATCGTGGCGCTGGCTGGATTGTTTTGGGGATTTTCGACCCTGGGCTTGATCCTGCCGAATGCAGCTTCCACACCTTTGGTGATCTCTCCGACATTAAGCCCTTCGAGAACTCCCGTTGCAACCGAAACTGAGCCCGCTTTGTTTTCGTCCGAAAGTATTGCTGTTATCTTTACCGCTTCCGCAATCCATACTGTTGTTATCCGCACAGCCGCGTCAACCTATACGCCAACGCTTACCGGGACAGTGACCGCAAGTCCCACTGTTTTCCATACACCCACCCGTATCGTGCCCTTGTCAGAGCGCCAGTTGGATGTGCCGATCGGGAGCGATTATAAATTTTTGATTCACAAGGTAATGGGCGGCGAAAATTTTAATCAGTATGCCGATAAATATGGCACCAGTGTCGAAGCCATTGTGACAATTAACTACAAGCTGAAGACGCCTGTTTGGGTGGATACACTTGTGGTTATTCCGGTGGGATTCACTGATGTCGCCAGTCTTCCTGCGTTCGAAGCCCATGAAGTGACTGAAGCGGGCAAATCACTGGAGACGCTGGCGCAGGAACTTGGCGTTAGCGCGGCAGACCTGAATTATTACAATGCGATCGGCGTTGGGGAATCCCTCCTGGCAGGGGATTGGCTGCTGGTTCCCTGCCATAAG
>DYDH01000014.1:0-2058 GCA_020717985.1 Herpetosiphon sp. | reverse complement strand
GATATGATTTAGGTGCGTTTCATTCCAGTTGGAGCAATCATCCCGAATGTTTTAATTGACTCAATCCAACTTTTTTCGAGACGTTCTTTCTTTCAATTCTTTTGAAATACACCCTTAGTTTCGAGGTAGAAATGCCGTCTGTCCTATTTGTGTGTACTGCCAACCGTTTTCGTTCTCCGCTTGCGGCGGCTTGGTTCCAGCGTCGGCTGGACCAGGATGCAGATGCGCAGGCTTGGTCGGTGGGGAGTGCGGGTACCTGGACCGAACCTGACCAGACGGTCATTCCGTCTGCAAGATGGTCAAACGATCATTTTGGTCTTGACTTGAGCGCTCACAAATCCCGGCGCATCAGCGGGGACTTGCTTGCCCGCTGCGATCTGATCCTGGTCATGGAAAACAATCATCGCGAGGCGCTTCTGACCGAATTCCCTGAAACGAAGGGCAGTCTCTTTCTCCTGTCAGAGGTGTCTGCCGGACAGGCGTATGATGTCCCTGACCCTGTTGTTAAGTCAGGAGACACATTTCAAGATATTGCCATGGAATTGCATGATCTGATCGATAAAGGCTACGTGAGTATTTGCCGTCTGGCTTACCAATTGCACACCAGCAAAGCAGGGTGATTTTTTGCCTCGCCACAATTTCCTACCTCTGATTATTATCTCTCTCACCAATCTTTTCCATGACATCTCGCATTGACAACCACACTCTCAGCCAATTGATCTCCGGCCAGGTATCGGCCAAGGATTATGTCTCTTTTTCCCCGACAGACTGGACGCTCCTGCTCCAGTTGGCAAAGCATGAGGGCGTTGGTCCACTCCTGTATTGGCGGTTCTCTAAATCTGGAAAATTCTCCTCCCTTCCGGATGATGTGCGGGATTCCCTTCGCGCCATGTACATCGGCACATGGATATATAACCAAAGGATTTTCAAGGAACTCGAAATTCTCACGCGCGTATTCAGCCAGGCAGATATTCCAGTGGTGGTTTTAAAGGGCGCCTGCTTTATGCTGACGATTTATCCTGATATAGGACTCCGTCCAATGGGCGACCTGGATATATTGGTTCCAAAAACAAGACTAGCCGAAGCAGTTCAAATTGCAAAAACACTGGGTTACCAGGATATGCTTCCAGATGCTTCGCCCGGTTTGAGAGACTTGCTCAATCATGAGATTTGTCTGCAAAGAACGGGTAAAAACCCCATCACACTTGAATTACATCATAGCCTTGTCGCGGATAAATCCTTTATCTATGCAGTTCCCGTGGATTGGTTTTGGAGTCAAACAGAATTAATCGGCGGTTCTTCGCGGAAGAAATTTAAAAACCTGCTCATGTTGTCTCCTGTGGCGCAGATTCTTTTTTCGGCTGCTCATACGATGCTACAGCATGGCGGCAGGAATACCCCCTTGCGCTGGTACTATGACCTCGACCAATTGATCCACTTTTATGCGGATCGCATGGAATGGGATTTGCTCCTTTCACAAGCTCAAGAATTTGAGTGGAATTCCGCGCTGGATGCCGCACTCTCGCAATCTTGCGCTTGTTTCAGCACACCCATTCCCGAGTATGTACGCGCGTGTTTATCGGAACGATCTGACCGCCATCAAAAATTGGTCGCGCTCTTGAAACTAAAACCCGCCACACATACTCTTGAGGAACGTCAAAAATTTCTATCGCTAAACGGGTATGGTCGCTTCCGGTTTGTGGCGGCCTTATTGGCTCCCAGTCCGGCTTATATGCGCTGGCGTTATCAATTAAAAACCTCATGGATGCTGCCAGTTTATTACTTTATCCGCTGGGGGGGTATTCTCAAAGATGCTTTCCATACACTACTTCATTTTTTGAAAAGACCATTAACCAATAGACATTAAAGGTTTCTTCTGTTGCCAGGCGCCAATTTTGGATATTAAACCTCTTGCGAAAGTAAGGCGTAGGTCAGGCTTTTTGTACTTTGATAAATTAATCTAGCAAAAACCTTAGCCATGAATTACACGGATTAGCACTGATTTTTTGTGCCTAACGTAATGGTTGTACAATCACAAGTCAAATCGTGAAAAATGAC
>DYDH01000147.1 GCA_020717985.1 Herpetosiphon sp. | reverse complement strand
GGTTTTCGTGCGGTAAAATTCCAACCATGCCAGTCAAAAACATCATCCCAGGTCAAACCGTCACCAAAGAAAAACTTCAAAGAGCGAAAGAACTACGCCGCGACATGACTCCCGCCGAGAAAATCCTCTGGCAGGAATTGCGTGCGAATAAGCTGGGAGTCCATTTCAGGAGGCAGCAAGTTATAGCGGGATTCATCGTTGACTTTTACTGTCACAAGGCGGCTTTGGTCATGGAAGTGGATGGAGACATCCATGATTTACAGCAGGAAGAAGATGCGAGGCGGGAAAAGGTTTTGAGCGAGATTGGGCTGAGGGTTGTCCGCTTTCGGAATGAAGAGGTTGTGAAGAACTTGTCCGCTGTGGTAGGGAATGTTCGCGAGCTGGTAGCAAAGTGATTTTACAAGCTTGTTGTTTATCTCAATTTGAGATACAATCTCGTCCATGCACATCATCACACTCAAAACGCTGATCCAGTTTTGGGAGAAACATCCCGACAGCCAAACGGCGTTAATGCGCTGGTTCAAGATCGTGCAAAAAACCGAATTCAATAGTTTTGCCGAATTGAGACAAGTATTCCCCTCCGCCGATAAACTGGATCACTGGATCATTTTCAATATTGGCGGCAACAAATACAGATTGATCACGTCCATCCATTTCAATCGCGGCAAAGTTTATATCCGTCATGTTCTGACTCATGCAGAATATGACCGAGGAGATTGGAAAAATGACACTCCTAAATGAAGAACTCCAAATTCACTGGACAAATATCGCTCCCCTGCTCATCATCCGCAATGAGCGCGAATATAACGCGGCTGTAAAACGACTCAATGAATTATTGGACGAAATTGGGGATAATGAGAAACATCCGCTTTACGGTTTGTTGGATACGCTTGGCACTTTAGTCCATGCGTATGAAGAAGAGCACTACCCGATTCCCGATGTCAGCGGCGCCGAAGTATTACGCTTCTTTATGGATGAACATGGATTGACTCAGTCTGACCTGCCAGAAGTGGGTTCACAGGGAGTGGTCTCTGAAATATTGAATGGAAAACGTGAGTTGAACGTTCGTCAAGTCCGCTCGTTGGCGGAGAAGTTCAAAGTTTCAAGCGCAGTGTTTGTGTAAGGGAATTACACGCGAATAAGTTGGGAGTCCATTTCAACCCCCTCCGCCTTCGGCACCTCCCCCAAATACGACAAGAAAAAGTCTGAATGTGGATTCAAAATTTACATCGTCGTATTTGGGGGAGGACGGGTGGGGGCTCTTTCGAAATGAAGAGGTTATGAAGAACTTGTCCGCTATGGTGGGGAATGTCCGCGAGTTGATTTGAGATCGGACATTGATTTTGCCGATGTCCGTGCAATATTTGAGCTCGATACTGTCACAATTATTGATGACCGCCTTGAATATGGCGAAACACGCTATCAAACGCTTGGCTTGCTGAAAGCCCGCGTCATTATGGTTGTCCACACCGAATCTGAAACAATTATCCGTATCATCTCTGCCCGAAAGGCAACAAAATATGAAGAAGAAATCTACTTCAACCAAATCCAAGACCGATTTCGCCCGCCTCGACAAAATGAAAGATGAAGACATTGATTATTCCGACGCGCCAGAAATTACGCCAGAAATGTTCGCCAAGGCGATTGTGCGACGCGGTCTCAAACCACGCACAAAAACGCAGTTGACTTTGCGCGTGGACAGCGATGTATTGGAATGGTATAAAAAACAAGGGCGAGGCTATCAAACAAGAATCAATATGTTGTTACGTGCCTATATGCAGGAACATCAAAAATAGAAGGGAAAGAGACTGCGGAGGAGATATCCATATCCGCATGGATGGGGTGGGGAATTCAGGATTGCATATTGACAAGTAATTATTTTCGGGTATTCTATATTTGTTTCAGGTAAAGCAAATCAAAACATATGCCGTTCAAAAAGAGAGGATGTTATGAAAACTAAAAATATTTTCAGATTGATCATGGTTCTCGCAATCCTGTTTACGGCTTTTTCCTCAACCGGATCTGCGCTGGCGTGGTCCGGTTGTGCCAGTTACATTACCGTCAACTGGGGTGATACGTTGAGCGGGCTTGCGGCGTATTGCGGCACCACTGTCGAAGCGATCCGCGCTGCGAACCCAGGGCTTGGCTGGTGGGTTTATGCAGGGCAGGTGCTCTACATGCCAACCGGTAATTATGCTCCTTACCACCCTCCAGTTCCATCCACTTACGGAAACTACACCATACGTTGGGGAGATACTCTTGGGAACATTGCGGCGAGAAACGGGATTAGTCTAGGCTCCCTTTTGGCTGCCAACCCGCAGATTTGGAATGCAAGTTTGATCTACCCCGGACAGGTCATTACCATACCTTCGTACGCTCCCGTGTATGTTCCTCAACCACCCATATATGTTCCTCCTGCTCCCATCCCCAATGTCCAAAATTTTAACGCCACGTTAACCGTTATCGCTGCCAAGGGAGTAAACATCCGCAACCAACCCAATTATGACGGAAAAATCTTATTGGCAGACGACTATACAAAAGGCGGAGTTTTCAGTTATCGACCAGATTCCGTCACCAAAGACGCTGCGCATCAGCGCACATGGGTGGAGGTTGTCATCTCCCAATCAGGAAATACATACACCACCGGATGGCTGCCCGTCAGTGGTCCTCAGGATTATCTCAAACATACCGGCCCGATCGAAGATTGGGTTACACCGCATATCGAGTAAGCCCGGTTCACAGATTGAATTACAGTTGAGTCCACTGCAAAAACATCCCTTTTACCGCGAAGGCGCGAAGAACGCGAAGGAATTTTAATGATCGCGAAGAAAAACGAAAGAAATCCCAAAAGATTCTTCAATTTCTTGAGTTTGTTCTTAAAAATCTTCCTGGACTTCGCCTCTTCGCGATGAGAAAAGCCTTTTTGCAGTAAGATCACAGTTGGCTCCCCTGCATGAAATCGTCCGTCAGGGCGGGGGTTGCTTGGAACACAAATCAAAACAGGACTGTGATTGGAACGCAGTCCTGTTTTGATTACAACGACTTCTGTGAAGGTCTTATGCTCCCGCAGCTTTGAACGCCGCGCTGACAATTTCCTGCGCCTCGGCAAAAATACGATTCAAGTGTGGCTCGTCCACAAAACTTTCGGCATAGATTTTGTACACATCTTCCGTACCGGAGGGACGCGCCGCGAACCAGCCGTTCTCGGTGGTGACTTTCAAGCCGCCGATGGATGCGCCGTTGCCGGGGGCATTCGTCAGCCGCGCGGTGATTTTTTCTCCAGCCAGCATCTCCGCCTTCACGTCATCGGGGGAGAGATTTGACAGCACTTTCTTTTGAGCGGGGTCCGCTTTGGCGTCGATGCGCTGATAGACCGGTGCGCCGAACTTCGCGGCAAGTTCCTGATAATGCTGCCCCGGGTCACGCCCGGTCAGCGCGGTGATCTCCGCCGCGAGCAGGTTGAGGATGATTCCGTCCTTGTCGGTCGTCCACACCGAGCCATCCTTGCGCAGGAAGGATGCGCCCGCGCTTTCCTCGCCGCCGAAGCCGAAGGAGCCGTCCACGAGTCCATCCACAAACCATTTGAATCCCACAGGGACTTCGTTCAACTTGCGACTCAGCGCTTTCGCCACACGGTCAATCATCGAGGAGGAAACGAGGGTCTTGCCGATCTGTGCGTCCGCCCGCCAGCCTGTACGGCTCTGGAACAGGTAATTAATTGCCACTGCCAGATAATGATTCGGGTTCATCAACCCAACGGAGGGAGTCACGATTCCGTGGCGATCCACATCGGGGTCGTTGCCGAAGGCGATGTCGAAATCATCCTTCAAGCGGATCAGGCTCGCCATCGCGTACTTGGATGAGCAATCCATGCGGATCTTGCCATCGTGATCCACGGTCATGAACGAGAAGGTCGGGTCAACTGCCCGATTGACAACGGTTATGTTCAGCTTGTAAATGTCCGCGATGATGTCCCACATGTGGACAGCCGCACCGCCCATCGGGTCCACGCCGATGCGCAGTCCGCTGAGTTTGTGCATCTCGATCACGTTGCCCAAGTCACGGATGTAGGGCAGGGCATATTCATGCTTCTGCGTGGTGCTGGCGGCAAGGGCGTTTTTATACGGGATACGTTTGACTGCTTTCAGCCCGTCGCGCAAAATCTCATTAGCGCGCTTCTGGACGATGTTCGTGATTTCGGGTCCCGCTGGTCCGCCGCTGGGCGGATTGTATTTGAAGCCGCCATCCATCGGCGGATTGTGTGATGGGGTGATGACCACGCCGTCGGAGAGTCCGCTGGTACGCCCTCGGTTGTAGGTCAGGATGGCGTGTGAGATCACAGGTGTGGGTGTATATCCGTCTGAAATGCGGATTTCAATTCCGTTCGCCGCGAAGACTTCGATGGAGGTCATCTCCGCAGGTTCCGAAAGCGCGTGGGTATCCTTCCCGATGAACAGCGGACCCGTAATGTCATTCTGCTGGCGATATTCCACCAGCGCCTGGCACACTGCAAGGATATGATCCTCGTTGAAACTGCCGCGAGTCGAAGTGCCACGATGACCCGAGGTGCCAAACGCGACCTGTTGTGCAGTGTCTCCCGGATTGGGTCCTTCGGTGAAATAACCAGACACAAGGCGGGGAATATTCGTTAGTAGCTCACGCGGAGCGGGTTGACCTGCAAGCGGATGTGGCATGGTGACCTCCAGCACAAAGAGTTTTTCCCTATTATAGCAAGATAATTTTTACATGACTAAAACACGAGTCAAGTCAAAAGAGAGAGATGGACTCTGCGCAGTCCCTTCCTCAATTTGTGAAAGTCAGCTCGCCCATTGGCAAAAATTATCGTATCATTAATCCACCCATCGTGAAAAAATGGAATACAGCCTCACAGGATCATTTCATGCAATCACTTCAGCGTTTACAAAACCTGCAATCGGGAAAACCCGTTGACCGCGTGCTCAACTTTGACATCTTTATGATGAGGGCGGCGCATCACATCGGCGCACCGCTTTCAAAATACTATCTGGACTATCGCGTGTTGTGTGAAGCCAATCTGGCGGTCTTGAAGGAATTTGATCTTGATATTGTCCAAGCGATCTCCGATCCCTACCGCGAGGCTGTTGATACAGGACTGGAGGTGGAGTTCCCCACTGACAACCTGCCACTTAGCAAGAAACCGCTGATTGTTGAACCGAATGATTTAGGCAACGTCCGCTTTCCAGTGCAAAATTTTGGCGCGCGAATGACGGACCGCCTGGAAGGTATCCGCGCCATGCGGGAGCAGGTCGGCGATGAAGTCCCGGTCATGGGTTGGGTGGAAGGCGCATTGGCAGAAGCCGCTGACCTGCGTGGAATGACAAATATCATGAGGGACCTTGCCAAGCGCCCTGCCTGGCTGAAAGAATTGCTCGAAAAGTGCGTGGAGGTTGAGATCGCCTTTGCCTGCGCGCAGATTGACGCCGGGGCACACATGATCGGTCTGGGGGATGCAGTCGCATCGTTAATCTCACCACACATGTACCGCGAATTCGCACTCCCCTATGAACAGCGCATCTTTGAAGCCATCAAGGCAAAGGGCGGTATTCCGCGTTTGCATATCTGCGGCAATACGACACATTTGCTCAAGGATATGGCACAGAGCGGCGCACAGATCGTGGACATTGACTCGATGGTGGATATGCGCCAAGCAGCGGAGGCACTGGATGGAATTATCATTTGCGGTAACCTCAATCCGGTTTCCATCTTTTTACAGGGCAGTCCGGATCAAGTGCGCGAAGGTGTGTTCACAAATGCCGCAGTGGGCTACGCACGCTGGATTTCAGCTGGCGGCTGCGAAATCCCAGACCAGACACCCGCCGAAAACCTTCATGCCCAAAGCCAGGCTTTGCGAGACCTGGCAAATCAGTTGCCATCAGACATACCCATACCAGATGGCGGCGGTGATTAGGGTTCGTAAAAACATAATTTCCCTAACCTGCCGCCAAACCATGTCGTTGCGAGGGCGCACTTGCTCTTCGCCCGAAGCAATCCCCTCGCCGATACAGAGATTGCTTCGCCGCCAAAGACCAAGAGCGGCGGCTCGCAACGACATTGCGAGAAGTTAATAATTTACAGACCTTTAGTCTTTCATCTTGAAGAAAAGACCAACCCTGAATCACATCGGAGTTTGTCTTTTTCATGCGCGGCTTGATATCTGCTTAAATCCATTCCCCAAAAATAGACACTGCAACTTCATTAATGCTATACTCATCCCATACCAACGAATTTACCTTCGAGCTATTTTCGAGCCGCCCCATATTGGAAAGGAAATGAAAATGAAAAAGTTAATTCGCCTGCTCATTCTATCCACAATCATTGTATCGGTACTGGCATCCTGCTCCCTCTTCAATAATACCGCCGAGGCAAATGTCGCGCAGGCAACGCCAGCCCTGCCCGCTGTGGTGACAATCGAGCTCACTGTGCAGGCTGATACCTCAGTCCCATTTACTACGGCGGGACAGGTCATCAAATATAACTATAATGTTAAGAACACAAGTTCAATCACCGCGCCCGGTCCCGTCACTGTAGCAGGCGCAGCCTGTCCGGAGGTCAACACGGTCGGCAACCACGATGCCGTGCTCGACGTGAACGAGACGGTCACTTGCACATCCTCCTATGCCATCACGCAGGCAGATCTTAATAAAGGCTCAGTAACCAGCATTGTGACGGCCAGTGTTAATGGGATCAACTCAAATCAGGTTACCACTACGGTCGCCACAGTGCCGCCTGTGATATTGAAGTTGACCAAAACGGCCAACCCAGTAACCTATGACCGTGTCGGACAAACAGTGACATATACCTATGTCATCACAAACAGCGGCGCCTCCACTCTGGGACCCGCTCAATTTGTAGTGACCGACGCAGGGATCAGCGCCCCCATCAATTGCGGCGAGGCGACTCTCAGCCTCGCTTCAAACTCGACTGTGACCTGTTCCGCCGTTTATACAATTACCCAGGCTAACCTGGACGCCGGCACCGTGACAACCAATGCGATCGCATCAGGCGGCGGAGTTGCGCCGTCACAACCTGCAAGCGCCACGATCACAAAAGGCGCAATCGTTCAACCGACTTCAAACCTGACAGTTGGCTCGACAATACAGCACAAGGTGGTCGAGGGGGAATGGCTATGGCAGATCGCCCGCTGTTATGGAGCAGACCCGGCCAAAGTGGTGCAGGCGAATCTCCAACTATCCAACCCCGCCCTGATCAAGAAAGACTCAATCGTGACCGTGCCGAATATCGGTAGCGCCGGAAAAATTTACGGTCCGCCCTGCGTGGGGACTCACACGGTTCAAACTGGGGATACCTGGAGTTCCATAGCGCTGAAATACAATGCAGATGCCATCGTCCTGCAAATGGTCAATTCAAGCGCTTTGACGGTCGGGGGCACGCTCAAGGTGCCGCTTAATTCCGCAGGAGTAAAAACCTCGACCGGCGTTACAGGCAACTGTGTAGACCTGACCCGCAGCCTCAAACTCGTCAACCTGAACGCGATTCCCACCCACTTCAATGTCTGCGGTGCAACGGATGCGTCTGGAAAAATGAAGATTGGAACCATCAAGGTCTACCAACGCCCCGAGGATATTGCAACGGGCGGCTTGTTGCAGGATATCACAGTGACAGTTGAGACGGCAACAACGATAAATGACCCAAACAGCCTGCTCGTTGGAGACATGAACTATGATGGCAATGACGATTTCCGCATCGTGAAACTCCTGCCAGCCAGCGGCAACATTCCCTATTTGTATTACATCTTCGATCCAGCCACCCGCAATTTTGTTTATAACAAAGCGTATGAAAATATCACGTCGCCTGAATTCCCAGGCAATTCCGAGATCCGCTCCAAGTGGCACGAGAGCGCAACCAAATCAGGAATTGATACTTATACCATCGCCAATAACACTCCCAAGTTAACCAAACGCGAAACATGGGAAGCCATCAACGCAACCCAGGCCAGGCATCTTGTTACAGTATTTAATGCGGATGGAACAAATTCAATTACGCTCGACGAAACCGTTGCACTGCCAATCCCATAAACGGGAAGTAAGTTCAAAGTTTTAACAACAATAGTTCCGAGATTTGCACCCTCGGAACTATTGTGTATTTCGGGTTTTACAGATTTAATAACAACAAGCAAGACAAACAGGCAAAGTGTGAATGGCGTCTACCTCCGTAATACTTGTCTTTTTTTTTATCAATATACTTTTATCAACCAAAGGAGAAACCAAATGAAAAAACTGCATCCATTCCGTATAATTTACTCGCTTCTGATCGTGCTTGGCTTATTTTTATCGTCCTGTGGCGCCACAGATGAAGAATATTCTGATGCCGAGACTTATACCGAAGAACCTGACACACAGGAAGCAGGCGGCGAGTCATCTCCAGTCAGCGCGCCAGGCGAAGTGGTTTACGACTTCGGCTTTACCCCCGAACAAAACGGATTTAATTTCCAAAACTACGGAGACGACATTCAAGTTGTAAACTTAACTGCGGGTGAATTGCGCCGCATGTTCGGCGACCAGGTCTGCTCCCGTCTCGATGGAGATGTCTGCACGCTGACCCCGCCCGCTGAGCAATGGATGGAGCAGATTAACGGCAGCATGTCTGGCGGCCACTGTGAAGGCATGGCGGTACTCAGTTTGATGATGTATACCAATCAAGTCTCCGCATCAGATTTTGGCGGTTCGGTGGCCAGTGAACTGGATATCAACGACGAGAACCTTCAGCGTGAGATTGCCTACTGGTGGGCTACACAAACCGTTGCTCCCACATACACCAGTGTTATCAAAGGTACGCCAATGGAAATTCTGGAAATCGTCCAGCAGATGCAAGTCAATGGCGAAACCTACAGCATCGGAATTTACAAGGAAGATGGCTCCGGCGGACATGCCATTACACCCTTTGGCGTGCAAGACAAAGGCGATGGTTTATTTGCCATTCTCGTCTACGACAACAACTATCCCGGCCAAACCCGCGAACTATTCGTAGATTCGCGTGATAACACCTGGCTTTACGAAGCCTCGATCAACCCACAGGTTGAGTCCGAACTCTACACCGGCAACGCAGATACCCAGACTCTCGACCTCACTCCCACCTCGGCCCGCGTTAATTTTCAGGAATGTCCCTTCTGCGATGGCAGTGGAGTTTCGAGCACAGGCGGCGGTAAGTTAGCCACGCTAGATCAGAAACAAAATCAGATATTCTTGGATGGCGAGGGACATCTTCTCATCACAGATGACAATGGCAACCGCCTGGGTTATGTGAACGGCAAAATTGTCAACGAAATTCCAAACGCCAGCTACACTGCCTATCGCATGGAAGCCAGCGGAAACGCTCCCGAGCCGATCTATTGGCTGCCTGCTGAATTGAACGTAACCATCTCGATTGACGGCTCCACATTGACCGAAGAATCGCTCACCGACCTGGTCATGATCGGCGCTGGTTTCAGTATCGGCGTCGAGGGCATTTACCTCGAACCTGGTCAAGTGGACACTGCTTATTTTTATCCCGCTGAACAAACCATTGCCTACGAAACTGAAGCAGACGAATCTCCCTTCATTGTAGTTGGCGTTGAAAACCCCGACGCCGAAGCCGATTATTACTTTGAAGTTCAAGGCGCAGACATAAAAGGCGGCGGAATCATTACCGTCTATCTTGACACCAAAGCCGGTGACCTGCAAATCAATGCAGAAAAACTAAACAACGAAGGCTCTTTCGACTTCTACCTGACCCGCATCACCGACGAACTTGAAGAAGAGTTTGCCGCCGAAGAAATCCTGCTCAAAGAAGGCGCTGTCGTTTATGTCAACTACGCTGAATGGACAGACGCCAACCCCGAAGGCATGTACTTTGGCGTTGACCTGGACGGCGATGATGTGATTGACGATGAATATGTGGTGGATGATTCAAAGTAAATAAACAATAATTGATTAGCCCTCCTAAAATTTCAAGAACTTGGGAGGGCTAATTTCTCTCTTGACAAATAGATATTTATCTATATAATATCAAATAGAAGGTCATCAATATGAAATTCAACCCTGTCCTCTTTGCCAAAGCCATCTCTGACGAAACCCGCCAGAAGATCATGAACCTGTGCTGTTGTGAATCCCTTTCGGTCAACGAGATCGTGGAAAAACTGGATGTCTCACAGCCCACCGTTTCGCATCACCTTGCCATTTTGCGCGAGGCTGATCTGGTCACAGTCCGCGAGGAAGGCAAGCAGAGTTTTTATTCACTCAACCAGGAAAACGTCGCCATTTGCTGCGGACAGTTAATGATCAAGTTTGCGCCTGAGACAATCACAACTGAAAAGCTGTTGAAAACCATCAAGGCTTGATCGGGATAAGTCTCAGCGCCGAGACTTATCCCGTTTTTTTAGCATAATACATAGACAAACTTCTATATAACGTAAGGAGATAAAAATGACTCAATCCCCCGCCCCCATTCACGAAACTGTCCGCGAGCATTATGCAGAGCGGATCAAGAACAGCGCATCCTGTTGCGGACCTTCGGATTGTTGCGCTCCCGAAAACAATCTCTACCCGATAGATCTTCTCACCACCGTCCCATCCGATGTAGCCAGCACAAGTTACGGCTGCGGCGACCCGATCACGCTGGCTTCACTGAAACCCGGCCAGACCGTGCTCGACCTCGGCTCAGGCGCAGGACTTGACTGCATTCTCGCCGCGCAAAAGGTCGGGGAAGAAGGACACGTCATCGGTGTAGACATGACCCCGGAAATGATCGTGCGCGCGCAAGCCAACGCGAAGCGGGTCAACTTGAAGAATGTCGAATTTCGACACGGCTATTTGGAAAGCCTGCCCGTTGAAAGCAGCACCGTGGATGTAATTATCTCCAATTGCGTCATCAATCTTTCCCCCGATAAGGAAAAAGTTTTCAACGAAGCCTTCCGCGTGCTTGCGCCGGGCGGCAAACTCGCAGTCTCAGATATTGTGACCTCTGGGCCGCTCCCCGAAGCGGTCAAGCAAAGCCTGAGCGCATGGGCGGGTTGTGTGGCTGGCGCGGTACAGGCTGAAGATTATATCGGCATGATGAAATCCGTTGGTTTCACTGATATAGATATCAAACCAGTTTTCTTCGACAGGGAAACCGTAGACGCGGCCCTCGCCGACATGGAATTCGACGTGACGGAGTATCCGCGCGAAGAGGTTTACAAAGCCATCTACAGCGCGAAGATCACCGCATATAAACCGGCATAAGGCGGGCGCTGTCAAATAAAAAGGGACGGATACCTTCAAAAAGTACCCGTCCCTTTTTCATTTATTTTTTCTGCTGTTAAAGTCTTTGAATATTCCTTGGGTTGAAAACTGAGATATGTTTAACCCCAAGGAATGTTTGCGCGCCTTCATCCATCTCAACCCAGTAAAAACTGCGATGCGTGGAGTATGGATCAATTTTGAAAGTCACGCCTTCGTACCAGCCTTCTTTATCGCCAAATTTTGAATCAAAATATACTTTGACACGGTCACCGACTTGTATTGTTTCGGACATGATTATTTTCTTTCG
>DYDH01000437.1 GCA_020717985.1 Herpetosiphon sp. | reverse complement strand
CTTCATTTAAAGTTATTTTTTTAATCGCGGCTGCTTATTATTTATGATCAAATATATGGTTATTTGTTGGTGGTAAATTTACTCGCGTCATTAACCGTTATACTAAAATTTTTACCATCCCCCCGTATCGCATTCACTCCTAAGATCCGGCCGTCCTGTAATTCTAAAGTAAAAACATCGTGAAAAATATTGCCAACATCGCCTGAAATGATTGTAAATTGGCCGGTTATTTCTCCTTGCCCTTCGACTTCATGTAATTCATCGCCCTTTTCGTATTCTTGGACAACCATAACGCTGTATTGAACGTTGGCAACATACTTACCGTCTTTTTTTAATATACCGACACCTTTTGGGCGCTCAATGATTTTTCTTGTTTTATTCATTATTTAAACTCACCTCCAGTCTAAATCATTCTATTAATCCGGCTATATATAATCATTTGCGGGAATCTAAAAATCTCCATAAGTACCAAGAGGCTACGGAGCAATAAGGCCGCCATTTTTGTCCAACACTTTTTAATTCGGCGTTGTCGCCGTAGAGCAGTCGTGCAGCACGCTGCAAACCAGCATCATCTAGCGCCAGAACGTTCGGCCTTCTGAGGCTAAAAATAAGGAACATTTCCGCTGTCCATCGGCCAATACCTGGTAGCTCGGTCAAGGTTGTTATCACGTATTCATCGGACCGGAACACCAACTCAGAGAAGTTCAAACTTCCATTGTTAATGCGGTTAGCCAGTTCTATGATGTAACGAGATTTTGCAGATGATAGTCCGGCGCCGCGCAAAGCATCAGTCGACACACCTAAAAATGCAGCCGGTGTGAAGTTTCGCACGAGATCCAACACTCGTTGCTTGATGGTATCGGCTGCTTTTGACGAAAGTTGCTGACTAATGATCGAGGTTGTAAGTGTCTCAAATGGGCGAAATTCGCGGGTCGATAAAAGACATGGCCCGTGTGTGGCAATCAATTGTGCCATAACGGGACACGACTGACTCAAATTCTTTTCTGCCGTCCGCGCCGCCCGTTCGGTAAGGGCACTATGTTTAGTTGAAGTCATGCGCCCTCTTCGGTTACTCGCCGCTCTCGGCTGCTTGTCGCAGGGCAAGGAATGCTTCTTTGAGAGTTTGGCTTACGGCTGAATCAGGTTCTTCCAACACCAACGTTTGATAGTTGTTCAAATAGTTTGAACGGATACGGTGAAACAGGTGCAGGAAATGCCGCAGAAAACTTATGCAATCCAAAATCGCAATTTCGGTGCCGCTTGTCTTTTCATAAAACATCGCCGCATACTCGGTTACTATCGGGTCAATCACGTCCGTAGTAATAAATAGGTAATTGTGAATTTGCTTCGGCGCTCGTGTGATTTTAGTCACGGCGGCGTCAATATCATCTTGTGTGACGCGTTTCATCTTCATTTCGTATGCGGTGACGACAGCATCATCCCCGACAAGGCAAATTTCCAAGTCTCCCAGCGAACCGGTTTGCAGGTCTGCCGCGTTGTGCGAGTTGAGCGGTAATATACTTTCTGAAAGTTGCGTCCCGGCCGCCATGTAAGCCGCCGCTACAACTAAGACCGGCAAGCGACTTGTGTTCTTGCAGGCTATGTGTTGGCTAATCAGTGTAACTATGGTTTCTGACGATAACGGCAAGGCTCCCTCGCCGTGTTCCAGAGCCTCAAGCAAGGACGCCATACGGGCTAACTTTTCATCGCGTAATTGTAGTAATACTCGCACTGTTTCTATAAACAGCACGTCAGCGGCAATATGGTTCTCGGCCACATCCTCCAATAGCATCAGCGTTTTTTTGTAGAGGTCACGCGGTCTGCCCACGAGTTCACGGTCGGAGGTCAGCGCCTGGTCTATATTACGAAGAGTAGGAGTCAAAAACGCTGTTGTTGGATTTACCGGCAAGCGGTGTTCGGTGATGAATCTTGGTAGATATCGTTCATCATAGGTGCGCCCGGAAAAGCTGTCATCTCCGCCGATTTCGGTATAAGGCTTGCGTGGATCTAC
>DYDH01000436.1 GCA_020717985.1 Herpetosiphon sp. | reverse complement strand
CGCGCAGGAACAAAACGAAATCAGGTTGGAAGGCTCTGCCATCGGAAAAGTTGTAAATGGCAAAATGTCCTTCGTTGCGGAGGAGGTAAATGCTTTCGTATTGTTCTTTTAGGTTTAGTTTTTCGATGTGCCTGTCCAGCATACGGACAAACGCTTTCTCTTCGCTGGTCCCAAAAACTGTGTTGAACGCAAACCAGTCCTTTGTTGAAACAAAATATTCAAATTGCGGGTCGTCTTTGCCGCGCTCGTTGTCTTTTGAGAATTTGAGAATCTTATCGCCGAAAATTTCATGGATGCGGGAGTGATGAAATTCCCGCGACCCTTCATATTCGGTATTTTGCTGGCGGACTTCGGTTTCAATTTCACCGAGCAATTCCAGCATGGCGTTTAGTTTCTCGATTTTGTTTTCTTCGAGCAGGTAAACATTACCCTGAAAGGTAATCTCCAGCCCGCCGAGATAGTTTTCTGACGCGATGAAATCGCGTATGGATTCAAGATGTGGGAAAAAGTGTCTGAGCGAATCGAAGCGATAAAACGGGTTCCTGGAAATGGCAGATTGGATGATGTTTCGCTCGATGTGCTTTACAGGCACATCTTTCCGCGTTTCTTCCGAGACAACCCCGTTTCGTCTCTTCTCTGCCAGAACCGCGCTTTCGCCGCCATGCCCTGTGGCAATGATGTGAACGTAGTTTCTTTTCTTCACGCCCAAATCGGCAAACGAATTGACGCGCTGAAAATCCTTTTCCATGGGCTTGTTGGTGTAGATCAACCCGTATTTGTAAAACTGCGTTTTCTTGAACGACTCCTTGAGTCTGAGTTCCCTCGTGACTTCGTTCTCATCCATAATGCCCTGCTCGACCAGCGCGGCGCGGATTTCGGCAATATAGCGGGAATCATTGATACTGTGATAATGCAATTCTTCGATCACGCGCAATTCGTGTTCGAGATCGCCGTCGAATTTGCGGCGGAAGCGGTCTGGGTTATCGGGAAGCACAAAGGGAAAATAACGCGCGCCGCGCCCAATCAACTGCGCTTCGGATAAAGTGGTTGTGCCGAGTTTTGCCCTGCCTGTATCGCGCGGCTCATAACAGCGGACAATATCGAACAGGTTCAGCACGTCCCAACCCTCGTTGAGTTTTTGGACGGCGAAAATGGCGCGGACTCGGTTGTTCCGATCTTCCAACGTGTTGACGAGAATTTGATATTTTTCCTTTTCAGGCTCGTCATTCACCGAGAGACAATAATCTTCGTGGAATTCCTTCTTCAGCCTTTCGGCAAGTTGCTCATCATTGATTTTGTTTTCTTCAAAGAATCGGAAAGCGCGCTGGACAATGGGGATATCCGACTTGCGGATTTTGGCGATTTCCTTTGCACTCAACCTCTCGATAATCTTGTGAAAATTGGCTTTGTTTTCCTGCGATTGGGCGATGGTTTTTTGGGCTTTGAACAACAGCACAGGTTTCAGGTTGATTCGATATTTCGCCGCGACTTCCTGTTTGTACTGGCTGAGAATCAAGGCTTGAAGGATGCGCTCATCTAAATCGAAGTCGGAGTAAACCAGCGTCACATCTTTCGAGAATCGGTCATTCCGAAATTCAGGCAGGTCGTATCGGAAGATAACCTTGTTTCGGTATTTGCTGACCATCGCAGGGTGGGTAAAGTCGTGCGTAGCGGTAAATTCGAGCAAAAGGTTTTCCTGATTCTGCTCGAAGATTTTCTGAACTGTGTTTTCCCAACTCTCGAACATCTCGATTTCGGATTTGGTCTGCACGTTCATGTGATGGGCTTCGTCGGCAACCAAGACAACTTTATGCTTGCGGAAGTCCTCATAAGTAATGGCGTTTTCCTTTTCAGTCGTCAGGTCAGAATGGAGTTTCTGGATGGTCGTAAAGCAGATATTGATCTCGTTCTGGTTCGCGCCTTCAAAATTATCAACGGGAGAAACGCGCACACGGCGGTTTCCAATCGTGATTTCTTCGTTGAAAAGGTATTTTATCGAAGCGGGATTGAGAAAATTGTCTTTGGTCTTTTCGATGATGTTGGTGGAATTGACGAAGAACAGGAAATTTCGATAGCCCTGCTCGTAGAG
>DYDH01000435.1 GCA_020717985.1 Herpetosiphon sp. | reverse complement strand
CGCATTGTTCTATCCAAAACTGGGGAATATCTTCAAGCAAAAAACGTCCTGAACTGGCTGGCGCCATTGTCATTTACCAAAAAGTAACTTATGTCACATGAATTTTTTCAGGAAATGGATATGATTAGTGGTAATTCCCGTGTATTTATTTGGTAAGGAGTAACCATGGAAGTTTTATCTCAAAAACCGACAACAGCCTGGGCAGAAGTGGATGAACAGGGGCGTCTCATTCTCCCGCCCGAAGTTGCCCGCCAGTATGGGCTGAATCCTGGCTCGAAGGTCCGTCTCGACGAAGGCACGAACTTTGTCCGCTTGCACCGCCCCGTAACCCACCTCACAAAAGTTTATATCGAACCGACAGTGGATTGCAACCTCGATTGCATCACCTGCTTCCGCAACGCGTGGGACCAGCCCATGGGGCGCATGACCGATGAAACCTTCGAAAGCATCCTCGACAGTCTCAAGCAAATGGACCCAATCCCCGGCGTTTATTTTGGCGGCATTGGCGAACCCCTCTTTCACAAAAAAACGATCGAGTGGATTCGGCGCGTCAAGGAACTTGGCGTAAAAGTTGAACTGATCACCAATGGAACCACTCTTACCGAGAAAAAATCCCGCGAACTGATCGATGCGGGACTCGATGTGCTTTGGGTTTCGCTGGACGGAGCCACGCCCGAAGGGTTTGGGGATGTGCGTCTGGGAGCGGAACTTCCCCTCATCCTCGAAAACCTGCGCCGCCTCTTCAAATTGCGCAGCGGCGGACATTTTCCCAAGCCTGAAATTGGGGTTGCATTCGTTGCCATGAAACGCAACATCAACGACCTGCCCAGAATCATCGAGATGGGACATACCTTCGGCGCGAAATATTTCTCCGTGAGCAACGTACAGCCCGCCACACCTGAAATGCAGGAAGACCGCCTGTATACGCACACCATGCGAAATATCGCCTACCTGCCCTCGCCCATGCTGCCCAAACTCAGCCTGCCCAAAATGGACTTTAACGAGGATACACAAGCCGCATTGACCGAAGCCTTCAACAGCGGGTGTAACGTCAGTTTTGCAGGCAACAACTGGGGCGGCTCGAATGATGTCTGCAACTTTGTCGAAAGCGGCACCCTTTCCATCGCGTGGACGGGAGATGTCAGTCCATGCTGGCCGTTGATGCACACACACACAAGCTACCTGCATGGCAAGCCAAAATTTTCAAGAAAGCATGTGATCGGAAATGTTCGGGAAAAAGCCATCGAAACCTTGTGGCTTGACCCGGCCTACGTCAGCTATCGCGAGCGATTGCACAACTTTGTCTTTGCGCCATGCACCTTCTGCGGCGGTTGCGACCTCTCAGAGACCAACGAGGAAGACTGCTTTGGCAATGCCGATTTCCCCGTCTGCGGCGGATGCCTGTGGGCGCAGGGAATTATTCAGTGTCCGTGATTTAATAAAATTCATTCCGCATTTGGTATACTTTTTATTGGAGAGAGAGAAAATGCAAGTGCGCTTTTACGCCAACATGCAGACAATTACCGGACAAGAAGTTTTTGAAGTCGCCGACGCGGACGGCGATACGACCTTGCGTGATTTGCTGAATATTCTGATCAAACATTTCCCCACTATCGAACCTTATTTATTCAATCCGGCAAATGACCTTTTGCCCGATGTGCCGATCTTTGTCAACGGACGCAACCCGCGCCTGGAAAAATTGGGCGTGGATATGCCGCTTGGGGCAGATGATGTTGTCAGCATGTTCTCCCCCATTTCAAGCGGCAAGATGAATGTTGAAGTGATGCGCGAACCTACTTTTAGTGAGAGGAGTTAAATCATGAAAGTAAATTTCTTTGCAACCCTGCGTGATATTGCCGGCGGAAAAAGTGTTGAGTTTGAACTCGAACAGGGCACCACTGCCCAGGAACTTCTGGAAGCCATCATGGTCAGATTCCCGCCGATGAGAAAAGAATTGATGAATGAAGAGGGGAAGATGTATGGGCATGTCCACTTTTTCATCAACGGGCGCGATGTGCAATTTATGGAAGAGGATTT
>DYDH01000146.1:8964-11788 GCA_020717985.1 Herpetosiphon sp. | reverse complement strand
GCATCAGGAACATTGATACCACGCCAAGCAGAAGACCCGTCCACGCGAACCAGATCAGCAGTAGCATGTCAAACCAGAGCGGCACGTCGGGCTTTGGATAACCGAGATGTTGTAAATCTGTCAGGATATAAGGCGCGTTGGGGAAGAAAAGCATCCAGAGGATTGCGACAAGCGGCACTGTGAAAAATAGAAACCTGCGCTTCCACGCAAAGACAGAAGCGGTGTACGCCAGCCCAAGCGGAATCCACGCCAGGAAAATATTCCAGATCAAAAACGCATAGTCCAGCGTTCCGCTCAAGAGTGTGCGCACACGGAACAGGATCAATGAAAGCAGTGTTGCGCCGCACAGCAAGGCAAAGACGGTCATGCGGAATTTATAGGGTTGCAAATGTTCGTAAATTTTTTTCATGGCATGCGCCTCCAGGTTATTGAGACAGATTGTAGTGCATCCCACTTTCAAACGCTTTCAAAGACTCGCTAAAATGCTCCACTCTTTTATATGTGCCGTGACATTTCTTTTATGCGGATTTTACAGGCGGAGCAGACTGCTCCTGTAACAAATGCGCGAACGAATACAGCGTGAGGTATACGAACAAATAAAATACGGCGAACAGAATTGTGAATGCCACCAATCGCCTGGATGGATCAATGGCAAGTCCGAGGATGGTGACAACAATTTCTTTTGGATCGCCAAGCAAGTCCCATGAATTAAAGCGCACGAAGCGCCCCAAGTAAACGCCGAAACTGCTCAAGCCTGAAACGAAGAGAACGAACGCCCAGCCGAGCCAGCGTCCAAAAGTCCGTTGGACAATATCGTGCATCAGATACAGCGAAACAAGCCCAAGTAATAATCCTGTCCATGAGAACCAGATCATCACGATCACGTCATACCAGACAGGCGCGCTGGATGTTTCTTTTGCAAGGTGCTGCAGGTCTGTCAGAATGTACGGCGCATTGGGGAAGAAGATCAACCAAAGAAATGCGGTAATGGGTAAAACAAAATACAAAAGCGTCTTTTTCCACGAAAGGGCATGCGCCAGATAAGAGAGCACAAAGGGAATCCACGCCAGAAAAAGATTCCAGACGAGGCTGGTATAGCGCCCCGAGTCACTGTACGCGATACGCGCCGCCACCAACAGGACGCAGATCAGCGAAGCGGATGTCATTAATCCAAAGATCGCGATTTTGTAACGGTTGCGTTTAAGAAAGGTTTGAAATTTGTTCATTTTGACAAAAACTCCAACAAGATCGGGTTTACGATCCCGGGTTTCTCGTAATGTGGAATATGCCCGCAATGTTCAATGGCATGGAATTCCGTGTGGGGCATGGCCTGCAAAATGACCTTGCTGTAATGAAAAGGTATGGTGTTATCGTTGATGCCCCAAAACAACAGAGTGGGCTTTTGTAACACTCCAACACGGGCATAGGTTTCGTAAAACGATTCAAGCATCCCATTCCGCATGGTGGATAAAAGCGAGTACTTGAATCCCTTGAATTGCATTTGGATTTTATATTGCGCCTGAAAATGTTCCACCGTTTTTTGGTCGAATAGATCAGACGCAACCCCTTTTATCATGCTCGTGCTTCCAAACAGACCCAGCGCCAGTTCGCCAATAAAGGGAATTTTCAAGGCTTTGAGCATCCATGGAAATACGAGCCGCTTTGCGCCCGCCGGGTCAATCAATATGTACTTGCTGACATAAACCGGATATTCGCTGATAAACGCCGCTGTGATCGGTCCGCCCATGGAAAGCCCGGTCAGGTTGACATGTTTGAGTCCCAGCGCATCGAGCAGATCCTTGAGTTGGCGCACAAAGAGCTGGATGTTGTAGTCAACGTGCGGCCTGTCTGAATATCCACGTCCGATAAGATCATACCGCAATACGCGAAAACCCGAGTTGACCAGAAATTCGAATGTATTGTCGAAGATAAAGTATGGAGTCGAGAATCCATGCACGAGCACGACAGGCTGCCCGTTTTCAGGTCCGCCAAGCTCGTAATGTGTCACACCGTCGGTTAACGTGGCGAATGAACCACCTGCTTCCTTGCGGGTGGTTTCGTTCAATTCCCGGTTTTCATTAAGATAGGGGAAGGGCATTTTTATGCAGGGATGGGAGCAAAACCCCACCCCTGCAAATTATTATATTTTCCCAAGCGCGCGCAGGACGCGTTCGGGGGTGAATGGGAATTCATCGATCCACACGCCAATTGCATCGTGGATGGCGGCGGCGATGGCGGGCGCAGTAGGCAACATGGGGAGTTCGCCCAGTCCGCGTGCGCCCCAGGGTCCGTTTGGATCGGGCACTTCAACGATCACCGATTCAACTGATTCGGGAATATCGCGAATGGTCGGGATGAGGTATGTGCTTAATTGATCGGTCAACACACGCCCGTCTTTGGTTTTGTAATCTTCAAGAACCGCGTAACCGTGAGCCTGTATGACCGCGCCTTCGATTTGTCCCACAACCTGTTCAGGATTGATCGCCTTGCCAACATCATTGGCCGAGACGATGCGGATCACGCGCACATGCCCGGTTTCTGTATCCACTTCAACTTCCGCAGCCTGGGCTACATACGCGTAGGAAAAGTTTGGCATGGAATGGCCTGTTTCATGGTCAAAGGGAGTCGTGCGCGGCGCGAGATATTTGAATTCCGCGATGGCGGGACGTTCTTCATTTTTCCATTTTTCCAAAGCCGCTTCCGCCGCGCCCTTCATCGAGTTGCCTGCCATAAAGGTCAGGCGTGATGCCGATGCTGAGCCGGAATTTCCCTGTTTGGCAGAATCGGAAGTTTTGATTTCAATTATTTTTTCAGGCACACCCAG